>DASPKW010000461.1:0-3018 GCA_035627895.1 Tepidisphaeraceae bacterium | reverse complement strand
ACGGCGCATTTTCTCCCCTCCGGAAGACCGCGTGCGTAACTGCCGCGGTCTTCTTTATTTGTATGAGCCGTAAGGGAGTCGGAGTCGCTGAACCGACCCCCCCGGGGCTCACTCACCGACGGTGACAGGCTCGCGGGAATTGTTGGGTTCGCCGTGGGGCATCTTTCCGTTTCGCGTGTCGCGGCGGTTGGCGCGGATCGACGCGACCACCCCGACGATCAGGATCAGGAAGACCGCGCCGAGCAGGTACACGTTGAAGTGCTCGCCCAGCCAGAGTTTGAGCCACTTGGCGGTCAGCATCTTCACGCCAACGGTCACCAGCACGACCGCGAGCGCGAGTTTGAGGTAGCGGAACTTGTCCATCATGCCGGCCAGCGCGAAGTAGAGGCTGCGCAGGCCCAGGATCGCGAAGATGTTGCTGGTGAAGACGAGGAACGGCTCGCCGGTGATGGCGAAGATGGCGGGGATCGAGTCGACGGCGAAGACGACGTCGGTCGCCTCGACCATCACCAGGGCCAAGGCGAGCGGGGTGAACATGCGCTTGCCGGCCTCGACGACGGTGAAGTTGTGGCCGTGGTAATGGTCCGTGAACGGCAGAACCCGCTTGGCGGCCTTGAGCACGCGGTTCTTGGACAAATCGTGGTCGGCGTCCTTGGCCATGGCCATGCGGATGCCCGTGAAGATGAGGAACCCGCCGAAGAGCCAGATGACCCAGTGGTACTGCACCAGGGCGGCACCGGCCCAGATCATCAGGCCGCGCATCGCGATGGCCCCGACGATGCCCCAGAAGAGCACGCGGTGCTGGTATTGCGCGGGGATCTTGAGGTAGGTGAAGATCAGCGCGATGACGAAGATGTTGTCGACGCTGAGCGACTTTTCGATGACGTAGCCGGTGAGGTATTTGACGACGGCGGCGTGGCCGTTGAGGAACTCGCCGTCAATCGGGTCGGGCCTCAGACCCATGCCGAGCCAGTGGCGCTCGTAGCAGAAGTAGACGAAGACGGTGAACGCCAGGCCGAGGCTGATCCAGAACGCGCTCCAGCCCAGGGCCTCGCGGACCTTGAAGACGTGGTCCTTGCGGTTGAACACGCCCAGGTCGAGCGCGAGCAACACGAGGATGAGGGCGACGAAGCCGATCCAGATCCAAATCATCGGGGACGTTCCTCAGTTGTTCGAACGACGGTTTTGGGCGCGAAGGTGAGGGAGGTTATGCAAGGGGCCGGCCAACGGCGATTAGAAGCGGGCGCGGAGTTTCGAAGGGGCGGGGGCTCGACGGCGGGCGGGACTAGCGTCCGATAACCGCGCGGCCGCGGCGTTTAGCGGATCGTTTTGACCGGTTCGGAAACCGGGCGCATGATGTACGCCGATTGGGTCGCGCGCGCCGGCGTGGTGCGCGCCCACCTCGGCCGGCTCGTCGGCACATCGCGCGGAAGGGACTGGAAGTCGTCACATGGGCGTAAACTGGCACCACGTCAAAACACTCGTCAGCGCGCGGCGCGCGGGCTGCAAGTTCGATCGCACCCTCACGGTCGGGCGGCTCAACTTGTTCATCTCGCCCCACGACTTGCGCGATTTGATCCAGACGCTGGACCCCGAGCTTTACAAGCGGTACGACGAGTTTTTGGCCGAGCACCCGGTGTACGCCGAGCCGCTGTTCAAGCTGCTCGGCGCGACCGAGGTCGAGTCGATCGACGCGAGCGCGTACGAGCACGCGACGCACGTGCACGATTTGAACCAGCCGGTCCCGGATCACCTGAAGGGGAAGTACGACTTCGTCGCCGACGGGGGCACGCTCGAGCACGTGTTCAACTTCCCGCAGGCGATCAAGAACTGCATGGAGATGACGAAGGTGGGCGGCACGCTGCAGGTGGAAGTGCCGG
This sequence comes from Tepidisphaeraceae bacterium, assembly GCA_035627895.1. Lineage (GTDB taxonomy): Bacteria > Planctomycetota > Phycisphaerae > Tepidisphaerales > Tepidisphaeraceae > DASPKW01. The sequence goes on along the minus strand of DASPKW010000461.1, from coordinate 1,138 downwards.
CGAACAACCTGGTGGGCCACGGCTTTTACCAGTTCAGCCCCGACCTGTTTTACCGCGTGTTCGCGGAGGAGAACGGGTTCAAGGTGGACCGCGTGCTGCTGTTCGAGTACTTCGACGGGAGCCAGTGGTACGAGGTGGCGGACCCGCGGAGCGTCAAGTCGCGCGTGGAGCTGGTGAGCCGGCCGGTGCCGATCGTGCTGGTGGCCCGGGCGACGCGGACGGCGGACGTGCCGATCTTCGCCAAGACGCCGCAGCAGAGCGACTACGTCGCGACGTGGACGGAGGGAAGCGAGCCCAACCCCAAGGCGATGTTCGGCGACCCGCCCAAGGGCTGGAGGCAGATCCTCAAGAACGCGCTGAGCGACCGGGCGCTGCGGCGGATCCGGTACAAGAAGACCAAGCGCGGGGCGTCGGTGCGGTCGTTCGAGGCGCAGCCGAGCTTTTACAGGCCGGTGGAGATCTGAGTGCTACGCGCTCGGGGGCACTACGGAATAGAGCCGCAAAGACGCGAAGGTCGCAAAGAAGACGGGTTCGGTAGCGCAGGCGCGTAGAGCACAAAGCAGAGAGAGGTCGTCGCGCGGCGCGACGACCTCTCTCGTTTGGCTTAGCGCTTCCTCGGTATGGATGAGTCGAACCGGACGAAACGCGAAGGCTTACCGAAACTGCCACTTATCGGTGATCGGACCGTGTCACTTGAAAATTTCTTTATTGGCGTGGGGGCGGCACCGGGGTAGGTTAGACGGCACGCGAATTCGTGGGCTGTTGACCCACGAGTTGCCTTGGCCTCGCCAGCCAATATTCGCCCCGCCTTATCGGGCGTGGGCTTCCCAGAAGGTGTCCCCATGATTCGTGGGATGCGTCGGATGTCGCGGTCGCTGCTCGCCGCGCTCGTCATCTTCAGCGCCGGGATGATCCCGGCCTCGCCGGCACGGACGCCCGCCCCCCAGACCCAGGACACCGCCGCTGGTCAGGTGCTGAGCCGCATCGAGGTTCGGCTCCGCAAGCTGCACTTGGTCCGGCCCGACCTGATTCCCTACCCGATTCATTACGATGTGTACTGCTAGGCGTCCAGTCGGACGCGATGGCATCTGAAGCAGACAAGCGCGCCCGCGGCACTCAGTGCCGCGGGCGGCGTCAG
>DASPKW010000460.1:0-18892 GCA_035627895.1 Tepidisphaeraceae bacterium | reverse complement strand
TCCCGATCGTCACGGCTTCGCCGGTGGCGCCGGATCGTCCAAATCGATGTCCGGCTCGACCGACGGCGCCCCCGGAACCGGCGGCAACCCCACCACCGCCCGCGGCGGCATCACTTGCGCAGGCGGCGGCCCATACCCCGGGTACGCCCCATACCCCCCGTACGTCGCCGTCGGCACGAACATTGGCGGGCCGATCGCGTCCAGCTTCGCCGCCATCGACTCGTACGACTCGGGGATGACCCACCCGCACTCCGGGCACTGCCGGGCGGCGCCGCGCAGGTCGTACCCGCAATGCCCGCACAGCCGCCGCTGCACGCGGCGCGACGTCCGCCACCGCTTGCGCCGCCAGGTCAGGCTCTTGACGCCCCAGTAGATCATCAGCGCGACGACCAGCCCGAGGACGCCGATCGCGACCGACTCGCCGCGCCACTCGGGGCCGTCCATGTACCGGGCGTTCTCGATCACCCGCCGGACGCGGGTCGCGAGCGGCCAGGCGGCGACCGCGGCGAGCGCGAAGCAGGCGAGCGCCGCGGCGACGTCCTCGGCGCGCAGCCGCGGGGGCCTGGGCGGCGGCGCGGTGGGCGGCGCGGCGGGCACGTCGGGCGGTGGCGGCGCGCCGGCGAGCGACGCGAGGTACGCCGCGGCGACGGCCGGGTCTTCGGGCGGCGCCTCGACGGCCAGGGCGTCGAACGCCGCGGGCTCGGCGGCGGGCTCGGACGAATCATCCGCGAATGCGGCATCCGGTTCGTCCAGTTCCTCGGGCGCAACAGGCGCGGCTTCCGGCGCTGGGGGCATATCCTCCGTACGGGTGGCGTCCGCCTCCGGATTCATGACGGGAGTATATCGCGCTTCGTCCCCAGCCGCGCCCGCAGCAGGTCCACCACCGCCCGCGCCGCGCCCGTCCGGTACCGCAGCAGGCTCCACGCCGCGCAGATCTCCCGCGTCGGCTCCTCCTTACCCAGGCGCACGAACGCGCACCGCCCAGCACCGCCCGCGCGGCGCATCATCTCCGGCACGATCGACACGCCCAGCCCCGCACCCACCATGCCCGCGATCGTCGCCAGTTGCGCCCCGCGCATCACGACCGCCGGGCTGAGCCGCCGGCGGTCGCACACCTTCCGCACCTGCCCCGACAAACAGTGCATCTCGTGCAGCACGAGCAACCGCTCGCCCGCGAGTTGATCCGGCGCGACCGACTTCGCCTTCGCCAGGCGGTGCCGCGGCCCGACCACCAGCAGCAGCGGCTCGGTCGCGATCCGCTCGACGTGCACCGTGCGCCCGCCCGGGTGGGTCGAGAGGATCGCCACGTCCAGATCCCCGCGCTCGACCATCTCGATCAGCCGGTCCGTCACGTCCTCGACGACCTGCGGGCGCACCGCCGGATGCTTCCGCGCCAGTTCGGTCAGCAGGCCCGGCAACACGAACGGCGCGATCGTCGGGATCGCGCCCACCGCCACCGGCCCCGCGACCTGCCCGTCCGTCTCCCCCACGTGCCGCACCGCGTCCGCGAAGTGCGCCAAAATCAGCCGCGCGTGCTCGACCAGCCGCTGCCCCGCCTGCGTTGGCACGACGCGCCGCGGCAGCCGGTCGAACAGCGGCCGCCCGACGTCCGCCTCGAGTTTCTTGATCTGCTGCGACAGCGACGGCTGCGCCACCCCGAGCCGCGCCGCGGCCCGCGAAAAGCTCGCCTCCTCCGCGAGCGCCACGACATATCGAAGGTGGTGCAGGTCCATGTTCAGTATCCCGTTTAGCCGCGACCCGAAGGGCAAGCGACGGCGCCGCCCGCACGCGAGCGCGTCTGCGGATACCAGAGAGAGCCGCCGCGCCCGAGCGACCTCGACCGCACATCACTATAGTCTCAACCTATCCCTGGCGTAGCGCGATTCAACGTTCCTATACCCGCCCCCGCGCGGCTAGGGTCGTCCTCCTTCGAGTTGGCGCGGCGACCCGGGTCGCCGATCCCCGCCCGCTCGCACGAGCCCGCTTCCTGCCCGCCTAGGAGCCCCGCCATGATCCTCCGCATCGACCGCCTCCCGATCGAACTGCCCGCCCCCAAGAAACAGGACCCCGCCTCCGCCGCCTCCGTCCAGGAACTCCTCGGCGGCCGCTTCGGCGAGATGTCGACTTTGATGAACTACACGTACCAGTCGATGAACTTCCGCGGCCGCACCGGCGTCCGCCCGTACTACTCGCTGATCGCCAACATCGCCGCCGAGGAATACGGCCACATCGAGGTCGTCGCCGCCACGATCAACTCGCTCCTGAACGGCCCGCCCGCCGGCGGCGCCCCGCCCGCGCCGGCCGATCCCCTCGCCGCCCCCCTCGCCGACGGCCAGGACGGCACCGGCCTCCGCCACCACTTCATCGGCACCGGCATGGGCGCGTTCTGCGGCGACTCGGGCGGCCTCCCGTGGAACGGCACCTACGTCTTCAGTTCCGGCAACCTGATCCTCGACCTCCTCCACAACTTCTTCCTCGAGAACGGCGCCCGCACGAACAAGCTCCGCGTCTACGAGATGACCAAGGACCCGTGCGCCCGCCAGATGCTCGGCTACCTGTTCGTCCGCGGCGGCGTCCACGCGCTCGCGTACGCCAAGGCCCTCGAGCAGCTCACCGGCGTCAAGATGAGCGACATGCTCCCCATCCCCAAGATCGAGAACAAGATGTTCCCCGAGGCCCAGCCGTTCATCACCGAGGGCAGCCATCGCCGCCTCTACCGGTTCAGCCCCGACGACTACAAGGAGGCCGGGTTCGTCTGGCAGGGCACGCACCCCGACGACGGCCTCCCGCTCGAGTTCGTCGACGGCCCGCCCGAGGGCGGGAAGATGGCCGACCTCGACGGCATCAGCGAGGCCTTCGCCCCCGAGTACAGCGCCGGCGAGATCTTCGAGATGGCCCAGAAGCTGTACCAGAAGGCGAAATCGTAGGTCGGTCCGCAGAGCGGGGTAGCGCCCCTTTTAGCCGCCGGACTTGCCCGGCGCGTCCAAGAGCGCGATCGGACGGACTGCGCTCGTGGACCAGAAACGCCGCGGGACGTGCCCCGCAAACGGAGCCCCTTCAATCATGACGACGCCTCGAGGGCGCGCCAACCCGGCGCGCCCTCGTTCGCGTTCAACGCCCCGCCCGCGCCGCCCATACCAATCCCATGCGAACCCTCTGCGCCGCGCTCGTCCTGCTCACCTCCGTCGCCAGTGCGGGCGAGCCCCCGAAGGTGACCGCCGCCCGCTGCCCCGACGGCGGCGTCCAACCGCAGCTCGCCGCCGACGACGCCGGCCGCCTCCACCTGGTCTACCTCAAGGGCCCCGATGCCAGCGCGGTCGACGTCGTCTACCGCCGCTCCGACGACGCCGGCCGCACCTGGTCCGCACCGCTCCGCGTCAACTCCCAGCCCGGCGCCGCCATCGCCGCCGGCACCGTTCGCGGCGCACACCTGGCCTTAGGCCCCGCCGGCCGCCCGCACGTCGCCTGGATGGGCTCGAAGGACTCATCCCCCAAAGGCCCCGGCGACTCCACCCCCCTGCTCTACGCCCGCCTCAACGACGCGGGCGACGCCTTCGAGCCCCAGCGCAACCTGATCACCTCCCACCCCGGCCTCGACGGCGGCGGGTCGATCGCGGCCGGCCCTGATGGCGCAGTCTACGTCGCCTGGCACGCCCCCACCCCCGGCCTCAAGGGCGAGGGCAATCGCGGCGTCTGGGTCGCCGTCAGCAAGGACCACGGCAAGACCTTCGCGCCCGAAACGGCCGCGCTCAAAGACGCCACGGGCGTCTGCGGCTGCTGCGGGATGCGCGTCGCCGTCGCCGCGGACGGCAAGCTCGTCACCCTCTACCGCGCCGCCAACGACCGCACGCGCGACATCTACGTCGTCGCCTCGCCGGGCGGCGAGGCGGGAGCCGGGGCGCAGCTGAGCGAGTTCCCCGCCAAGACGTGCCCCATGAGCACGGCCGCGCTCGTCCCGACCGGCGACGCCACGCTCGCCGCGTACGAGCACGCGGGAGACGTCGTCCTGGCGATCCTCCGCGGCGGCAAGGCCAACGAGCAGGCCAGCCCGCCCGGCCACGCCATGGGCCGCAAACACCCCGCCGTCGCGGTCTCCAAGGACGGCACCATCCTCCTCACCTGGGACGAAGGCACCGGCTGGAAAAAGGGCGGCACGGTGAAGTGGCAGGCGTTCGACAAGGCCCTCAAGCCCATCCCCAACGCCACCGGCACCGGCCCCATCGAACCCGCCTGGAGCCTCCCCGCCGTCGCCGCGACGAAAGACGGGTTCGTCGTGTTGTACTGACCCGAGCCGACTCCCTCTCCCAGCCGCGCCAAGTGCGCCCATCGCGATGCAGCGCGTTCGCGGCCGGGAGAGGGCGGGGTGAGGGGCGAACTTCGAAGGGCGATCGACTCTGGAATCAACGCCAGTGGGTATTCGCCCCTCACCCCAACCCTCTCCCAGACGCGAATACGCACACCCGAGACACCACGCCAGCGGCGCGTCCGGGAGAGGGAGTACCGGATTTCTCTAGCCCCCCGCGCCGCCACCCCGGTACGATTCACTCTCCCCCACACAGGAGCCCCGCCCATGACCGACCCGCGCCCGTGCCCCGATTGTGCCGCCGCGCCCCAACCCTCCCGCCGCGAGCTCCTCAAGCGCACGGCCGGCGTCGTCGCCGCCTCCGCCGGCATCGTCTCCCTCGCCCCGACGTGGTCGGTCGCCGACGTCGCCGATCAAAAGATCGTCATGCCCAAGGCCGCGAGCGAGACGCTCGTCGCCCAGCTCTACAAGTCGCTCAAGGAAGGCCAGAAGAAGGCGATCTGCTTCCCGTTCGACCACGCCAAGCGCTCCGACATCGACAACAACTGGTTCATCGTCAAGGAGAAGGTCAAGGGCTTCTTCGACAAGGACCAGCAGGCCCTGATCCGCGAGATCTTCCTCTCGATGCACTCCGAGGAGTACGCCGGCCGGGTCCTCGCGCAGGTCGAGCACGACAACAAGGACATCGGCGGGCTGGGCGGGTGCGCCGTCGCCCTCTTCGGCGAGCCGGGCGAGACCGGCGACGGCAAAAGCAAGTTCGAGTTCGTCCTGACCGGCCGGCACACGACGCGCCGGTGCGACGGCAATTCCGTCGCCGGCGCCGCGTTCGGCGGGCCGATCTTTTACGGCCACGCCGCCGGCACCTTCACCGAAAAGGCCGACCACGCCGGCAACGCCTACTGGTTCCAGGCCGTCCGCGCCAACGAGGTCTACAAGGCCCTCGACGGCCGACAGCGCAAGCTCGCCCTGCTAGACATCACCCCGCCCGGCGAACACGGCAAGGACACCGTCGAACTCCCCACCAAGAAGGAAGACCTCGACGGCATCCCCATGACCGAGCTCTCCGCCGACCAGAAGGGCCTGGTGCGCAAGGTCCTGGCCGACCTCCTCGCCCCCTTCCGCAAGGCCGACGCCGACGAGGCCCTCGCCCTCATCGACAAGGCCGGCTTCGACAAGCTCCGCATGGCCTTCTTCAGCAAGATGGACGTCGGCAACGACGGCGTCTGGGACGTCTGGAAGATCGAGTCCGAAAACATGGTCTGGTACTTCCGCGGCGCCCCCCACGTCCACACGTGGGTCCACATCCGCGAAGGGTGAACCGGGAGGGCGAGGCTCCGTCCGAGCCGTTCGAGGGGCGCCCAGCGACTTGTCGCGGGACGGAGTCCGACCGGCGCATTTCGCGACACCGCGCGATCCGTGCGCCCTACTCCGCCGCCTTCACCGTCCACTCGACCGCCCAATACTTGTCCACCACCCGCCCGTGCACGTACGCCCGCACCCCGTCGAGTTCAAACGGGATCACGAACCGGCTCGCGTCCGCCGGGTCTGGCCGGCCCTCGAACGCGCGCAAGTGCCGCCACCCCCCCGGGCCGAACGACACCTTCCGCCCCGGCACCTCGCCGAGCGAACACACGTACCCGCCGTCGGTCTCCACGTCCGTCGCCGCCGGCAATTTCGACCACCCCGACGGCCGCACCGCGTGCGTCACCAGGTGCGGGACGCCCGCCCGCGCGTCGCTGAGCAATTCGACCGCCAATAACCGCCGCTCGCCGTCCGGCGTACCCCGCTCGTGCAAAAACACGCACGCCCGCGGCGCGGTCCCGTTGATGTACTGCCCCGACTGGGCCGGCGTCCCGATCAACACGCGCGATCGCAAATCGACCCACGCCGCCGGCATCGGCGTCGCCGTGATCGCGACCTTCGGCGGCGGGGCCGACCGATCACCGCCCAAGCTCCACGCCCGGAGTGCGGAGTTGTCCTCGTCGTACACGACCCGCGCCGCCGACCCCTCGTACGCCAAACACCGCCGCTGCAAATACAGCCGATACGCCCGCCCCGCCGCGTCCGGCCCCCAGACCGACCCCGCGATCCCAAGGGCGAACAACAACACGAGCAGCACCGCCCGCCGAACGCGCCGGCGTCGCCACCGCGCCACAGCCGGCGCGTACGGCAACGGAATCACGTCTGCGATCATCGCCATGCGACACCAGCCTATTGCAATGACTTCGGGAGCACCGCTTCCGACTCGCTCGCGCCCCAGCTCATCTGCCCGACGCGCTTGGCCGCGCGCCCGTGCAGGTACACGCGCACGCCGTCCAAATCGAACGGGATGATCACGTGCCCCGGGTCCGCCGGCTCCACGCGCCCTTCGTACGCCCGCATAGTGCCCCACGCGTTCGGCGAGAACGACACGCCCTTCTCCTTGAACGTCCCCAGCCCGCACGTCCACCGCGACGCGATCGCCGCGTCCTGCGGCCCCGGCGGCCGGTCCCACGTCGACGGCCGAACCGCGTACGACACCACGTGCGGCACCGGCTGGCCGCTGAGCAACTCGACCACCAGCAACCGCCGCTCCCCGCCCGGCCACGCCACCTCGTGCGTCAGCAAACACGCCCGCGGCGACGGGTCATTCACCCACTTCGCCTGGTTCGGGTCCGTCGGCATCAACACCATCGGCCGGAGTTTCTCCCATCCCGCCGGCATCGGCTCGACCGTCACCGCCACCGCCGGCCGCTTCGACTCATCCCGCGGCTCCGCCTTCCACCACGCCAGCCGCGCGCGCTGGTCCTCGTCATAAACGACCCGCTCGCCCGCCGGCGCGTACGTCAAACACTGCCGCTGCAAATACAACCGGTGGGCCCGCCGAACCCCCTCCGGCCCCCAGGTCCCGCCCGCGCCGACCAGCCCGACCACCACCACGACCCCCACCCACCGAAGCGCGCGCCGCCAGCCCCCCCGAGGCCGAACGGGTGCGTACGTCAGCGGAATGGCATCGATCGCGCTCACCAGCCGTTTAGACTACCTCGCCACGCGCAAGTTCCCGAAAGAATTCCCCGCGCCTGGGAGGGCGAGGCTCCGTCCGAGCCGCGGGGGCACCCCGCGCATCTCGAAGAACGGCTCGGACGGAGCCTCGCCCTCCCCCACTCATTTGACAATTCCCCGCTCCCCCTTTGACATTCCCGATATGCCCCGCCCCTTCCCGCTGATCGCGCTCGCCCTCCTCCTCGCCCTCCCCACCCGCGCCGCCGACCTCGCCGTCTCCACCGACTTCCCCGGCGGCGCAGCCCAGGTCACCGCGATCGACCAAACCGCCCGCCTCATCACGTTCAAGATTCCCACCCCCAAGCAGGGCGGCTGGCAGTCTTGGTGGTACCTGAAAGTCTCCGGCATCACGCCCGGCGAAAAGGTCACCCTCCACCTCACCAACGGCGTCGCCCACGCCGGCCGCGCCGTCTACAGCACCGACGGCAAATCCTGGAAGTACACCGAGATCGTCACCTTCGAAGAAAAGGGCAAGCGCGCCCTCTACCGCCAGAAGATCGACGCCGCCGAAGCCTACTTCGCGTGGTACCAGCCCTACCTCCCCGAGAACGCCCAGCAACTCATTAAAGACGCCACCGGCAAGCCCGGCGTCGAGACCTTCGAACTCTGCAAGAGCGAGGAAGGCCTCCCTGTCGTCGGCCTCCGCTTCCGCGAGGGCGACCGCCCGGACGACAAGCGCCTCGGCGTCTGGATCCACGCCCGCCAGCACGCCTGGGAGACCGGCGGCTCCTGGGCCGCCGACGGCCTCGCCCGCTGGCTCATGTCGGATGACGCCCGCGCCAAGAACCTCCGCCAGATCGCCGACTTCACCCTCATCCCCATCATGGACGTCGACTCCGTCGCGGGCGGCCGCGGCGGCAAGGACCAGAAGCCCCACGACCACAACCGCGACTGGATCGACGAGCCGATCTGGGCCGCCACCAAGGCCGCCATGGCCCGCGTCAAGGCGATGGACGCCGCCAGCCGCCTCGACCTCTTCCTCGACCTCCACGACCCCGGGTGGGCCGGCAACATCGAGTTCTGGTGCCACCTTTACCCCAAGATGACCGACCCGCGCAAGCACAACACCGACCTGTTCCTCGCCGCCGGCAAGCGCGAGATCACCGGGCCCCTCGCCTTCAACGGCAAGGCCGTCTCCAAATACGCCCTGACCACCCCCAGCAGCGGCATCTGGGCGACCCTCAAGACGAAGGAAAAAGTGGTCGGCGGCACCTTCGAGATCGGCGTCGCCCCTCCCCGAGGCCACGACGCCGACCCGCCCTCCCACCACCTCACCTGCGGCAAACAGATCGGCCTGGCGGTCGAAGCGTACCTCGCCGACGCGACGCGCAAACCGTGACTTCAAGTAGCTCGACATTCCGATGTTGAGACGAGGCATGGGACGGATCAGAAGGTAGAGCTATGACTAGCGGCAGAAGGAACAAGGTGGACGTCCGCCAACCGGTGAAGCCAGTCGGCGCGCGACTGGTGGCGGGCCTCACGGAGTTGCGTGACACGCTTCGGAGCAAGACGGCGATCGAATCGAAGTTCATCGTTCGGCGCGGGCCGCGGCACACCCCTCACACTTGAGCCCCGTCCGCCGCCGCGGATACCCTCCGCCCCATGCTCCTCTTCTCGACCGCCGCCTACGCCCCCCTCGCCGCCGACCTCGCCCCCCTGCTCCCCACCGCCACCCTCGGCCAGATCGACCGCGAACACTTCCCCGACGGCGAGCGCTACCTCCGCCTCGCCACCGACCCCGCCGGCCACGACGTCGCCCTCGTCGGCGGCACGGTCTCCGACGCCGACACCCTCGAGATCTACGACCTCGCCTGCGCCCTCGCCAAGTACGGCGCACGCCGCCTCACCCTAGTCATCCCCTACTTCGGCTACTCCACCATGGAGCGCGCCACCCGACCCGGCGAGGTCGTCGTCGCCAAGACCCGCGCGCGCCTGCTCTCGTCCATCCCCGCCGCCCCCGCCGGCGTCCGCGTCCTCCTCCTCGACCTCCACGCCGCCGGCATCCCCTACTACTTCGAGGGCGGCCTGACCCCCGTCCACGTCTACGGCAAACCCCTCGTCGCCACCGCCGCCCAACGCATCACCCGCGAGTCGGGCGCGGACCAAAACGACTTCGTCCTCGCCTCCACCGACGCCGGTCGCGCCAAGTGGGTCGAGTCCCTCGCCAACGACCTCGGCGTCAGCGCCTCCTTCGTCTTCAAGCGCCGCCTCGCCGGCGACTCGACCAAAATCACAGCTGTCAGCGCACAGGTCGAAAACCGCGTCGTCATCATCTACGACGACATGATCCGCACTGGCGGCTCCCTCCTCCAGGCCGCCCGCGCCTACAAGGACGCCGGCGCGCGATCCCTCGCCGCCGTCACCACCCACGGCCTCTTCCCCACCGACGCCCTCGCCCGCCTCCTCGACTCCGCCCTCTTCTCCCACATCGTCTGCACCGACAGCCACCCCCGCGCCCGCGAATTGGCCCAAGCTGAACCCCGTCTCCAGGTCCTCCCCACCGCACCGCTGTTCGCGGCGCACCTCTCCTGATCAACACGGCGCGCAGGCAGCTCAAACGCAACGCGTTGCTGACGCACTCCTATCGGAACCCCGTCCGAATTCTGAGGCATCGGCTGCGCGTTGAACTAATTGGCTACACGTCTCCCTTCTCCTCACTCCCCACCGCCCCACCACCTTCATCTCCTTTTTCCCCGCACCCTGTCCCCTCCCGCGCCCCACCCGACCATGAATCCGGTGTACGAACGCTCCGGAGGGTCGGCCCATGTCGGTGGGCCGTGACCGGAGGTCTGCCGGGCGCCAGAGAGGCGGCGTCCGGCGGCACCGCGCGGGCGGGCCCCCTGGGCCCGCCCGTGCTTTTTTTCTTACTCCCTCTCCCGGCGGCGCCAACACGCGCCGCTGGCCGCATACCGTATTCGCCGCGGGGAGAGGGCGGGGTTGAGGGGCGGACGCGCAACGGCGTGCGACGCAAAACTCTCACGGGGATCACGCCGCTCGTCCCTCGCCCTTCGCCCTTCGCCGTCACGCAATCCCGCGCCATTATCTCGCCCCGACAGCGGTATAATGCCACCGTCACCCCTTCGAGGTCGTCCCCATGCGTATCCTCATCGCCTCCCTCACCATCGCCGTCGCCTGCGTGATCTCCTACGCCGACGAGAAACTGACCCCGGCGCCCAAGCCCTCCACGACGACGACCGCCGCCGCCACCAAGCCCAAGCCCCCCGCCGACCCCACCGCCTGGATCACCGACAAGGACATCGACAAAATCGACTTCGACGAGCTCCCCGACGACTCCGGCCTCGTCACCCCGCTCGCCAAGGACCTCGACAACCTCGAGGACGAGGCCCGCAAGCGCCTGACCGACTGGGCCACGAAGCTCAACGACTGGGCCGGCACCACCGAGGCCAACGTCCCCCAGCGCGTCCGCAACCTGATGGCCGTCTGCGCCCTGTCCGACATCGTCCACGCCGAGTTCGAGGGCGAGCTCGCCTACGTCGTCTTCGAGAAGTGCAAGAGCGAGGTCGACAAAGACCAGCTCATCAAGGCCGCGGCCTGGATCGTCCTCAAGCCCAGGGAAGGTAAGGCCCCCCTCAAGATCCCCGACCTCGGCTGGGAGGACGAACTCGACGAAGACATGATCCGCGAGCGCTCCATGCTCTACGCCCAGAAACTCCTCGGGCGGCTGATGGGCAAACTCCCCAAGAAGGAGTAACGCGAGAATGACGAATGACCAAATTCGAATGACGAATGAATGACGAATAACCAATGCCGAATGACGAAACCGCCACTCGCGCGAGGTGCGTCCGCCCTGTCATTCCGAGGTACTCCGAGGAATCTGGCCGCGGACGTCGGGGCCCGTCCGCTCGCCGACGGACGGCAGCACCCGCCCACACTCGCTCAGAACCACCAAAACCAGCCGCGCAGCAGCGCGCGGGCGCTCGCGGTGACGCAATTGATCGACCTGCGTCCAGGCGTGACCGCCCTGTGCGGGAACAGGACCGGCAGCCACGGGGTCTTGCACTTTCCGCCGTCGAACCGCACCTGCGCCAGCTCGGTCGTGACCTGGTTCCCGCTCTCCCCCTGGCCGATGGCGTGCAGGCACCACTCCTCGTCGCCGGCCCGGACCTTCCAGGCGACGTGACACGTCTCGTCGACGCTGATCTTGATCCATCCCATCGCGCGCTCCGATTCCCCGTCCGCCTCATTCACCTTTGATCTGCCGCCACAGCGCCGCCTGCACCGCCGCCGCGCGCCCGTCGTGCTCCATGAACTCGCACCGCTTCAGCACCTCGTCAGTCGGGTAAATCACCTCGTTCTTCAGCACCGCCGGGTCCACCTTCTCGCGCGCCGCCAGATTCGCGCTCGCGTACTTCGCCGAGTTCACCACCCGCGCCCCGATCTCCGGCTCCAGCAAAAAGTTCAGGAACGCGTGCGCCGCGTCCGGGTTCACCGCCTTGGCCGGGATCGCCGCGTTGTCGATCCACACCGTCCCCCCCTCCTTCGGCACGACGTACGCGAACTTGCCCGCCGGCTCCTCCGCCATCATCTTCGCGAACTGCCCGTTGAACCCGTGCGCGACCACCGCCGCCCCCTTCTGTAGCTCCGTCGCGAAGTTGTCCGAGTCGTACGCCTTCACGAGCTTCTTCTGCGCCCGCAGTTTCTCCCCCGCCGCCTTGAGCGCCGCCACGTCCTTCTCGTTGACCCCCTTGCCCGCCGTCCGCAGCGCCGCCGCGAAACACTCCCGCATGTCGTTGAGCATGATCACCTTCCCCCCGAACTTCGGATCGAACAGCGCCCCCCACGAGTCGACCTGCCCCGCTGCCTTCACGTCGTACCCGATCCCCGTCGTCCCGAAAAAGTACGGCATCGCGTACTTGTTCCGCGGGTCATAGCTCTTGTCGAGCAGCCGCGGGTCCAAATTCTTCCAGTTCGGGATCTTCGACTTATCGATCTCGCGCGCGAGCCCCTTGTCCGCCAGGATCCGCACCGCGTACTCCGACGGAAACACCACGTCGTACGTCGCCCCGCCCCCGCCCGCCGACAGCTTCGCCAGCATCGCCTCGTTCGAGTCGTACAGCGTGAGCGTCACCCGCGTCCCCGTCCGCTTGGTGAACTCCTCGAGCACGTCCTTCGGCAGGTACTCGTCCCAGCAGTACACGTTCAGCACGTTCTCGCCGCGCGCGACGAGGGTGAAGAACGACAGGACGAACAGGAGTGCGGTCTTCATGACCGCACAGTCTGCCGCAAACCCCCGCGCGACGCAAAACGGGCTCAGAAGAGAATCAGCCACAGATCCTCACAGATGTTCACGGATTACATTTCTGAATCTGTGACCATCTGTGCCGATCGGTGGCTGATTTGTTTTTCCTCCGCCGCGACTACTTCGCCCCCACCACCGCCGGCTGCGCCGCCTTCGCCCCGTCGCTCGCCTTCGCGTCCTTCTTACCGTACGTCCGCGCCCGCGGCGTCACCAGGCTCGTGTCGACCTGCGCGTAGCCCACGACCGCCCGGTCGTTCGCCGCGTCGTACTCCGCCACCGTCGCCCGCAGGAAGTTCGCATCGTCCCGCTCCGGGTACGCCGGCTTGAAGTGCGCCCCGCGGCTCTCGTTCCGCTGCAGCGCGCCGATCAAAATCGCCTCGGCCTGCAAAATCATGTCCCGCAGCGCCCGCGTGAACGACAAGTTCTGGTTCGTCCACATCCCCGTGTCGCTCAGCTTCACCCGCTTGTACCGGGCCTTCCAGTCCTGGCACTGGCCCAGCGTCGCCTCGAGCCGCTCGTTGTGCCGGACGACCGTGCAGTTGTCCGTCATCGCCTTGCCCATCTCGTTCCACAGCAGATACGGGTTCTCGTTCCCGTCATTGCTCACCAGCGCGGCCTGCCGGTCCTTCTCCTGCTTCTCGAACCGGTCGTACACCGACCCCGCCACGTCCCCCGCCGCCACCGGGGCCGCGTCGTTGATGTAGTTCTTGATGCACGTCCCGCCGAACAGCCCGTCGAAGATGCACGACAGCAGCGAGTTCGCCCCCAGCCGGTTCGCCCCGTGGTACGCGAAGCTCACCTCGCCCATCGCGTACAGCCCCGGGATGTTGGTCGACATGTTCAGCGGGTGCCCGAACTCCAGCCCCCCCGGCGACGACTCCTTTTTCTTGAACGTCGTCCACAGCCCGCCCATCGAGTAGTGCACCGCCGGGAAGATCTTCATCGGCTCGTCCAGCGGGTCCGTCCCGACGAACTTCTCGTAGATCTCCAGGATGCCCTCGAGCTTGTTCAGCACCTTCTCCCGGCCGATCTCGCGCACCTTGTCGCGCAGGTCCAGGTAGACCATGTTCCCGCCCCCGACGCCCAGCCCCTCCTGGCACACCTGGAAGATCTCGCGCGTCGCGATGTCGCGCGGGACGATGTTCCCGTACTTCGGGTACCGCTCCTCCAGGAAGTAGTACCGCTCGCCCTCCGGAATGGAGTTCGGCGAGCGCGTGTCGCCCGCCGTCCGCGGCACCCACACGCGCCCGCCCTCGCCGCGCGCCGACTCGCTGATCAGCCGGCACTTGTCCTCGCCCGGGATCGCCGTCGGGTGCACCTGGATCATCTCCGGGTTCCCGTACCGCGCCCCCGCCTGGTAGCACCGCGCCAGCGCCCCGCCCGTGCAGATCACCGACATCGTGCTCTTGCCGAACACCAGCCCGTTCCCGCCCGTCGCCATCACGACCGCGTCGGCCCGGAAGCTCTTGATCTCCATCGTCCGCATGTCCTGGGCGACGATGCCGACGCAGTGGGGGCCATTCGGGCCTTCGTTGATGATCGGCCAGAGGAACTCCCAGAACTCCTTCTTGTGGATGCGCCCCTCGGCCTCCCACCGCCGCGTCTGCTCGTCCAGCGCGTACAGCAACTGCTGCCCCGTCGTCGCCCCCGCGAAGAACGTCCGCTTGAACAGCGACCCGCCGAACAGCCGCAGTTCCCGCTGGCCCTCCGGCGTCCGGTTGAACGGCACGCCCATCCGGTCCAGCAAATCGATGATCCGCGGCGCCCAGTTCGTCATCTCCAGCACCGGCGGCTGGTCCGCCAGGAAGTCGCCCCCCAGCGCCGTCTCGTCGAAGTGCACCCACTCCGAGTACCCCTGCTGCCGCGCAATTTCATTACACGCATTGATCCCCCCCTGCGCGCAGACCGAGTGCGACCGCTTCACCGGCACCATCGAGAACAGGTCCACCGGCACCCCCTCCTCCGCCAGCTTGATCGCGCACGCCAAGCCCGCCAACCCACCCCCGACCACGATCACGCGCTTCTTTGCACCAACAGCCATAGTTGCCTCAAGACTTTCCAGTGGGGCAGACATTCTTGTCTGCCCTGACGCGGCTTCCGAATCTTTGGCCGCGATTCTACGTTAATTATTCCTTTGCCAGCCTACCAGCCGCCCATCGGATGCACGATCCGGCCCGCCGCGTCGACGTACTCACCGTAGCCCGCAGTCCTCGCCAGTGCCGCGGCGATCACCGTGGGCGGGATCTTCAATCGGTCAACAATGGTCGGGCCGTCGATGGGGCCGTCCTTCGCGTGGAGCGCGGAGAGCACCGTCCCGTCTCGCGCGAGAAACACCAAGACTTCTCCCTGCCCATGGCCGTTCAACACCTGTATCTCGTATTCGGCCGTCGGCGACGGACGGTAGTCGTCAGGCAGAAGCTGGCAAACGAAGTATCGCTCCATCGTTCATCTCATCGCCGCAGCAGTCCGCAAACCGGTGGGCAATGTCCACCCTACCGGCCGAGCTTCTTCCGCTTCTCGTACACGAATCGTAGGTGATGTTCGAGGTGCTCGGAGTAATGATCCACCGTCTCCCCCAATTTGATGAGCCCGCGCTCGTTGTGGCACCCGACCCGCCCGAACGCCTCGGCCGGCAACCGCCGCAACACCTTCGCAAACTCTCGCCGATTCAGATCGAACAGCGTCAGCGCCGCCTCGGCCGACTGCGCCTCGTAAAACAACTCCGCCGTGAACTTCGACTCGTCATACCCGATCAGCAGCGGGTTCTCCTCCGCCACAATCCGCTTCATCCGGTGGACGCCGATCGCGTCCGAGTCCGCCATGTGCACCACGATCTGGTGGATCGACCACGTCCCCGGCACCGGGAACGCAAGCATCTCCTCCGCCGACAACCCCGCCACCGCCGCGCGCAGCGCGTCGCCGCCAGCCTCGAACCGCTCGATGTCGGGAAGTGATTGCATCTCGTAGGGTGGGCACTGCCCACCGTTGTCACACGGCCTGGCCACAGTGGGGCAGACATTCTTGTCTGCCTCGGCGGGTGAGCGGGGCCATTCTTGGCCCCCGAACCCGCCGATTCATTTCCCAAGCTTCTTCCGCTTCTCGAACAAAAACCTCAGGTGGTGATCCTGATGATCCACCGCCTTTTCGATCAACTCCTTCAACGTCTTCCGCCCCGCCACCGTATGCGTCCCCGCGCGCCCCAGCGCCGACTCCGGCAACCCCCGCAGCACGCTCACCATCTGCCGCCGCGTCAGCCGCACCAACTCCGCCGCGTCCGCCGCCGACTGCTGCTCGTACGCCAGCCCCACCGTCCACCGGTTCTCGTCCATCGCCTGCAGCGGCGGCTCATCCTCCGCGATCACCCACTTCATCCGCGCCGCGAACACGGTCTCCGTGTCCGCAAGGTGGATCGCGATCTGCTGGATCGACCACGTCCCGGGGATCGGGAACGCCAGCAACTCCTCGCGCGACAACCCCGCCAGCGCGTCCCGCAGCGCCGTCGCGCCGGCCTCGTACCGTTGGATCAGTTCGTTTTCCATGTCGTCAGTCCAGAGGGGGGCGCGGTGTGCTCACTTCAGTGAGCATGCCGATCACTTCGGCAAATCCACGATCGCCTTCTGCGGGTTATTAAACTGCGCCTGCGCCGGCTCGAGCCCCTTCAGCTTAACCGAGGCCCCCCACGCCACCACGCCGCACCCGAACGTCAGCGCGAACAGCCCCGCGCACACGAACCCCCACCGCCGCTGCGCCGCCTTGCTCACCGTCAGGCCCCACGTGATCCCGGCCGTCCAGAACCCGTTCGCCAGGTGGAACGTCGACGCCAGAATGAACAGCGGGTAGACCAAAAACGCGACCGTCCAGTGCGCGTTGATGTGCCGCACCGTGCTCGCCGCCGCCTTCCCCTGCCCGGCCTCGAACGCCAGCGTGTCGCCCAAAAACCCCTTCATCCCCAGCACGTGGAACACGAGCCCGGCCACGATGATCATCGCGCTGACCCGCTGCAGCGTGTAGAACACGTTCTTGAAGTACGGGTAGTGGATCGGGTTCGGCTCCGCCCGCAGCGTGATCCAGATCCCGTACACCGTGTGGAAGATGATCGGGATGAAGATGAACGCCCACTCGATCGCAAGCAAAAACGGCAGCGAGTGGATCTTCGCCACCTGCGTCTCGAACGACCACGTCCCGTCCTGCGGGTGCCGCCCCTGGATCAGCGTCGCGTTGATCAGCAGGTGCACGACGATGTACCCGCCGAACAAAATGCCGGTCAGCGAGTGCAGCCGGCGGAGCATGAAGTGACGCGAGCCGGCCCGCCCGCCCGCCTTGTGCGGCGAAGGGTGGCCCACGGGGGGTGCGGAAACGGTCGACACGAAAGTCCTTTCCAGAACGGCACGCGGGCGGCACGCGCGTCCGGCACGCCGTCTGGCGCGCCCGGTGCCCGCCGCCCGAAGCCGCGCGGCATTATAGGGAGCCCCCCCCGCCCCGCCAACGCGCCGCGCTCCCGCGTCAGAACCGCCCGGCGTCGCCCCGCACTAAACCGACGCGCCGCCCGCCGCACACACCCTGCCGAGCGCCCGCACGGCCGGCACAGTCCGCGCGCATAACCGCACACCCCCGTGCGAAATGAGTGTTTATCCCCCGGGCCTTACACCCGACCCCACTTGCGACCATCTGCCACTTCGCAATACACTCGCCGCGCACACAAAATCCAGTCAAAAACGGAGGTCGGGTTCGATGTCGTTCGGCACGGTCAAGTGGTTCAACGATCAAAAGGGCTTCGGTTTCATCGCGGACGAGAGCGGCGGAGAGGACGTCTTCGTCCACTACTCCGTCATCCAGACCGACGGGTTCAAGAGCCTCAAGGAAGGCCAACGCGTCGAGTACGAGGCCGCCCCGTCCGGAAAGGGACTCAAAGCGACAATGGTAAAACCCGCGTGACGTCGCGCGCATGATCCGGAAGCGGCATGGTCACCTCGGGTGACCATGTCCCCCCGCCCCGTCACTCCTTCCCCCGCACCTTCATCAGATACTCCACGATCGTCGGCACGCTCTGGTCCGCGATCGGCGCCCCGTACACCTTCCGCATCTTCTCAACCTGCGCCTCCCACGTCTTCCGCGGGAACGCCGGCTGCATCGTCACGTACCGACCCGTGTGACACACCCCGCACTGCACCTCCACCACGTCCCGCCCCGGCGCCTCAGGCCACCCGTTCCCCAGGTCCGGCAACTCGATCCGCCGAACCGACCCCTGAGGTTGCGCCGGCGCGGCGGCGCCCTCCGCGGCGCGGACGCGCGCCCCACCCACCCACGCGCAAACCGCCCCGCCCAACACCGCGCTCCAGAGGATCGTGCGTTTCATTGGTCGTCTCCTCGTCAAACCCGCCCTTCGTCGGCTCCGCCTCATCCTTCATCCTTCATCCTTCATCCTTCATCCTTCATCCTTCATCCTTCATCCTTCATCCTTCCGCGACGACCTCCACCCGCTCGTACACGTTCCGCGCGTACCCGCTCCGGTTCCACTGCTTCTCCACCTGCGTCTCCCCGGCCGCGCTCGTCGCCCGGCACAGCAGCGCGTGTTTCCCCGCCGCCGGCGTCCACGGGTACCGCCACCGCCGCCACGAGTACTTCCCGAGCTCCGGGTCCAGCTTCGCCTGGTTCCACGTCTTCCCGCCGTCCACCGACACCTCGACCGTCGCGATCCCCTTCCCGCCGTCCCACGCCAGCCCGTTCACCTCCACCGCCTTGCCGGCCGCCACCTTCTCCCCGCCCAGCGGCGACGCGAACAAGCTCCGCGTCACCATCTCCGTGATCGGCACCGTCTCCTTCGCCAGATCCGTCGGCGACTCGTTCACCCGCGAATCGCCCTTCGGCACCCGGTACGCCTTGGCCACCCAAAACCCGTCGAACGCCTTGTCGAGCACGTTGATCTCGTCCAGCGCCTTCACCCAGTACGTCGCGAACCACCCCGGCACCACCAGCCGCAACGGGAACCCGTTCAGCATCGGCAGCTCACGGTCGTTCTGCGCGTACGCCACGATCACGTCCGCGTCGTTCGCCTTGGCGAGTTGCAAACTCTTCACGTAGTCCGGCGTCCCCGGGTTCTTCTCCGTCACCGGGATGATCGCCGAGTCCAGCCCGCCAAAACTCACCTCCACCGCGCCTTGTTTCACCTTCGCCTTGGCCAGCAAATCCTTGAGTCGCACCCCCGTCCATTTCGCATTGCCGACCGCCCCGTGCCCCCACTGCCCCCCCGCCACCCGCGGCGTAAACAAACTCCGCGAGTTCCCCGA
>DASPKW010000459.1:0-6064 GCA_035627895.1 Tepidisphaeraceae bacterium | reverse complement strand
CTGCCGTTTGCGCCGCAGCTGCCGGCCGACCTCGGGCAACTCGCCCGCGGCCGGAACATCGTCAGCTTCAAGGGCTCCGATGACTTGCATCGCTGCCAATTCGCGGCCGACGTGCTCGACGCCGTGTTCGATGCATGCAGCGATGCCGAGACCGAAGGCCCCCGCCTACTGGTCGTCGTGGACGAGGCGCAGCTGTTCACCCGCAAGAAGTGCGACGACAATGCCAAGCAGGCGGCCGCCCATGCGGAACGGGCGCTCGACCGCATCGCACGTGAAGGCAGAAAGTTCGGGATCGTCCTCACGCTAGTCAGCCAGACGATCAAAGACTTCTCTTACGAACTGGCTAGCGTGCGGCAAATGGCGACGACGAAGGTCTTCCTGCGGAACTCCGACCGCGAGATCGAGTACGCGGCAGACATCGTCGGCGACGGCCGGCTGCTCGTCCAACTGCCGACCGGCACCGCGCTGGTTCACAATGGTAACTGGGGCGCCGTCCGAGTGCGGGTGCGGCCTCCCTGCACGAAGGTGTTCGAGCCGGCGGAGAACGATGTGAAGCGGCTGGTGGGTGTAGCCGGGATACCGACCGCCGCGCTCTCGTCGGCCGCGCGGCAGTTCCTCACCGCGATCCGGCAGCACGCGCCGGCACCGGGGCAACCCCTCAACATGTCGCGGGCGGCGACACTGGCCGGCATCGGCAGCAAGCGGTTGCTTGCGGAACTAGCGGAGGAATTGGAGCGGGCCGGGGCCATTCGCACGAGACGGCTGACCGAGCGTGGCCGACCCCGCGTAATAGAACTGGTCGGGGCGAAGGACGAGATACCGTGACTGGTCAACCCGAACGCAACGAGCGGGTGATATCATCGGGAGAGTTACACGGGTGGTCGATGAGCAAATGTTGGCGCGCTCCCCCCGACGAACCGACCGAAAGGCAACCGTATAATCGAGGCCAGGGCCAGGCGCATTTATGTGGTGTCTTCGGCAAGCGGTATACGCCAGAGCTGTTGAGTTGATGGACACGTTGGGTCGTGAACTGGTCGGGCGCACTCTTTCTGAGGCGGGCTGGAGCGTCCGCTTCGACAGGAGCCGGCGTCGGCTGGGTGCCTGTTGGCCCAATACGAAGGTCATCTCGCTGTCGGGCGTTTTCTGTGACCTCGCGTCGATGTCCGAGGTTGACGAGGTAATCCGGCACGAAACTGCGCATGCGATCGATTGCGAGCTTCGCGGTCGTACCGACCATGGTCCTGAATGGCGGCGCTTGGCGATCGCCTGCGGCGCTAAACCGAGCCGGACGGCGGACGTATCGTCGCGCGCCATGAAGGGGCGGTACGAGATTCGCTGCGCCCGATGTGGACAGGTCACGTACCTGTTCGCCAAGCCGCGCAGGCCGAGCGCGTGTTCCTCGTGCTCCGAGGGGGACATCTTGTGCCTGATGGGCGTCATTGACCTTTCGACGGGGACGGTTGTCGCTCAACCCGGCGTCATGCTTCAGTATCCGGGTCATGGCTAGGCTGCCGCGTGCACGCGCGCACACGCTCCTTCCACTCCTCAACCCGTCATGGTCGCCATATAGCATATAGCCCGCTCATTCGATTGAGGGGGCATTTTCGCGACCGGCAAAGTCACGACTTCTCCTCTTCGGGAATCCGGGCGTAGGCGCGTTGGAGGACCTGGGCGGCGGCGAGCAGGTGGTGGCCCATTTCGGAGGACCCTGGCGAGCATGAAGTCATTCACTCCCCAACTCGTTCGGAGTCGGCTTTCATTCGCGAAATGCTGCTCGTGCGGCACCTGCACGACAAACGTATCACCGGCGTCGAGAACCGCTACAGGTGCCGGCCATACGCGGACCATCGGTTCGTCAGAACCCGCGCGAGGAGGTTGAGGGCGTACCCGACGCACCCGACGATGACGGTCAGCGCGTACATCCGGTCTAACTCAAAGCCGGACAGGCTGTCGTTCACCCGGGTGCCCAAGCCATACGTCGCACCGAGTACGATCTCACCGACGACGACCAGGACGAGACCGAGGCTCACGCTGATTCGGACACCGTCGGCGACGGCGGGAAGAATGCCGCGGACCGCGACGGCAAAACGAAACAGTCGCGAAGCGCCGTAGACCCTGGCCACCTCGACACGGAGGGGTTTGCCGTGGGCAGCGCCGAAAGCGGTGCTGGCGAGCATCACGATCCCAGCCCCGAAGGCCGCCATTCCCAACCTCGCCGCATCCCCCGAGCGAAAAACTGTGATGAACAACGGGAGCAGGACGAACGCCGGAATCGACCGGAGAAAGTCGATCAGCCATCCGAACGCGGCGCGGAACAGGTGCGTGCTCCCCATGATGGCGCCCAACGGCACTCCGGCGCCGATCGCGATCCCGACTGCCAGCAGCGTGCGGGACACGGTGGCCAAAACGTCACGTCGGACCTGTTCACTTCCGAGCAGTGCGAACGTCGCCCGGGCGACGGCCGACACCGAAGGGATCAGCGTCGGGGCGGACAGCGAGGCCACCTGCCATAGGAGCAGCAGAATCGAACCGCCGATGATCGGAGGCAGGAACCGGGAGACGATTGGGGTCATGGGTTGAGGGCCCCCATTCGGATCCGGTCGATGTTCCGGCGGAACGTGGGCTCTAATGTCCAACTCAGGGGCCGCGGCCGTGAGTACGGACAGTCGACGAGTATCTTTTCTTCGCCGGTGAGGGTGACGGGCTTAGGGGTTAGCCGAATGACTGTGTCCGAGAGGAACACGCTGTGTTCCAGCGAGTGGCTGACGATCAACAGGGTGAGTCCCCGCTTAGCTTGCGCCGCCTGCAGGTGCACCATCAAGTCGTTCGTTGCCTCAAGGCTGAGGTTCGCGAACGGCTCGTCCATGATGAGGATGGAGGGGTCAGCGACCAGCGCGCGAACGACGCACAACTTCTGTAGCTCGCCGCCGCTCAATTCGTACGGCATGCGGGACAGCGGAAAGTCCAGGTTCAGTTCCGCGGCCAGTTGCTCGACGCGCTGGCGCCGAGCGCGACGCGTCCAGCCCAGCAGCTTCAGGGGGAGGGCCGCGTTGTTCATCGCGTCCCACCACGGGTAAAGGGAGTCGTACGCCTTCTGCCAGACCATCCCGACTTGCGCGGTCCCTGGCGGCCGCCCGAAAACGGAGATGCTGCCGGCCGTCGGTACGGCGGTACCGATCAGGAGCGACAACAGGGTCGACTTCCCGGCTCCGTTCTCACCGATCAGCGAGACGGCTTCGCCGGGGCCGACCTCAAATGATACGGATGCCAAGACGGGTTGACGTCGGGGGTAGGCGAAGCTGACTCTATCCAGGACGAGCATGATGCGGTGACGGGCGGTTCTGAGCGGCAGTTCAACGCGTCCAACGCGGCGGAACCACGTCGGGAAAACCGGACGGGCAGTCCTGGTAGAATACGGTAACCGGGATGTCCTCGATGGACGCTCGCAGTCGCGTGGCGACTGCGGTGAGCTCGGCTTCGCTGACCGGCAGCACGCCCGACCCGGCGGGACGCTTGTCGATGGTGCCGATCTGCACCTCGCGGGCGCGCATTCGTCGCACCAAGCGAGCGTAACCCGGGCCGAGGACCGAGGGCCGATTGTCGACGCGTCCGGACACAATCATCGTCTGCACGATGACGTTCCCGAGCGGGCGAAGGGCCTCCGCCATCGCCACAGCGTCGTGGCCGGTTCGCGGCTGGTCGATCGCCGCGAGCGTCTCGTGGTCGCCCGCGTCGAGCTTCACGAATGGGTTGTCACAGGCACCCAACGCGTCCACGAACGCAGGCTCACTGTAGCGGGCGGCGTTGGTGAAGATCGAGACGGGCACGGGGTGCGGTAGCTTCCGGACCAGTCGACGCGCGGCCGCCACCAAGATCGGCAAATCGGGGTGGACGCTGGGATCCCCGTTGCCCGCGAAGGTCAGCGAGTCGATCCGGACGCCGCGTGCGACGGCGTCGACCAACCCGCGTTCGATGGACGCGATCAAGTCGCCCGCCGGCAATAAGTGGGGCGACGGAAGTCCATTTCGTCGAAGCGCAGGATCCGGGTACTGGCAGTAGATGCAGTCGAACTGACAGAGTCGCCGGTCCTCACCACAAACGTTAATCCCGAGCGACCAGCCGAGGCGGCGGGATTGGATGGGGCCGTAGACGACGCCGAGGCGGTGCGGCAGTTGGCGGAGCGGGAGGATCGACATAGCAATGACTCGGGTGCGAAGCGCGTCTACTTTGCGACACTTGCCGGCGAGCGCCAGACGTAGAAGAGCCGTTCGACTTCCGGGATCGTCGAGATGGCGCCCACGCGTTTCAAGACCTCGGCCTCGAGTTTGAGGCCCGCCACGTCCGGCTGCTCATTAGTGGCGAAGCGGGTAATGACGACTTTGGACGCCATCGTCGCCGGCACCGGCGTGAACTCCGGGTAACGCGCGGCGAGTAGGGCGTGATCCTTCTCGATACGGACGACCTGCCGGTGAACCGACCGGACGAACGCGTCTGCCGCTTTCGGGTTGGCGTCCGCCCAAGGCTTCGAGATCAGGAAACTTGCGGCGGGCAGCGGCTTGCCGCGCCCGACGTGCTTGACGATGGGCGACGCGAGCAGCACGCGCGTGAGACCCCGTTCGGCACCGATCGTGATGGTGGGTTCCAGCACGAACGCCGCTTGGGCGGTCCCGCTCTCGATCGCCGGCAGCAGGTTGGCGGGCGGCAACTCCACGACCTTTACGGTCGCCGGATCCACGCCCTCCCCCTCCAGGATCACGTTAAGGTACGCCTTGAGTTGGCTACCGGGGAAACAGGCTATCGTCTTGCCGGACAGGTCCTTCATGGACGTGTAGGCGCTGTCCTTCGGCACCACGATCGCGTCGAACAGCCGATCGGCGGAGAGAATCTCCTGCAAGTACACCTCGAACGCGGGGACCCCTTTGGCCGCCTGCGCGATGATCGGCTCATCCGCGCAGACCGATGTCGCTTGGCACTCCCCACTTAGAAGGGCGAGCAGGAGGACGTTGGAGTTCGCGTACCGCTTCATTTCGATCTTGACACCGTCGGCCACGAGCGCGGGATCGTCCTTCGCCAGCCAGTTCGGAAGGGAGGTCGTGACCGGGACGAAGCCAACCGTGACCGTCGTGGGCGTCGCCGTCCCGGCAGTGCCGGGTTTCGACTTGCACATCCAAGAGGTGGCCGCAATGGTCGTGACGACGAATGTGATCAAGTAGAGCCGGAGCTTCAGCATGACGTCTCCTTCGAGGAAAGGTCGGACCACTCGGCACCTCCGCGAGTCAGATCCGCCATTAATGTGCGAAAATCGGCCGTAAACTCGGGCGCATCGGGGAGATCGACCCACACGCTGAGGGAACCGCCGGTCACTTCGACCCACGCCCGGTGGACCGTCGCACGGCTCAAGTTGTGGAGGTTCCAAACGGCGCCCGTTTCGGCGGCCGGCCGGTCCTCGGTCGGCGGAGCGTTAACAACAATGCCGATGCGGGCAAACCGCGAGGCGAGCACGGAGGGGGGCCGGGGTCCGTCGGCTGCGGACGAGTGCTTGGTCTCCGATAAGGGATTCGAAGCCGGAGCCGTCACCGAATGGCGGTTAGCGACGCGGAGGACATGTATCTTAGCGCGCTCCTGCGCCTCCAAGATCTCCTCCAAGTACACCTGCAGATCTCCGAGGATGACGTCGGGATCGAACCGCTTCCAGTCAGCGCCGACCACGAAGACGACGTGAATTCCCTCACGAACGCACCGCTTCAAACCTTCGGCGATGGTGGGATTCTGGCCGGATCGGAAACCGATCGACGAG
The DNA here is from genome assembly GCA_035627895.1 of Tepidisphaeraceae bacterium. GTDB lineage: Bacteria > Planctomycetota > Phycisphaerae > Tepidisphaerales > Tepidisphaeraceae > DASPKW01. The sequence continues at coordinate 267 of DASPKW010000459.1, read as the reverse complement.
AAGATGACGAGCGCCCGCCTAAGCGCCTTATTCGCTGCGACCTCGTTGGCCGCGCTCTCCAAGAGCTCGAGCACTGCTTCGCGGCCGCTTTGGACGGTACCGCCGCCCAAGCGCACTCGAGGCTCGGGGTGCCCGGCCACGTCAATGCCGTGAGGTATCGGAATCGCGTTGAAGGCAAGCAATTTCACCAAGGCGGCCATTTCCTGCTCGCGAACCTCGGCTGCCGATGACCGCCAGGCGCCAAGATGATCAAGCGCCCACGCGAAC
>DASPKW010000458.1:0-7856 GCA_035627895.1 Tepidisphaeraceae bacterium | reverse complement strand
GTGAAGAAGCTGATCAACCTGGTGTTGCTCCAGGCGATCAAGAACAAGGCGTCGGACATTCACTTCGAGCCGTTTGAAGGCGAGTTCAAGATGCGCTATCGCATCGACGGCGTGCTCTACGAGATGTCGCCGCCGCCGGCACACATTGCGCCCGCCATCAGCTCGCGCGTGAAGGTCATGGCGAACCTCGACATCGCCGAGCGCCGCATGCCGCAGGACGGCCGCATCGAGCTGAACGTCAACAACCAGCCGATCGACCTGCGCGTCAGCGTGCTGCCGACGATGTTCGGCGAGGCGGTCGTCATGCGCGTGCTCGACCGCGGCAACGTCAACCTCGACCTCGACAAGCTCGGCATGCGCGAGGACGACCTGACCACGTTCCGCCAGCTGATCCGCAAGCCCAACGGGATCGTGATCGTGACCGGCCCGACCGGCTCGGGCAAGACGACCACGCTGTACTCCGCGCTCCGCGAGCTGAACGACCCGAGCTCGAAGCTGATCACGGCCGAGGACCCGGTCGAGTACGACATCGACGGGATCATCCAGTGCCAGATCAAGAGCGAGATCGAGCTGACGTTCGGGCGCATCCTGCGGTCGATGCTGCGTCAGGACCCGGACATCATCCTGGTCGGCGAAATCCGCGACAAGGAGACGGCCGAGATCTCCGTGCAGGCGTCGCTGACGGGCCACCTGGTCTTCAGCACGCTGCACACGAACGACGCCCCGAGCGCGATCGCGCGCATGCTCGACCTGGGGCTCGAGCCGTTCCTGGTGACGGCCACGCTCGAGGGCGTCTGTGCGCAGCGGCTGGTGCGTAAGCTGTGCGCCCACTGCAAGACCGAGTTCACGCCGAGCCTCGAGCAGCTGATGGAGCTCGAGCTCAAGCCCGACGACGTGAAAGGCCGCAAGTTCTTCTACGGCAAGGGGTGCGACGTGTGTAACAACACGGGGTACAAGGGCCGGCAGGGCTTGTACGAGTTCATGATCCTCGACGACGAGATGCGCGATTTGATCGTGCAGCACGCGAGCACGCAGGTGCTGCGGGCCGAGGCCAAGAAGCGCGGCATGCGGTCCCTGCGGCAGAGCGGCCTGATGGCGATCTACGACGGGATCACGTCGATCGAGGAAGTGGTGCGCGAGACGCTGATGGAAGAAGGGTGATGAATAATGGTGGCGTTGTGGTCGTCGTCGGCGGCGGAGTTCGCGTAGGGCTCGCTTCAGCGAGCGGAACGAAGGGGGGGCGGACGCGCGACACCCACGCCCCCGCGCCGTTCGACGCCGAAGGTTCATGAGATAGGGCTGCCGAGCGCGGGGCGGACGTCCGACCGGGCCCCGCCGGGCGTGCGTCGGGGTCGTTCCGGTGGACGAGGGGAGGGCCTTGCGCAAACCGGCACGCGCTTGCGCCCGCGTGAAGCATTAACCGCATCCGGTGTCACGTGCGCCCGGACAGCGTAGGGCCGATCAGCGGCAGGGCCGCCGCACTTAGCCCCATCCGAGCTTTGGAAGTACGGTGCGCAGCGCATCGGGAAACCGCTCCCATGGTGTCGCGTGACCATGCACGGGAAGGTTGTTCCACGCCCGAAACGACTCCGGCTCCTGCTCAGGGACGATCACGTTTCGGGCCACCATTGTGACCCGGTCCGCCGGTTCGTGCGAAAGCATCGTGTAGTGCGGTCCGAGCGTCTCGGACAGTCCGAGCCGACGCTTGTCGAACGGCCGGCCATCGTCCACTCCCAGCAGGCAGATATTGCAGTACGTTCCGCCGCGGTCGCCCCACAGGTGCAGGACGCAGAATAGGACCGCCGTCCGCTCGTCGAGCCGATATTCGGCCACGTCACCCACGCGGAAGTCCGTCGACGACTTCGGGACCGGCTTGAGTTTCTTGGGCTTCGGTTGGGGACTCACGAGCTGCTCGCGCAGCTTCGCCAGATGCTTCGTGCGCTGGTTGACCTCTGAGCGGCTGCTGTCTTCCCAGCGGCGCAGGTCGTCACCGGCGTCGACGATCGATACGGCTCGGTCCCGCACTTCGTCAAGAAGGCGCCCGAGCTTCCACTGCGTCGCGGCAAGTGCCAGCCAGAACACGACGGCGTCATCTTCATCCCCAAGAATCTCGGCCGACTCTCGGATTAACCGAGCAGTTGCATCGGGCGAGTTCAGACCTTCGGCCACAAGGTCGGTAAATGCGTCGCGTACATCCGCCGCCGTATCGTCCGAGAAGATTGACGTGCCCCAAGTGCCCACGGGATAGTGCGTCGCCGCCGCGAAGTGTAGTTACGTCCACGTGCCGGTTGACGTTTCGGCCGCCCGCGAGCGCAATACTGTGAGTGGCCTGTTTCGACGTTCGCTCAAGAATGACATGGTGACCGATTCCGGGGACCGGACGGCCAGAATAGCGCCGGCCGGATTATGCAGATGGAATTTCCATCCGTGTTCATCTGTGCGGATCCGTGGCTGATTCTCTATTGCCTCCTCCGCGTCTCCGTGCCTCCGTGGTGAATCTCCCCGCCGAGGTCAGACGACGCGGACTTCGAGCTTGCCCGTGCCGAGCCTGGCCGCCAGGCGCTCCAGGGCCGTCTTGTGGGCCTCGTGGTAGTGGCTGACGAGCTGGCTCCAGTCGAACCGCTCGCCCAGTCGCTCGACCTTGTTGCGGAGTTCGATCCGCTGGCGGCGGCCCATCTTCGTGAACTCGAACAAGTGGTCGACGATGTCGTTGCACGCGTCGTCGAACGAGCGGTTGCGGCGGTTCACGCACAGCACGCCGTTCTGCTCGGCCTCGGGGATGTGCCGCTGCACGTACGACCCGAAGCCGGCCAGATCGCTGGTGACCGCGGGCACGCCCAGGGCGATCGACTCCATCGGCGTGTAGCCCCACGGCTCGTAGTAGCTCGGGAACACGCCCATGTGGCACCCGCGGATGAACTGCTCGTAGTCCAGGTGCACGAGCGGGCTGGTCGCGGTCATGAAGTCGGGGTGGAAGATGATCTTGACCGGGTCGTCCTTGCCGTTGAACAGCCCGCGGTGGCGGAGGTGGGTGAGCGTCGGGTCCTTGGCGTCGTCGACGAGGTCGTGCGTGACGATCGCGGGCTGGCGCCCGTTCTTCCAGGCGCCGACGGCCCGCTTCCAGCGGATCTTGGCCTCCTCGCCGAACAGCTCGCCGGCGGTGGGGAACCGGCCGTGGGCGGCGGCGTTGACCATGACCGGCCCGAGCCCCTCCTTGATCTGGCCGATCGTGTGCTTGAGGTCCTCGAACATCGTCTGGCCCTGCAGCACGCTGACGTTGATGTTCCGCGTCTGGGCGCGGGTGACGAGGAAGGCGACGATCGTCGGCGGCTTGTAGTCCGGGTTGTGGTGGCGCTCGGCCTTCATCCGCCAGTTCAGGCGGGTCATGGCCTCGATGAAGAGGTCGAACCCCTTGTTGCGATATTCGTAGCGGCCGGCGGTGAAGAAGTAGAGCGTGTTGTCGATGTCGAACTCGTACGCGGGGAAGAAGTGCCCGCGCACAAAGTCGTGGATCGTCTCCTTGTATTGCCGGTGGAGGTTCTGGAACTCGTGGACGGCGGTGAACCGCTCGATGTTCAACCCGTTGGGCAAGATGCCGTCGGGGTTGCGGCCCAAAAGGCGATCGGCCTCGAGCGCGGTGACCTCGGACACGGTCGTGAAGACGGTGGAGGCGTGGGCGGCGGCCCGCTCGATCAGGAAGCGGGCGTAGATGTTGAAGTGGCGGGCCTCCTTGTCCGGGTCGAGGAACGGGAGGTGCTGGTAGAAGTGGGGGTTGTCGCTGGCGAGGTAGCGGCCGAGCAGGGTCGCGTGGGTCGTGAAGACGGTGGTGATCGGGAGCCCGAGGTGGGCGATGCGCGGGACGGCGACGCCGCCCATCCACTCGTGGAAGTGGCCGATGATCGGCCGGCCCGGCGCGAGCTCGGTCAAAATGCGGAACAGCTCGGCGGCGGCGAACCCGAACGCGACCACGTCGTTGACCTCGCCGTCGTCCGGCGGGGTCTCGATGTGGTGGTCGGCCCACATGAGGTACTTGTCCTCGTGGATCCGGCCGTAGCGCGAGCGGTGGTCGATCAAGATCGTGCGCGGGCGGCCGGCGACGAGCCAGCGGCCGAACTTGGCCTCCATGCCGGCGGCGCGGAGGCGGTCCAGCGCGTCGCGGATCAGCGGGTCGGGGCGCTGCTCCTCGAACTCGATGCCGGCGGCGGCGGGGTTGTACGGGCCGACCAGGCAGTAGCGGTCGCCCCACCGGTCGACCATGCACGAGGCCTTGGTCTTGAGGACCGTGTAGATGCCGCCGAGCTGCCAGCAGACCTCCCACGCGCACTCGAAGAGCAGGGGGGGCTGGTCGGCTTGGCTGGGGGCGGGGTCAGGCTTGGGCGGCTCGGTTTTGGCGAGTTGCGGCTGGGGCGTGGGCTGGCCGAGCGCCTCGGCCATCACGGGCGACGGCGGGGCAGGCTGCGAAGCCGCAGGTGCGGGCGGCGGTGTGGCGGGAAGTTTGGCTTGTGACGCGGCCGTAGCTGGCGTGGACGGTGCGGGCCCGGATGGGGCGGGCGGCTGGGCCGACGGGATCGGGAGGCGCGTGGGCGAGCCGGGGTTGCCGAGGATCGCGATCTGCGTGGGCTGCTCCGCTTGCGCGGGAGGCTGAGTCGGCGGCGCCTCGACGGGCTTGGCGGCGACGGCCTTGGCGGTCACGGGCGGCGCGGATGTTTTGGGCGCGGTCGCCGGCGTACCCTTCGGCGGGGGCGGCGCTTTCTGCGCGGGCGGGCCTGATGGCCGCTTGACTCCGCCCCCGCTGCCGCCGCTCCCGCCTCGCCGTTTATCAGCCATGACTTCCTCGACTTCCGCAGACGTGAGATCGCGCCGTCGTCGATGGGCCGCGCGTCCCGTCCAAATCATTCCGCGCGTCGATCGACGTGGCGCATTATGGCAGGATTGCGTCGCGCCTCCAATTTCCAATTTACGTGTAAACAATTTGCGTCGCGGCGGGAGTGGGCCGCTACGGTTTTTCCTTGGTTGACCATCCGTGGCGGTGGATGCGCGGATGGTCGCGCGCGGGTCCGGCCCGTCGCCTGAGGCTCCGGATCCGGCTTGCTTCGTGCGCCTGATCCCACGGCGCGCGCGCGCGCGTCGGTCGCGGATCGGAGCGTCGCCCTCCCCGTGTGCGATTGACCCGCCCCGATGTGTTACGAACAGATTTTTTCCCCACCGATCTGAAAGTGCCTCGGTATAGTGCCGTCGCGGATGAGGAACCTTGCTACAAGGAGTACGCGCAATGAGCTCCGGCAACGTTCACGGCTTCGAGTTTGACGACGTCACCCCGACGGCCGAGTCGATCCCCGATTCGGCGATCTCCACGCCTACGGTTCTTCCGCACGACGGTGCGTCGCCCGGCGGTGCGCTCGGCGGCACGGTCATGGCCGACCCGCCCTTCTGGCGCATGATCGGCAAGCGCAACGACCGCGAGGCGTGGCGCGACCGGTCGCTCTGATTCAAGCGCTGTAATTGCGCGGGGCACGCGGACCGTGGCACTGAAGTACCAAGGCCCGTGGTCGGTGCGCGGGTCTATCGGCCCGCGGGCCTGAGCGTCCACGTCATGCGGAATTCCATCGAGTCGCCCGGTTCGAGGCGCTTGGACTCGCTGCGCATCGCGTACGGGTTGAACTGCTCGCCGGGGAAGTTGGGGTTCTCGATCACGGCGTGGAAGTGCGCCTCGCCGACGGGCGTGCTGATGCGCAGATCGCGGTTGTCGCCGCTGACCTTGGCGTCCGGCAGGTCGGGCAGGACGTAGACGATCGCGTCGAACGCATCGTCCCGGCGGCTGGTGATCTTGACCGACACGTGCACCGTCGACCCGTCGATCCGCCAGGCCTTCTCCCAGACGATGCCGTTCTGGTCGCGCCCGGCGAAGCGCAGCTCGGTCGGGCCGACTTTGGTCAACTGCCCCCGCACGTCCGGCGGCTCGACGCCGATCAACCCGGTCGTGACGCCGCCGGGGCCGAGCAGGTTGCGTTGGCCGTCGTACCAGCCGAAGTACTTGACGGTGCCGGTGTCGTCGTCGACGTCGAGCTTGAGGTGCAAATTGACGATCGACGTGGGCCCGGCGAACGCGAACGCGCCGGCCGGGGCGGCGGCGGGGTCGGCAGGCCTTTTGGTGCCGCCGGTGCACCCGGCAAGCCCGACGATCATCGCGACGGACGGCCCGAGCATCGCGACGCGCCGGAAGCACTTCAATGACGGGCAGGCGCCGGTATCCATGGCGTAAGAAGTACGTCGTCGGAGAATGGCGAGCAAGGGGAACCCGAAACAAGCCGGGGCACAGTGAACGGGCTTGGCCCGAAGCGCCGCCCCGGATTCCGCGCACCCGGACGCGCCCCGCAAGCGGGGCGGCTACGGAGGGGATCAGCGCTGCACGGTCGGCCACACCGCGACCGTGCACACGCGGTGGCCGTTGCGCTCCCAGATGGGGACCGACCGCACCTTGCGGAAGCCGGCGAGCACTTCCTTGCGCGCCAAGACGTCCTCGAACAACTCGATGTCCTTGTCGAGGATCGCCTGCGACTCGGTAAACACGACCAGGCACAGGCCGGCCTCCTTGATCAGCGGCTCGGCCTCCATTTTCTTGAGGTCCTCGACCACCTTCGTCCGCCAGGCCGCCCCGTAGCCGGCGTGGCGCCGCCCGCCCTCCTGGAACTGGTACGCGACCTTCACCTCCAGCCAGAGGCCCTCGCCCGGCTCGGCCTGATCGGGCGCGTCGAACAGCGTCGCCGGCGCGCGATCGAGCTTGAGCGGCCTGCCCTTGGGCGTGAGCACGAGGTCGCACCGCTGCCGGTGGCTCAACTTTTTCCCGGCGCTGGACGGGTAATGCACCTCGCGCGCGACCTCGTAGGTCGACGCGAGCCCCGCCGCCAGCACGCCCTGTATCTCCACTTCGCTCCGCGCGTCCAGCCCGTACACGGCCCGCTCGAGTTGGAGGTCGGCCTCGGCCCCCGCGACCACGTCGCGGAGTTGATCGGCGAGCAGGAGAAAGTCCCAGTGCGACGACATGGGTGGGGAGGATAACGAGAGTGCGAACGGGGGCGAGACCGAGAGGCTGGAAAACGAAAAACGAGAAGACGTAAAGCCGAATGCGGACGGCACCGGCTCACACTTCTTTACGTTTTTCGTCTTTTCGTTTTCCCGTTCTCGCCGTTGCCATCCAGCCCGCCGCATCTCATCATAATCGGATGCGCTACATCGACGCCCAGATGTCGGACATCACGGTCGTGCTCGACAAGCGGTGGGAGAACCGGCTCGCCGAGGCCGTCGAAATGCTCAAGCAGGCGGGGATGGACGTGCGCACGGCTGACGACGACCAGGGCTTGGTCGAGGGCGTCATCGAGGCGTCCAAGGCGCACGACCTGCAGAAGCTCGACGCCGTCGACTACGTCCGCGTCACGTTCACCTGGGTGGCGGACTACCCCGTCGGCGACCCGCGCAACCAGGACGAGACGAACCGGGAGTACGACCCGGACAACCTTTAGTGGGACGCCATTAGATTGTCCGTTACGCCAGGCCGCGTCGTACGCTACGCTGCATCTTCCCCCTCCTATCCCAGCGAGACGAGGCGGCCCGACGGGTCGCCCATCCCGGCCGGCACGGGGGCCGCCGGTCCACCGTCCCGAGTACGGACGGTTGTGATCGTGCGCACTCGCAAGGCATACATGAACATCGTCATCTGGCTCATCGTCGGCGGCGTCATCGGCTGGCTCGCCAGCCTCGTCATGAAGACCGACAAGCAGCAGGGCGTCGTCATGAACGTGGTGGTCGGCATCGTGGGGGCGATGCTCGGCGGCCTGTTGTTGTCGCGGGTCCTATGG
>DASPKW010000457.1:0-5214 GCA_035627895.1 Tepidisphaeraceae bacterium | reverse complement strand
CTCGCAACTCGCAACTCGCAACTCGCAACTCGCAACTCGCAACTCGCAACTCGCAACTCGCAACTCGCAACTCTCCCATGATGTTTGGCCAAACCTTCGAAGCCCACGACCTCGCCATCGTCGCACTCCTGGTAGTGCTCGAGGGCGTCCTGTCGATCGACAACGCCCTGGTCCTCGGCCTGCTCGCCAAGCGACTGCCCAAGCACCAGCAGAAGCGCGCCCTAACCTACGGGCTCGTCGGCGCGTTCGTCTTCCGCCTGATCGCGGTCGGCATGGCCGTGTTCCTCATGAAGTGGTGGTGGGTCAAGCTGCTGGGCGGCGGGTACCTGATCTACATCGCGGTCAAACACCTCTTCTTCGAGCACAAGGAGACCGAGGACGACCACATCGCCGCCGACGCGCACGGCGAACCCGTGCTGGTCGACGCGGCCGGCCATGAGGTCCCGCCCGAGCGGAGCGAGACCGCGATCCGCGAGCGCATCCCGGTCCCGCTGCCGGGGATGGACCAGGAACAGGTGGACGACCCGCGGGCGGCGGTGATCGCGGCGGGGGGCGACCCGATCAAGGCCGTCGAGCGCATCCCCGACTGCGACCCGAACGCGACCGGCAAGCGCAAGTGCGCCAGCTTCTGGCCGACCGTCCTCGTCATCGAACTGACCGACATCGCCTTCGCGATCGACTCGATCCTCGCGGCGATCGCGCTGGTCGGGAACCGGACCGAGAAGTTCTGGATGGTCCTCGCTGGCGGCATGCTCGGCGTCATGCTCATGCGGGTGGCGGCGATCTTCTTCATCAAGCTCCTCGAGAAGTTCCCGCGCCTGGACATGGCCGCCTACCTGCTGGTGATCGTGATCGGGCTCAAGTTGCTGCTCGACTGGTACTTCAACAAGCCCCCCGAGGGCTGGCCGACCGACAAGCCGTATCACGGCCCGCTCGACTTCCATAGCCCCGGCTCGTGGGCGTTCTGGGCGTTCTGGGGCTCAATGGTGGCGGCGTTCGCGGTCGGGTTCATCCCGCGCAAGCAGCCCAAGCCGGCGCACTGAGCCGAGAAAAAAGGGAGCCCAGCGACTTGTCGCGGGACGGACACCGACGGCGCTCGTTCTCGCGAACGGCCGCGTGCAATCGTTCACTGTGCGAGCATCTGGCGACGGGGCCTGCATCGCGCGCGTGACTCACGTCACGGCGGCCCCGTCGGACGCCCGACACGGCTTTGCACGGTCAACCCGCGCGGGTACGATTGCCCGTCTGCCGCCGGCCTCAGGGCCGGGCGGCCGAGACAGTGTGTGTGAGTGTGCCACAGGGCGCGCGAGCGAGCCGAGACACCGACGTACCGACACCATTGAACTTCGCCCTGGCGCGACCCGGGAGCCGTCCAACCATGCGTCTGACCGAAATCCTCAAGCCGCAGGACATCAAGATCCCCCTCGAGGCCAAGACCAAGACCGACGCGATCGCCGAGCTCGTCAACCTGCTCGCCGCCAACGGCGAGGTCCAGGACCCGAAGAAGGTGCTCGAGTCGGTCCTCGACCGCGAGGCCACCCGCACGACCGGCATCGGCAACGGCCTGGCCATCCCCCACGGCAAGTGCCCCGGCCTCGGCGGGCTCGTCATGGCGATCGGCAAGTGCGCGACCCCCATCGACTTCCAGGCGATCGACGGCCGCCCCGTCAGCCTCATCTGGCTCCTCGGCTCCCCCCCCGACAAGACCGGCCAGCACATCCACGCCCTCGCCCGCATCAGCCGCCTGATGACGATCGACAAGTTCCGCATCGCCGTCGGTGGCGCCACGACGGCGCAGGAGCTGTTCGATTTGATCGTCGCGCAGGAAAACCAGTTGTAGTCTGATCACCCGCGCGACCCCTTTTAGCCGCCGGGCTTGCCCGGCGCGTCCGGTCGCGTGTCCCGGCATCAAGCCTTTCACGCCGCCATCAGCACGTCCATCGCCCTCGCCTGCTCCTCGGGCGCGTCGGCGCCGTTCGCCCGTGGTATACTAAGGGCGTGCCGTTGAACCTGGGCCCAATCTCCCTCGACCGGATGGTGGCAGCCGTGGAACGCGTCCGGGACCGATTGCTCCGTTCGACGCGCACCTTGGCGACCGCCGGTGTGCCCTATGCGGTCGCCGGCGGGAACGCCGTCGCCGCCTGGGTCTCGCGCGTCGACACCGCCGCGGTCCGAAACACGCAGGACGTCGACATCCTCATCCGCCGCGAAGACCTCGACCGCGCCCGCGCCGCGCTGGAGTCGGCCGGGTTCGTCTACCACCACGTCGCCGGCGTCGACGTTTTCCTCGACGGCCCCGACGCCAAGCCGCGCGACGGCGTGCACGTCGTGTTCGCCGGCGAGAAGGTCCGTGCCCACGAGCCCGCCGCCAACCCGGACGTAAGCGAGTCGGAGGACGATGCGCTGTTTCGAGTGTTGTCTCTCGAAGCGTTAGTTCGGATCAAGCTGACCGCGTTCCGAGACAAGGATCGCACGCACATCCGCGACATGCTGGAGGTCGGCCTGATCGATTCCACGTGGCTGGTGAAGCTGCCGCCCGAACTCGCCCGGCGTCTCCAGTTGATCCTCGACGATCCCAACGGGTAGGGCGACGCGGTGGTAATGGGGGCATGACGTTCCGACACCACCTCCTGTCCGCCGTCGTCCTCCTCCCCGCCTCCGCCGCCCTCGCCGCCCCGCCTTCGCTCCCGCCCGTCCCGGCCGAGTCGATCGCGGTGAAGAAGGGACTCCTCTTCTCCGACGACTTCGAGGCCGCCACGCCCGCCAAGCCGTGGCACCGCGTCGTGCCCACGTTCACCTTCGCCGACGGCGTGCTCAAGGGAACGCAGACGCGCGACAAGGACGCGACGTCCGCCGACGGCAAGTCCGTCGTCAAGGCCCACGCCGCCGTCCACGGGCTCGAGATTCCCACCAAAGACAGCGTGATCGAAGTGAAGATGCGGTTCGACGGCGCGACCTCGATGGACGTCGAGTTCGACGACCGCAAGTACACCGGCGCCCACTACGGCCACCTCTGCCGCGCGGTCGTCCGCCCGACCGGCGTGACCATCATTGACGAGCGGGATGGCAACCAGAAGAACGAGATCCGGGCCATGACCGACCCCGCCCAGAAGGAGGAGCGCGCCAGGCTCCTCAAGGGCCGCAGCGCCACCTACCCGCTCCCCGCCAAGCTCGAACAGGGCAAATGGTACACAATCGTCGTCGAGACGGTCGGCGAAGAAATGCGCGTAACGGTCGACGGCAAGCCCGCCGCCTACCTGAAGTCCTCCGGCATCGGCCACCCGACTAAGTCCAAGATCGAGCTCGGTGTCGGCGGCAAGGACGGTTGCTTCGACGACATCAAGGTCTGGAACGCCGAGCCCGCGAAGAAGTAGCCCGACCGCTCTCACTCAATCGCGAAAACAAAAGCCCGCGGTGCTCGCACCGCGAGTTTTCATTTGCCCCAGACATCACCGGTCTGCTCTGCGCAACCTCCGCGCCCTCTGCGTCTCTGCGGTGAGCCTTCCGCCCGACCCCTACTTCGCGACCGCGGTCGACAGCGCCTTCCGCACTTCCGTCAGCAAATTCTCCACCTTGAACGGCTTGAACAGCACCGCCGCCAGCCCCTCCTGGCTCGCCCGGACGATGCTGTGGTTCGGGTCGTAGCCGAACCCGGTCATGAGGATGACCGGGAGTTCCGCGTGCAGCCGCCGCGCGGTCGCGAACACGTCGTACCCCGACTTGTCCGGCATGCGGATGTCCGACAGGACCAGGTCGAAGTCGCCACCGGCGGTCTCGAGGTGGGCGATCGCCTCCTCCCCGCACGAGCAGACCGTCACCGTCGCGTGGTACTTCCGCAGGATGTCGTGGATCGTCGCCCGCAAATTCGGCTCGTCGTCGGCCACCAGGATCCGCGCCTTGCTCAGCACCGGGTCGGCGTCGTCGCCCTTGTGGTCGGCGGCCCCCAGCACCGTGTTCGGCCCCGCCGCCGTCTGCTTGAGCGACTTGCGGATCGTCCCCACGTTGTCCAGGATCTGCTGCAGCTTGTTCCGCAAATCGTCGTTCCCGATGAACTCCTCCATCAGGCTCGTCGCGTCCGACGCGATGTCGTTCAGCGGCCCGGCCAACTCCGCGTTCACGTTGTCCGCGATCGTGTGCGCCGTCCCCGCCCGCTCGACGATCAGCAGGTCCAGGATGTTCAGCGCGATCGCCACGTACCGGGCGAAGATCTCGGCGAACTGCCGGTCGTCCTCGTTGAACGCCGCCCGCTGCCGGCTCTCGATGTTGAAGATCCCGATCACCTTGTCGTGCAGTCGCAGCGGCACGGTCAGCGACGACTTGCACTGCTCGAGCCCGGCGATGTACCGCGGGTCGCGCTGCGTGTCCGGGCAGATGTAGCTCCGCCCGGTCGCGGCGACGTACCCGCTGATCCCGTTCCCCTCGTTCTGCGCGAACAACTCGATCTCCATCGCCTCGCTCGGCAAGCCCACCCCGATCACCCACTCCAGCTTCCCGCTCTTCCGGTCGAGCAGGCGGATGTTGAAGTGGTCGAAGTGCATCAGGTCCTTGGTGAACCGGATGATCTTCTCCTCGAGCAGCGTGAGCCGCTCGGCGGTGTTGAACTTGCTGATCAGGTCGGACTCGAGCCGCACCAACTCGCGCCCCGCCTTGTCGATCGCGTCGATCTTCTGCTGGAGGCGCCGCGTGCTCGTCGCGTCCCACACGACGCACACGACCTGCACCACGTGCCCGGCGGGGCTGATCACCGGGCTGGCGATCATCTCCAGGAACTGCTGGTCGTCGATGTTCAGCGCGTACCGCTTCGAGCGGTTGAACGGCACCGGCGAGTCGGGCGTCGGCGGCGACACCTGGCTCGTGAACAGCCCGAACGCCTCCTGGCATGTCCGGCGGATGCGCTCGTGCACGTGGCCCGGCCACGCCTGCATCTTCTTGTTCATCCAGTTGCACCGCGCGTCCCCGTCGACGATGCAGATCCCCTCCCCGATCGTGTTCAGCACCAGCTGCGTCTGTTGGCTGACCAGGGCGCGCTCGAGCGGCAGGAAGTCGCTCGTGTCGGAAAAGATCGCGTCGAACTGGTCCCGGCGGAGCAGGTCGATCGCGTGGTCGATGTCCGTCGCCTGGACGACGTCCGCGTGGTCGCGGAGGGACGCCGCGATGCCGTTCTCGAGCGTGGCGCGCCCGGAGAGGAAGAGTACTTTGGTTCGCTGGCCGTGC
>DASPKW010000456.1:0-20581 GCA_035627895.1 Tepidisphaeraceae bacterium | reverse complement strand
CGTCGAACCGCAGCCGCACCGGATCGCGCCACCCCGGCGCCGCCGACCGCGCCGGCTCGACCTCCACCCACACCTCGCGCGCCTCGGGCTCGCGCGCGAGCAGCCGGCGGTGCACTTCCAAAAGCGGGAGCTGCCGGAGCGTCTCCTTGGCGAACTTGCCGAGCATGTCGGCGAGCCGGTCGAGCTTCGCGTGGACGGCCTCGACCTCCGGGAACAGCATCGCCCGCCCCACGGCCACGTCGGGCCCGAGCTGCCGGATCGCCAGATAAAGCGGGAGGTCCTGGAAGGGCATGCGCGCGGCTCACATCATACGGCGGGGAGGCGGGTGTCGGCGAGCCCGCTTCAGCGGGCGGGCGTGGCGCGGCCACAGTGCTGCACCGATGGCCTACGCGCACGGCGCTGGCCCGACGCGGCTCCTTCGCAGGAAGTGAACGACGAACGTGCCCGAGTCTGACATGGTCGGGAGTCGAACGTGAGGAGACTCTGGCTTCGCCAGACCCGCCCGCTAAAGCGGGCTCGCCGGAGGCGGGTTTGTCGAGAGCAGCTCCACGGCGCGTCGGATCGCGTCCTGCAGCACGTCGAAGCTCCCCTCCGTCTGCGCGTCGAGGTCGGTCACCGGATTTGAAGCGCCCTTGAAGGCGATGTACTGCAAGTCAGCATCGCCGAACTGTCGGCACAGGAAGTAGAACTGCGCGACCTCCATCTCGACCAGGTCGTATCGCGCGCGAAGCGCTTCGAATCGCGTCGCCAGTCGGCCCGCCCACGCGGGGTCGCCGGTCGGGCCCGTGTAATGGCCGGCCGCGGGCTTGGGGGAGAAGCCGTAGAAGAAGTCCGTGGAGACGGCCGATTTCCCGCTCGCCGGATCGAAGCCGTCCCATCGCGGCGTCACTTCGTCGACGTCGTCGAGCGCCGTGTTTGCCGCGATCGCCTGGGCGATTGGGTAGGCCCGCCCGAACTCCACGCCGTGGCGCAATGCCCCGGCGGTTCCTACGAGCACGATCCGCCTCGGTCGCCGCTCCGCCGGCGCCTTGCGCAGCAGCTCGTACAGCAGCGGTTCGACGCAGCCGGTGCCGATGCCTGACCAGATCACGCAGGTGCGGTCGTACGCGATCGCGCGGTAACACCGGAACGACTGCCGGCCGCGCTCGGCGCCCAGCCCGGCGATCGCGCGGTCGAGTTCCTCCGGCTGCTCGCCGACGCAGAGGATCATGTCGGGCCGAAGCAGGTCCGCACGGATTCCTGAAACCGATCCGATCGTCTCCATGGCGTTGACTGTACCCACTTCGGGAGGGCGAGGCTCCGTCCGAGCCGTGCTTCGCGGCAAAAGGCAGAACGGCTCGGACGGAGCCTCGCCCTCCCACTCACGATGGTCATGACCTCCGGGCGGCCGCCGCCGAACCTGCTATACTTCGCCGCTTAACCACGAAGGAGCCCCGCGATGTCCGACACGCCCGTCCCCCTCGGCCTGACGCCCAGCTTCGGCTTCGGCGACCGCATCGGCCTGGCCACGCCCGGCCACGTCGAGGCGATGCGCCGCGCGGGCGGTTCGATCGCGCCGATCTTCGCCCAGCAGTCGATCCGCGAGATGACGCGCACGAACCGCACGCCCGAGCAGGTCATGTCGGACGCGCTGTCGGCCGCCGCCGCCGCCGGCTGGAAGAAGCGGCAGGGGGCCGATGCCGATCACCTCAAGACGCCGCAGGACGTGGACCGCACGGTCGGCCCCGGATTCTGCTTCTTCACGATCGACCCGTCCGACCACGTCGACGGCCGGGCGGACGACTACAACCCCGCCGAACTCGCCGACAAGCACGCCGCCGCCCTCGCGGGCGCCGAGATCGGCTGGGTCGAGTCGTACAAGGGCAAGTCGATCAAGCTCGAGACGGGCACGACGATCACGATCGACGAGGCCACCGTCCGCAGGGCCGCCGTCAAGTACGGCAAGGCCGTCAACCACGCGGTGACCCTCGGCGGCCACATCAACGCCGTGAACAAGCGGTGGGGCCGCGACTACGAGATCGAGCTGTCCGTCGACGAGACGCCCCAGCCGACCACGCTCGCCGAGCACTACATCGTCGCCCACCGGTGCCTCGAGCAGGGCATGAAGCTCGTCAGCCTCGCCCCGCGGTACGTGGGCGAGTTCGAGAAGGGCGTCGACTACAAGGGCGACTTGGCCGCATTCGAAAAGTCCCTTGCCGACCACGCCGCGATCGCCCGGCTGCTCGGGCCGTACAAACTCAGCCTGCACTCGGGCTCGGATAAGCTTTCGATATACACGCCGTTCGCGCGGATCACGAAGGGCCAGTTCCACGTGAAGACCGCGGGGACGAGCTACCTGGAGGCGCTGCGCGTCGTCGCCCGCGCCGACACGGACTTGTTCCGCAGGGTGGTGAAGTTCGCGCTCTCGCGCTACGACACCGACAAGGCCACGTATCACGTGTCGGCGCAGACGAGCGACGGCCCCGCCCCGGACGCGCTCGACGCGAAGCGGCTCGAGGCGATCTACATCGGCGACTGGTCGACCGTCCCCGCCAACACCGGCTTTACGGGCCTGGCCCGCCAGATCCTGCACTGCACGTTCGGCAGCACGCTGACCCACCCCGAGCTCGCCCCGCTCGTGCGCCAGTGCCTGGAGGCGAATCAGCCGCTGTATACGGAGGTCCTCGCCGACCACTTCGCGCGGCACCTCGCGGCGCTGAATGCGGGGATGTGACGCCCCAGGGGCTCCAGGCCCGGGCACAGTGAACGGGCTTCGCTCGGAGCGCCGCCCCGGATCGTGAGGACGATCCACGGTTCCTCGTCGCGACTCACACCTGTGGCGGATCCTTCGGCCCTTGGTCCTTGTTCTTCTTCCTGAAGTACTGAAACAACCCGATCAGCCCGCCCGCCACAGCGCCGATGATCGCGCCCTTGATCGCCCCGTTCATGGCGCCTTCCATGACGCCCTCGGCCATCGCCGCAGGCGCGAAGGCGATCGACGCCGCGCCCGCCACCAGTGTCGCCAGACTGCTCGATTGATGCCTCGTCATCGTTCGCTCCCGGGTTCGACGTCATCCCGCGCGGCACGGTGGTCGACCACCGAAACCGTCGCCGCGATGGACCCGAGGGTACCGGACAAGACGGCGGGACGGCAAAGGAATCTTCACGCGCTGGGCAACGCTTCGCCGGCTACTTCCCTCCGCGATATGCCCCGATCGCGCACGAGACCACGAACCACCCGATCAGCCCCACCACCGATCCCAATACGAGCCAAGTCGACACCCGATCCGCCCACCACCGGCCCGTCCTCGCCGGCGGCAACTCCGCCCAGTACGTCCACGGCGCCTCGGGCTGAACCACTCCCCGCACTCCGGGCACCGGCTGTTCGTCGACACCCGCAAATCGTGTTGGCAGTGGCGGCAGTACACGGGCGGCCCTCGCCTATCGCGACAGCGTTCGCACCCACTGCTGAAACGCCCGCATCGCCGTCGTGTCGTCGGTCGTGCGCGTCATTTCGAGGAACCGCCGGAACTCGTCCATCGGGAGGAAGGGGAAGGCGATCCTGGTGGGGCGATCCTCGTACCGCCCTGTGGGCGTGAGGGCGAGGACGCTCAGCCGCTGCCCGTCGAACCGCCATAACTCGGGCACGCCGAGGTCCGCATAGATCGGCTGACGGGGGACCGAGCGGCGCGTGATGTCGATTTCGACCGCCAGGTCGGGCACCGGGTCGACCGTGAAATCCAATTGCATCTTTCCGACCACGGCGGCCGCGCGTTGGATGTAAAACGCCTCGTCCGATTCCAAGCCGGCTTGACGGTCGTCGCGGCGGACCGTCGTCGACCCGATCGCCCGGAATGGGATGTCCCGTTCGAAGCAAATCTGCTCGATGAACCGGCCGATCGCCCGCTTCCAGATCTCGTGCTCCGAAAGCGGGGCCATGATCTCCAACCTCCCGCGGTGAAACGTCACGCGAAGCGACTTGTCGCGGATCGTGTTCAGGCACGACGTGTAGAAATCCCACGGCACGTCGTCCAGGAACAGCCGCTGCGGGCCGAATGCGGTCGGCGGATCCGCTGGCCGGGTCGGCGGTAGTGTGGGGATGGCGCCGTGAACCATACGCGGGAATCGTACCACAAATGGGTAGGCTGATTACACGTCCAACTCGTCCGCCTCTTCCGCCCGCTCCATGATGAACCGGAACCGGGCCGAGGCGTCCTTGCCCATCAGCTCATTGATCACGCGGTCGGTCGCCAGCGCGTCGGCGATCTCGACGCGCAGGAGCCGGCGGGTCTTGGGGTTCAGCGTCGTCTCCCACAAGACCTTGGGCATCATCTCGCCCAGGCCTTTGAAGCGCGTGATCTCGGCCTTGGCGTTGCCCTTCTGGTGCTGGCGGAGGATCCGTTCTTTGTGGGCATCGTCGGCGGCCCAGTGGGTCTCCTTGCCGATGTCCACGCGGTAGAGCGGGGGCATCGCGATGTAAACCCGGCCCGCGTCGATCAACTGCCGCATGTGCCGGAAGATGAACGTCAGGAGCAGCGTGGTGATGTGGTGGCCGTCGCTGTCGGCGTCGGCGAGCAGGATCACGCGCTGGTAGCGCATCTTCTCCGAGTCGCAGTCCGTGCCCGCCCCGCACCCCAGGGCCGTAATCAGGTCGGCGATCTCGCGGTTCTCGACGATCTTGGCGAGCGACTGGCCCTCGGTGTTCAGCACCTTCCCGCGCAGGGGCAGGATCGCCTGCCTGTTGCGGTCGCGGCCCTGCTTGGCGGAGCCGCCTGCCGAGTCGCCTTCGACGATGAACAGTTCGCTCTCGGCCCGGTTGCTGCTCGAGCAGTCGGCGAGCTTGCCGGGCAGATTCATCCGGCCGCTGGTTGCCGTCTTGCGACTGATGCTCGCGCTTGCCGCGCGTGAAGCCTCTCGCGCCCGCGCAGCGATGATGATCCGGTTCACGATCGTCTCGGCGACCGTGCGATTGTTGTTCAGCCACTGTTCGAGCGCGGGCAGCACCGCCCGGTCGACCATCCCCTGCACTTCGGGGTTGTTCAGGCGCTCCTTGGTCTGGCCCTGGAACTGCGGGTCTTCGACGAAGACGCTGAGCACGCCGAACACGCCCTCGCGGATGTCTTCGGCCTGCAGGGTGACGCCGCGCGGCGTGAGGTTGTGCGTCTCGATGTAATTGCGAATCGCCTTAAGGATGCCCGCGCGCAGTCCGTTCTCGTGCGTCCCGCCGTTGCGGTTGGGAATGCCGTTGGCGAAGCTCTTGACCGCCTCGTCGGTGCTCTCGGTCCAGGCGAAGCAGACCTCGATGCGGATGCCGTTGTCCTTCTCGAACACGAACGGCTGCTCGTGCACCGCCTTGACGGACTTGTCGGCCATCATCTTGCGGAGGTACGCGAGGATGCCGTCCTCGTGCTTGAAGACTTCCTTCTTGCCGGTCGTCTCTTCGTTCCAGACGACCTTGAGTCCCTTGTGGACGTAGCTCGACATCTCGAGCCGCTCGCGGATCGTCTCGGGGTTGAACTCGGTGCGCGGGAAGATCTGCGGGTCGGGGTGGAAGTAGACGGTGGTGCCGGTGCCGCGCGCGGGGCCCACCTTCTTGAGCTTGCCGGTGGCGCGCCCCTGGCTGAACTCCATCTCCCACTCGAACCCGTCGCGGCGGACGGTGGCGACGAGCTTCTTCGACAGCGCGTTGACGACCGACGCGCCGACGCCGTGCAGGCCGCCGCTGTTCTTGTAGTTGCCGGCCTTGCCGTTATCGAACTTCCCGCCGGCGTGGAGCGTGCAGAGGATGATCTCGAGGGCGGGCTTCTTGTGCGTCGGGTGCGTGTCGACCGGGATGCCCCGGCCGTTGTCGCGCACGGTCACGCTCGTCCCGTCCTTGTGGAGCGTGACCTCGATCTCGTCGGCGTGGCCGTTCATGGCCTCGTCGACCGAGTTGTCGAAGATCTCCCAGACGAGGTAGTGGAGCCCGTCGGACCCGGTGCCCCCGATGTACATGCCGGGGCGCTTGCGCACCGGGTCGAGTCCCTCGAGGACGGTAATGCTGCTGGCGTTGTAGGCGGGTGCGTTCATGGAGTTTTCGTTGCCGAGTGTCGGCCGTTATGCTGTGTTGTCGTGAGCAGTCGCCAAGTCATCCAACGGCTGGAGCGGGAGGGGTGGTGCCACGTCCGCGCGCGCGGCAGCCACCACCAGTACGTTCATCCGAACAAGCCAGGGCGGCGCGTGACCGTGCCCCACCCAAAGAAAGATCTGCCCGCGGGCACGCTGCGGAGTATCATGAAGCAGGCCGGTTGGGATTCCATATGAACTTCCTCATCGCCATTCACAAAGACCCGGACTCTGACTACGGCGTGACCGTCCCGGACTTGCCCGGCTGCTTTTCAGCCGGCAGCACCTTCGCCGAGGCGCTGACGATGGCCAAGGAGGCGATCGAACTGCACATCGACGGTATGCTCGACGACGGCCAGGAGATCCCGACGCCCACGGTCGACGTCGAAGACTTTCGCCGGCAACCGGATTACGCCGACGCCATCTGGGCCTTGGTCGCGGTCGAGATCGACTGGCGGTCGCCCGCCGCCGCCTGACTACGCCAGAGGCGCCGGGGCCTTTACGGGCTCGTAGACCACTTCCACGATCTGCCCGCGGCTGACGAACTCGTGGCCCCGGCCGCCGCGGCCGGTCACCTTGTACCGCGCCGTGTTCAGGCGCTGCTCGCCGCCCATGCTGGTCTTGACGGTGAGCGTGTCGCGGTCGTCGGTGGCGGTGATCGCGGCGACGAGCTTGTCGTCCTTCTCCAGCTTGATCAGCAGCACGCCCTTACCGGGCCCGGACAGGAAGTTGATCTCGTCGGCCTTGCACAGCAGCACGCGCCGCACCTGGCTGGCCGCGATCACGGTCTCGCTGCCGGAGACGACTGCGGCGAGCGTGACCTCCGCGCCCTCGCCCGGGCGCGCGAAGCGCCGGCCCGCCTTGGTCGAGACCTCGCGGTACGCGTCGAGCCCGATCCGCAGGGCGTAGCCGTCGCTCGTCACGCCCAGCAGGTGCAGCTTCGGGGCCGAATCGGGCTTCTTCTCGTCGATCGCGGTCGCCTTCGTCGGCAACACGCGGTCGTCCATCGAGATCGCGCCGATGACCTTCTCGCCGTCCTTGAGCTTGAACAGCTTCTGGATCGGCTCGCCGTACCCGGTGGTCGCGGGGATGTCGATGATGCGGGCGGAGTAGGCGGTGCCGTAGTTCGTGAAGAACGTGACGGTCGCCCGCGTGCTCCCGGCGACGAGCGAGAGCACCCGGTCGCCCTCGCGCAGGCGGGTCGTCTCGGGGTTGATCTCCTTCTGCCGCTTGACCCACCCGTCGGCCGTGACCAGCACGTGGTTGTCCTCGGCGACGATGAAGTCCTCGGCCGAGTACTCGGTCTCCTCGACCGCCTCGATCAGCGTGCGCCGCTTGTTCGGCGGGAGCTTCCCGAACGTGTCGCGGAGCTGCTCTAGTTCACTCTTGACGATGCCCCACCGGCCGGTCGCCTCTTGCTCGTCCAGCAGGCGGCGGATCTCCTTCGCCCGCTTGTTCCGCTCGGCCAGCTCGTCCCTGATGAGATTGATCTCGAGGCGGGCGAGGCGATAGAGCTTGAGCTCGAGGATGTCGTCGACCTGCTCGGGGTCGAGGCCGTCGTCCTTGACCGAGCGCGGGCCGTGCGGCGTGACGCCGTACTTCTTGAGGATCTTGGCGGCCGCGTCGGCCTTGCCCTCGGACGCGCGGATGATCTTGATCAGATCGTCGAGGATGTCGAACGCGAACGCGAAGCCCTCGAGCGTGTGGATGCGCTTGCGGAGCTGCTCGAGCTCGTGCGTCAGGCGCTTGGTGACGACCTCCAGACGGAAGTGCAGGAAGTGCCAGAGGATGGCCTTCAGGCCGAGCCGCTCGGGCTTGCCGACCTCCGGGTTCTCCGTCGGAACCAGGCAGGTCAGGTTGACATTGAAGTTCGTCTGCAGCAGCGTGTGCTTGAAGAGGAAGGCCATGACCTTTTCGGTCTCGGCGTCCTTCTTGAGCTGCAGCTCGATCCGTACGTCGTCGGTGCTGACGTCCTTCACGTCGAGCAGCAGCGGCATCTTCCGGCTGACGACGACCTCGGCGATCGCGGCGACCAGCTCGGCCTTGTTCACACCGTAGGGGAGGCTGGTGATGTAGACGATCTGGGCGGTCCGCGACGCGGCAGCCTTCTCCCACGTCGCGCGCATCTTGATCGCGCCTTGGCCCGTCTTGTAGATCTCCAGCAGTTCGGCCTTGGTGTTCAGGACCTGTCCGCCGGTCGGGAAATCGGGGCCGCGGACGGCGTCGTTGCCGACCAGGCGGTACTCGGCGATTTCCGGGTCATCCAGGAGCTTGAGGAGGGCGCTGCACACCTCGCCCAGGTTGTGCGGCGGGATGTTCGTCGCCATGCCGACGGCGATGCCCGTGCTGCCGTTGACCAGCAGGTTCGGTACCTTGCTCGGGAGCACGACGGGCTCCTCGCGCGTGCCGTCGTAGTTCGGGCGGAAGTGGACCGTCCCCTGGCCGATCTCGGCGATCGTCTCGTGCGCGATCGGGGTCAGGCGGCACTCGGTGTACCGCATGGCCGCGGCCGGGTCGCCGTCCATGGAGCCGAAGTTGCCGCTGCCGTCCACGAGCGTCGCCCGCATCACGAACGGCTGGGCCATGCGGACCAGCGCCTCGTAGATCGACCCGTCGCCGTGCGGGTGGTAGCGGCCCATGACGTCGCCGACGACCGTGGCGCACTTGCGGTGCTTCTCGGTCGCCCGCAGGCCGTTCTGCCACATCGTGTAGATGATCCGGCGGTGCACCGGCTTCATCCCGTCGCGCACGTCCGGCAGAGCCCGGCTCGTGATGACCGACAAAGCGTAATTCAGGTAACGCGCCTGCGCGATCTCGTGCAGGGCGGCGTTGTCTTCTCCGCCGGGCGGCGTGGCGTTCCCCGAGCCCCGGCTACCGGTGCCCCCGCCGTCGACGCCCTGGGCCGGCTTTTGATTCTTCAGGTTGTCCGAACTGTTGGCTGCTGCCATCCCTCACGCCTCCTGCGGTACGAATGTTTGGTAAGTGTAAGGTGATTGATCGGTTGGATCAAGCACAAACCGTTACCCATCTGCGGCAGGATAGAGACCGTTAAAAACGATTCAACTTTCGGCGCAAGGTAATGCGCCAAATAATGTTACGTGCTCCACGGCGGTGCGGTTCGCCGTCGGACGGCCTCCGTTTCTCGCCCGAACACCGCGTTTGCGTTAAAACTGCCCCGCTATGGCCTCCTCGCCGCCCTCCGCCGGTCTGACCTACGATTCCGCCGGCGTGCATTACGACACGCTCGACGCCTTCAAGCGTGCCTGCCAGCGCCAGGCCGCCCAGACGGCGGGGGCTCTGAAACTCCATGGCCTGTCCGAGCCCGCCAAGGTCCGCGGCGAATCGGCCTACCTGATCGAGACCCCCACCGAGTACCTCGCGCACGTCGAGGAAGGCCTGGGCACCAAGAACCTCGTCGCCGACGCCATGCTCAAGCTGACCGGCAAGAGCTATTACGCCAACGTCGGCGTCGACACGGTCGCCACGATCGTCAACGACCTGATCACCTGCGGCGCGCTGCCGATCTCGGTCGCGATGCACGCGGCCGTAGGCGACTCCAATTGGTTCGCCAACACCGCCGTCGCCGAGGACCTCGCCCGCGGCTTCGCCGATGCCTGCCGCGCGTCGAACGCCGTCTGGGGCGGGGGGGAGACGCCGGCGCTGAAGGGCGTTGTCAACCCTGAGACGATCGTGCTGGCCGGCTCGGCGATCGGTCGAATTACCCCCAAATCGCTGCGGATCAAGAACGACGTGAAGGACGGCGACGCGATCGTGCTCCTTGCCTCGTCAGGCGTGCAGACCAACGGCCTCTCCCTCTGCCGGAAGATCGCCGAGCACTTGCCCGAAGGTTACCTGACCCAGATCGGCGACGGCCGGACGTACGGCGAGGCGCTGCTGGACCCATCCGTGATCTACGTGCGGTTCGTGGCCGCGTGCCAGGCCGCCGGGATCGATTTGCACTACGCCGCCCACATCACCGGCCACGGCTGGCGGAAGATCATGCGGCTCGACGAGCCGTTCGTGTACCGGATGACCGACGTCCGCGAGCCGCTGCCGGTGTTCAAGTTCATCATGGAACGCGGCCCCGTCGACGTCCGCGAGGCGTACGCGACGTTCAACATGGGCGCCGGGTTCGCGGCGTACGTCGATCCTTCAATGGCGGATCGAGTTGTGCGGCTTGCGGAGACGCTGCGCTACGACGCGTGGATCGCCGGGCGGGTCGAGAAGCAGGGGGATCGCAAGGCGGTCGAGATCGAGCCGCTGGGGATTACGTTCGAGGGGGATACGCTGCAGGTGCGGTGACGGTCCCCTCTCCCGGACGCGCCCACGGACGCATTTCGCGACAAGGCGCGGCCGCGTCTGGGAGAGGGTTAGGGTGAGGGCATGCACCTCCCGTGGCGATGCACTTTCGGCAGGCGCACGGTTCGTTTATGCCCTCACCCCCGCCCTCTCCCAGACGCGGCGGCGCACCTTTGTTCATGTCGGGGTGAAGCGCGTCCGGGAGAGGGAGAAGGGCCGCCCCGCTAGACGCGCCTGTCCCGCCCGCTATACTCTCCCCCGAACCACCCGCCGGCGGCATTCATTCGCCGCCACGCCGCCGCCGCCGTACCCCTCGAAAGCACACCCGATCATGGCCATCCGTGTCGCCCTCTCGCATTTGACGCGCTACCGGTACACCCGCGACGTCTGGCTGTCGCCCCACGTCGTCCGCCTGCGCCCGGCCCCGCACACGCGCACGCCGATCCTCTCGTACACGCTCAAGGTCACCCCCGGCGACCACTTCATCAACTGGCAGCAGGACCCGTACTCCAACCGGCTCGCCCGGCTGGTGTTCCCGAAGAAGACTAGGGAGTTCGCGATCGAGGTGGGGCTGGTCGCGGAGCTGACGGTCATCAACCCCTTCGACTTCTTTCTGGAGAAGTACGCCGAGGAGTTCCCGTTCCCGTACGACGAGACGCTGACGCGCGAGCTCGTGCCGTACCTGGCGACGGTGCCGGCGGGGCTGAAGTTCGACCGGCTGTGCGCCCACTTCAAGGCCCGGCCGAAGATGCGGACGATCGACTTCCTCGTCGAGGTCAACACGCGCCTGCAGAAGGAGATCGGCTACCTGATCCGCCTCGAGCCCGGCATCCAGAAGCCGGAGGAGACGCTCGAGAAGGCCAGCGGCTCGTGCCGCGATTCGGCGTGGCTCGCCGTGCAGCTCTTCCGCCACCTCGGCCTCGCGGCCCGCTTCGTGTCGGGCTATCTGATTCAGTTGACGCCGGACGTGAAGAGCCTGGACGGCCCGAGCGGCACGGCCGTCGACTTCACGGACCTGCACGCGTGGACGGAGGTCTACCTGCCCGGCGCGGGGTGGGTGGGCCTCGACCCGACGAGCGGCCTGCTCACCGGCGAGGGCCACATCCCGCTCGCCTGCTCGGCCGAGCCGACGAGCGCCGCCGCGATCACCGGCCACTTCTCGTTCGACAACGAGGCGATCGTCCGCCAGGACCCGGACGTCCCCGCGGATCTGCCGGACGGCAAAGCCCCCATCGACCCCGCCGCCGACGGCGAGAAGGACGAGTTCGAGTTCCACATGACCGTCACGCGGATCCACGAGGACCCGCGCGTGACCAAGCCTTACACCGACGACCAATGGGCCGCGATCGAGTCGCTCGGGCACCAGGTCGATGCGGACCTCAAGGCCAATGACGTCCGCCTCACCATGGGCGGCGAGCCCACGTTCGTCTCGATCGACGACATGGACGGGGATGAGTGGAACACGGCCGCCATGGGCCCGCGCAAGTACAAGCTCGCCGACACGCTCGCACGCAAACTGCGCGATAAGTTCGCCCCCACCGGCATGCTGCACCACGGCCAGGGCAAGTGGTATCCCGGCGAATCGCTGCCCCGCTGGGGCCTGGGGCTTTACTGGCGAAAAGATGGCGAGCCGATCTGGACGGACCCGTCGCTGGTGGCGGACGAGACCAAGCCCTACGGCCCGACGCCGGACGATGCGCGGCGCTTCGTCGCGCGCCTCGCCAAAAGTCTGGGCGTCGACGGCAAGTACGCCCAGCCCGGGTACGAGGACGCCTGGTACTACCTCTGGAAAGAGCGCCGCCTGCCGGTCAACGTCGACCCGCACGATGTCAAGCTCGCCAACGCCGAGGAGCGCGCCCAGCTCGCGCGGATCTTCGAGCAGGGCCTGGACCGCGTCGTCGGCTACGCGCTGCCGCTGCGCCGCGACCGCTACACCAACGGCACCGCGCGCTGGGTCAGCGGCGCGTGGTTCTTCCGGCCCGAGCGGATGTACCTGATCCCCGGCGGCTCGCCGATGGGCTTCCGTTTGCCGCTCGACTCGATCCCGTGGGTGGCCAAGAGCGACTACCCGTATTTGCACGAGGAAGACCCGTGGGCGGAGCGCGGCGCGCTCCCCCCGCGGGCCGACTTCGGCCGCCAGCGCTTCGTCCCCGGCGGGCAGGCGCCGCGCAACCCGCAGGGCTACCGCGAACAGCAGCTCGACCCCACGCCCCTCCGCCAGGCCCCCGAAGGCAGCGGCGGAGACCGCGCCGACGACCGTGACGCCCTGACGCCCTTCGACCTCAAGCGCCCGGCGCGCACCGACCTCGCCCCCGCCAAGGGCCAGAGCGCCACGTGGATCGTCCGCACCGCCCTGTGCGTCGAGCCGCGCGGCGGCGTGCTCCGCGTGTTCATGCCGCCCACGCAGTATTTGGAGGACTACCTCGACGTCGTCGCCGCCGTCGAAGACACGGCCGCCGACCTGAAGATGCCCGTGCTGCTCGAAGGCTACGCCCCGCCGACCGACCACCGCCTGCGCCACATGAAGGTCACGCCCGACCCCGGCGTGATCGAGGTGAACACGTTCCCCGTCGCCACGTGGGACGAGCTCGTGAAGAACACGGACGTGCTGTACGAGGAGGCGCGCCTCACGCGCCTGGGCACCGAGAAGTTCATGCTCGACGGCCGGCACACCGGCACCGGCGGCGGCAACCACATCGTCGTCGGCGGCGACACGCCGGCCGACTCGCCCATCCTCCGTAGGCCCGACCTGCTCCGCAGCTTAGTGGGCTACTGGCACAACCACCCGGGTTTGTCGTACCTCTTCTCCGGCCTCTTCGTCGGCCCGACGAGCCAGGCCCCGCGCGTCGACGAGGCCCGCACCGACCAGATCTACGAGATGGAGATCGCGTTTGCGCAGATTCCGCCGGGGAAAGCGACCGACGTCCCGCCGTGGCTGGTCGACCGCGTCTTCCGCAACATCCTCATCGACTCGACCGGCAACACGCACCGCGCCGAGTTTTGCATCGACAAGCTCTACGCCCCCGAAAGCGCGACGGGTCGCCTAGGCCTGTTAGAGCTCCGCGCCTTCGAGATGCCGCCCCACGCGCGGATGAGCCTCACGCAGCATTTACTCCTGCGCGCCCTGATCGCCAAGTTCTGGAACCAGCCCTACACGGCCCCGCTCGCCCGCTGGCGGACCGAGATCCACGACCGCTTCCTCCTGCCCCACTACGTCCGCGAAGACGTCGCCGACGTGCTCCGGGATTTGAATCAGTCCGGCTACGGGTTCAAGCTCGCCTGGTTCGACCCCCATTTTGCGTTCCGCTTCCCGCAGTACGGCCAGATCGAACAGAAGGGCATCCACCTCGAGCTCCGCCAGGCGATCGAGCCGTGGCACGTGCTGGGCGAAGAGCCCGGCGCGGGCGGCACAATCCGGCTCGTCGACAGCTCCGTCGAGCGCCTGCAGGTGCTCGTCAGCGGTTTAACGGATCGCCGCCACGTCATCGCCTGCAACGGCCGCCGCCTCCCGCTGCACACGACCGGCGTGAACGGCCAGTACGTCGCCGGCGTCCGCTACCGCGCCTGGCAGCCGCCGCAGTGCCTCCACCCCACTATTCCAGTGCACTCGCCCTTGGTCTTCGACATCCTCGACACCTGGAACTCGCGGTCCATCGGCGGCTGCACCTACCACGTCGTCCACCCCGGCGGCCGCAGCTACGACAAGTTCCCCGTCAACGCCTACGAGGCCGAGAGCCGCCGCATCAACCGCTTCTTCGGCATCGGCCACACGCCGGGCCCGACGAGCGTCGCGGACGAGCCGGTGACGCCCGAGTTCCCGCACACGCTGGACCTGCGGCACTCACCGGCATAGCAGGGGGGCGTCGCTCCGCGAATCGCGCCGCTGGATTGGTTCGCAGAGGGCGCAAAGGCGCAGAGGACGCAGAGAAGACAAAGAAGAGTCTGAGGCGCGCGATCTCTACCTCTCTTGTCTTCTCCGCGCCTTTGCGCCCTCTGCGTCCTCTGCGAACCCATGCCAGCGGCGCCCCTCGCCGAACGGCGTCCGCTCCAATTGGCGCTCCTGCCCCACCCGCTTGCCGTACCGCCTCGCCCGCTGTTATGTTCTTGCCCATGCTCCGCATCAACTCCCCCGCCCCCGACTTCACCGCCGACACGACCCAGGGCCCGATCGCCTTCCACGACTGGATCGGCGACGGCTGGGCCGTGCTCTTCTCGCACCCCAAGGACTTCACGCCCGTCTGCACGACCGAGCTGGGGTATATGGCCGGCCTGGCGGGCGAGTTCGCCAAGCGCAACACGAAGGTCATCGGCCTCAGCGTCGACCCCGTCGACAAGCACGCCAAGTGGGCCCAGGACATCGAGGAGACGCAGGGCCACAAGGTCACCTTCCCGATGATCGGCGACCCGCAGCTCAGCGTCGCCAAGCTGTACGACATGCTCCCCGCCGAGGCCGGCGACAGCTGCGAGAATCGCACGCCCGCCGACAACGCGACCGTGCGCACGGTGTTCGTGATCGGCCCGGACAAGCGGGTCAAGCTGATGCTGAGCTACCCGATGACGACGGGCCGGAACTTCGACGAGGTCCTGCGCGTGCTCGACTCGATGCAGCTGACGGCCAAACACAAGGTCGCCACCCCCGCCAACTGGCAGCCCGGCGGCGACGTGATCATCGTCGGCTCCGTGACCGACGACGAGGCCAGGCAAAAGTACCCCGCCGGCTGGAAGGCCCCCCGGCCGTATTTGCGCATCGTCCCGCAGCCGAATTGAGGAGGAGAGGGGGGGGACAAGGAGACAATGGGACAAGGGGAGGGCGCCGTGGCGTGGGCGACCCGCCCGCGAGTCAAAACCGTTCGCACGCCACCGCCGTCGCTCCCTCGCGCGCGTTCCCTCTTTCGTGGCATGGACATCCATGCCCCCTCGGGGGGTCTTCGGCGGCCGACCCGAGCGCCGGCAGACGTTTCATTTCACGAATGACCACGAATCGTCACGAATGATTCCCCTCCCCATTCGTGCCCAGTCGTGTCCATTCGTGAAACCCTCTTTCTGCGGCTCTCACCCGTCGAGCGTCCCGCCCTGCGGCACCGCCAGCGGCGTCGCGACCCACGCCGGCTGGGCGAGGAGCTCCCACGAATCGGACGGGTTGAGCGCGAACCCCATGTGGAACGCGAGCGCGTCGGCGGCCGGCCGCGTGACCGACTCGGCCCACGACCCGGCGATCTGGATCGCCGGCCCCGGGTCCGCCGACCCGGGCGAGTCGATCGGCCGGTCGAACGTCAGGATCGCCGACTCCCCGCCCGGGCCGAGCCCGGCGGACACGACGACGGCGGGACCGGGGGGCGGGGGCGTCGGGGCGGGCGCGGGGGCCCGCCGCTTCCGGTGCCGCGGCGGCTTAACGGGGATGACGGAGGTGGGGATCATGGGAGAGTTGCGAGTTGCGAGTGAGGACGACGACGACGACGACGACGACGGCCGCCGCGCGTGGCATGGGCGTCTCGCCCATGAAAAAGGGGGGCCGCCGGAGGCCGACGCTCTCAAAACAGAAACACAGAAACACAGAGGCACAGAGGACCGGAGGAGAAGCACAAATGAGTTGCCTCGCTCCTCGTCCGATCTCCGTGCCTCCGTGCCTCTGTGTTGAGTCTTCTCTTTACGCCGCGAGCTTGACCGCCTCGACCGTCGCCGCGCCGCCCGCCCCCCCGGGGATGCCGAAGTTCACGTTGAACTCGGCCCACGGGCCGACGGCCGTCGACCGGGCCGCCTGGATGCGGTAGGTCAGGCGCGTCGCGCCGGCCGGGACCGTGGCGTCGGTGAACTTGCGGCTGCCGACGGCGCCGAGGAAGGAGTAGTCGGCCGACCCGCCGGTCGCGCGCCAGACCTGGTAGACCGTGCCGGCCGTGCCGGTCGGGTTCGGGCACTTCCACGACAGCTCGATCGCGCCGTTGCCGTCGAGCCCGACCTTCAGATTGGTCGGCTTGCCCGGGGCGGGCCGCGGCGCCGGCGTGGCCGGGCCGGGGATCTGCGCCAGCACGTACACGTTCAAATCGCCGGTCAGCTCGGCCCTGGCCCGGACCTTCTTGATCAGGCCGGCGCCGAAGGCGCCGAGCGCGGCGACCTCGTTGTGGAACAGCTCGGTCGCGGCCTTGGCGGCCTGGATCGCGACCTGCTGGTCGGCGTACGCGGTGCGTGCGCTCGAGGTCTTGGTGCCGAGTTCCGTGCACTCGGCGGTCGACAGACCGACGGCGGTCGCGTTCGTGGTGAGCGCGCCGAGGTGGTCCTCGTAGAACTGGACTTTGGCCAGCCGCTTGTTCGGGACGGTGCTCCCCATGTCGGGGCTCCTCTCGCAACGGGGTATGCTGTCCGGCCCGCGACGACTGAGTCCCACACCGCCCGCGGGTCACTCGACCCGCTCGTTCGAAGGCGGCGGCCGGCAGTGGGATTCCACCCCTTGCATCGTCCGCCCGCCCGACCGGCTTAACCGGCCAATCCGGAAAATCCGGAAACGTTAGAAACGGCCAGCGCGACCGGAAAATGAATCGTCGCGGCCCCTCGTCCGGACGCGCCCCAGCCCGCGCCGCCCGCCCGCCCCCCGTGCGGGTCCGCGAAAACCGCCGCCGGCACGGCTCCCGCGCGCGCCCCGCCCATCCGCCGTCCGGATAACGGCGATTTTTCCCCCCGCGCGAACGATGAAACGCCCCGCGCGAACGCTCAAACGCCCCGCGCGAACGACCAAACGCCCCGCGCGAACGAGTAAACGTCTCGCGCGAACGACTAAACGCCCCGCGCGAACGATGAAACGCCGCGCGCGGACGACCAAACGACTCGCGCGAACGATCAAACGTCCCGCGCGAACGATGTGATGCCCCGCGCGGACGACGAAACGGCCCGCGCGAACGGTGTGATGGAGCGCGCGAACGACAATTCGGAACGCGCGGCCAATCATTCGTCGCCCGCGCCCGCCGCGCGATCCCCGCGGAACGGCGGGTTGGGCCTTCCCGGGCCGCGGTCGGAGGCGGAGAGTCCGCACGCCCGCCGGGCGCAGCCCGTCCACTTAGTCGCGCAGCGACGATCGGCCGCGTAGGCTAGGGCGATGGTCGGAGGCGGAGAGTCATGGCCGCTCGCCCGTTGTTCGATACCCGCGCATCACGGGGCCACGCGCTCCATTGCGATCCACGACCGGTTGCCCCCCCCAGGGGCGGTGTGCCACGTTTCGCCGGTCCGCTTGTTGAGCAGGACCGCCTGGCCGGTCGAGTTGATCGTTGCGATCTCCCAGTCGAGTCCCCCCACACCCGGACGGTCATGAGGGGCGCACCCGGTCGCGCACAGCGTGGCAACGGCGACGGCGCCCAAAACCCCGAACATTCTGATGATGGACATGCCCCCGATCGTACCCTCCGGTGCGCAAAAGGGCCCGGCCATCGGCGAGCCGGCCGGGCCGCGCATGAGCCCGGCCACGCCGGCACGGGCGAAGTGCAGCTATGGGGGCGGGCTGCGCCCGGCGGTGAAGGGCTCTCCCCCCCTGAAGACCGCGAGGCGTGAACGTGCCGGCGTTCTTCTGGCCGGGGCGGCGTCCGCGCGGAGGCCGCGCGGTCCCCGCGGCCCTCTTTTGGCAGGTTGAATTTCTCCGGGCCGCGGTCGGAGGGGCGGGTACGTCCGCGACATTGTCGCGCAACGATGGTCGGCCGCGTAGGACTACAGACCTTCTTTGATCCTTTTCCGTTTAGCCGTTGTTGTGCTCTGATGAGCCTGGAGTGACCCGCCGCTTTCGCTTTGTCACCGACCTTTTCGGCTCTGTCGCACTTGGCGTCGGCGACACCGCGGTAGTGAGTAGTTTCGGCTGGCGGGCTTCGAGCAGCACTTGGTTCTCAATCACCTCCGTGCGCGGAATCTCGCGTGGCACGGCCCCGGTATCGAAAAAGCTTTGCGTCTTCCTGAGGATTACCTCGCGTAGTCCTGCGCTTTCCTCGGCGGTCAGTGTTTTCTCCCTCTCCTGTGCGGCGATGATTTCCAAGATCTTCAGGTTCTCGACCACGGCTTTGTTGTTGGCCTGCTGTTCTTCCGCACGCTGAAATCGAAATCGCCTCCAGAGCTCGACGATTAAGTTCTTCACCTCTTTGATTACCGAAGCGAGCCCTTTGAAATCAAATCGAAACGACGTGCCGCTGGTCGCGTAGATCATCGTGAGCGGGACGTGCTCCGCCCGCATCGCCTTCGCAACGCTCTCGTATATCTCCCGGAGATTTACTAGCATCGCCGCGATGTTCTCGCTCGCCGACGTCTCATCACTTTCCGAGCGAATTTCGATCGTGAGGATTTCATCAAAAGGCTTCTCCGCCTGCACCACTTTAGGGATCAAGAGCGATTTCAGGGCATTCGTCGGCGACATCAGTGTCCGCCATTTGAATCGCGTTTCGTGCAATATCGCATCTAGTGGCATAGAGCCGGGCTCGCGCGTCGCACCCAAGAGGTGAAGCACTCCTTGCGATAGCATCGTGGGCCACCGCTCATTAAGCATTTCTGAAAGGTCAAATGCTTGAAGGATTTCAGAGATGACAGGATCCGCCGCTAACTTGCTCTGAACGCGACTGATTTCGTGAGCCGCCGTGAAGACTGACTGAATCAGCTCCTCGGTCTTCCCCTCACGGCGACCGCCCTCAAGCAATCGCCCTTCCAAGATGTTTTTGCGCGTTTCATCCGTAAACATCGAACTTAGCCGCTCAACAGCTTGGAAAAACTGGATAGGTTGCATGGAAAGTGTTTCCCGCATTGGCCAGAACGGCAGCCGAGGTGAGTGTTGTCCGCGGAGCGAGGCGTCGAGGCGTCAAGCTAAACAAATCGTGGCTATGTGTCCACATCCGGTTCCATTTTGGAAAGAGTAAAGGGTCGGGAAAGAGTAAAGGGTCGGGGAAAGAGTAAAGGGTCGGAAAGAGTAAAGAAAGAGTAAAGGGTCGGGTGTCATTCCGCGCTCGGCCCGTCCATCGGCCATCGGAACGACCCCGAAGAAAGAGTAAAGGGTCGGGTGTCATTCCGCGCTCGGCCCGTCCATCGGCCATCGGAACGACCCCGCCACACGCCGGGGAGGGGCGTTCGAACGTCGACCGGCGTCCCGCGTGCGGCGGGGGCGGCCGCCCGTGTTGCGCGTCGCAGTCCTATCTCCCCAAACCAGAAGGCCGGAGTACCGGCGGGTGGGTCGTGGCCCTCCGCAGACCGCGGGTCACGAACCGCGGGGTACCGCGGCGGCGGCGGCTTGAGGGAGGCTAGCTCTCGCCTCCCCCAAACCCCCTCCGCTCTCACTTCCCCTCGCCGCCGGCGGCGGCCGCCGCGCGCGTCGCGCGGCGCGTGGTACACTCGCCCGCATGGCCCCCCCTTCGGGACGACGGTGGATCAGGCGAATCGGGCGGTGGGCCCTCGACGCGGCGACGGTCGCGTCGGCCGTGCTGTGTTTGGCGGTGTGCGCGCTGTGGGTGCGGAGCTACGTCCGGATGGACTCGTACAAGCACGCGCGGGACGATCGATCCCGCCTCTACTACGTGGTCTCCCTTCGCGGCGGCCTGCAACTCGCCAAGTGCGACGGGGGGCTCGACCTCTTCGGCGAGGGCTGGGAATCCTTTGCCCCCGCGCCGCCCGGCTGGCAGGCGCTGACCGGATTCGGCACCGACGCGGACCGGTCCGTCGCCGGGTTCCGGCTGGCGACCGGCGACCTCGGGCGGCTGGTCGGTCGTCCGATGCCGTTCTGGAGCGTCCGCGTCCCGTACGGCGCCCTGGTGCCCGTGTCGGCGGCGCTGCCCGTCGTCCGGGCCGTGCGAAGCCTGCGCCGCCGACGACGCGACCGCCTCGCGCTCGCCGGCTGCTGCCCGGCCTGCCGCTACGACCTCCGCGCCACGCCCGACCGGTGCCCGGAGTGCGGGTGGCCGGGGGGGCGGGCGGCGGAGGCCGGCGCGGGATGAGCGGCCCGGCGGCCCCGGCCGGCGTCCGCGCGGGGCGGACTCGCGCGGGCCGGCAGCCCGGGCGACAAGGCCCCTCGCGCGCAAGGGGGGGGCGCTTCGTCGGCCAGGGGGGGCTGGACCTCCCCACGAACGGTGGGCGCGGCGCGGGGTTAATTCAGGGCGGCCTCGAACTGCTCGGGGCTCTTATACCCTAGCGAGCTGTGGAGCCGCTCGCGATTGTAGAACACTTCCACGTACTCGAAGATCGACGCCCG
>DASPKW010000455.1:0-16677 GCA_035627895.1 Tepidisphaeraceae bacterium | reverse complement strand
TCGTTCCGAAACGGGGCGGTCGGCACCAGCCCGATCTTCTACCAAGCCAACGCCGGCGGGACGACGCTCGGGTTCGGGGCGCTGGTCGGGTCGATCGCCGACGGCACCGTGATTCCCAACGTCTTCGACCCGGGTCTGAGCGAGTCGTTCTTGCTCGCCGACCTGACGGTCAGCGGGACGACCAACGGCCCTGCGGCGAACCAGGTGACGTTCGCGGTCGTCCCCGAGCCGGGCGCGCTCGCACCGGTCATCCTCGGCGGGCTGGCGCTGATCCGCCGTCGCCGCCGGTAGCCGCCGGTAGCCGCCGGCGCGGCGAGCCGGCCCGGCACGGGACTCGCTCCGGACAACGCCGGCTCGCGGACGTGAGCACACTTCAGATGAAGGGGAACACCCCGTCTTGTAACTGGGCAGTTGTCGGTTCGATTCCGACAGGTAGCTTTTACTTAACTTCTTTGCCGAACGCTGATTCGCGCCCTGGCGAGTTGTGCCTGCTCCGTACCTGCGACCTCGATCGAAGCGGCTCGGTTTGGCCCTACCGCCCGCAGGCGCGCAAGAACGCGTACCGCGGTCACGAGCGGGTCGACCACATCGGACCGCAGGGACGACCGCCACTGCCCGCAACTTCCCAACGTTGACTTCTTGTTCGACCGGATGGGACTCGGCCCGCTCGAAGTCGAGCGAGTCCATGTGCTCTCACTTGGTCACCTCGAGGCGTCGAGCCCTCCATCGGCAATGTGATCGAGAGCCGCCCCGTGCGGCCGGCGTTCGGCAAGTCCCAGTTCCACGGTGCGGTCTCGACGTATCTCACATAGACGAGATCCCTGCCGGTCGGGTCAGCCCGAGTTAAGTGACCGCTCGGGGACGCCAGGGAGAGCCCTTGCCAGGAGCCTGCGCCCTAACGCCGAACATTCGGCAAGGGCTAAGCGGGCCCAGGGATCTGCCAGGGATGTCAAACGACTTGAGCGCCCAATTCCCAGTGAACGCTCGGCGGGAAACTCGTCCTGTAGTGCGCCCTGCTGCGCGTGGTCCCGCAAGAATCGCACTCGTTCGGGCGCCCAGAGCCGTTCTGCGTCGAACATGATGTCGATCGACAGGTCGTCTGTAACTCGGCATCGGCCGGCTTGCGAAGTCGTCGAGGGTGAACTTGACGACGACCTGTCGGACGCGGCGCTCCCCGGTGCCCTCAGCGATTCTCGTCTTAGTCTGCCGTCACGCCGGTGGCGCTTGACGGCCACACGCCACGGTGAGTGGAGGTCATGAGCCGTCGCCGGCCGGGGTGGTCCGCCCCGGCGGCCAAGGGCGCACGGTGCGGCGCCTCGGTCCCGATCATCCCACCGTTCCGCGGCCGGGCCGTTACTTCTCGAACCCCGGCGCCGTCCCGATGTCCATTTGCGTCACCTGTGGCCCCAGCGGCACCGTCGCGTACAGCTCGCAGAAGTCGTGCATCGACTGGCACACGCCGACGACGCACGCCTTGAGGTTCTCTTCCAGATCGCGCTGGGTGACCGCACCGAGGTTCACCTTCGCCCGGTCCGCGGGCGGCGGATTGAGCGACGTCCGCGTCCACCGCGCCATCTCCACGAGTTGGTCGAAGAGGGACTTGTAGTAGGCGTTGTCCGGGTCCAGCGCGTTGATGCTCCGGGCGTCGTCGATCGCGTCGTTGAGCATCTTGATCGTGTTGTCCGGGTGGACCAGGTCGGCCCGCAGGTCCCACCCGGTCGCCTCGGTTTCCGGGGCCGGCAGGCCGCAGATGTACGCGTGGAGCGAGTGGCACCGCACCTGGAGTTCGCGCGTCACGCCCGCGAGCAGGGGGTAGATCTCGTTCACGTTGTGACGCTCGGCCAAGGCGGTTTGGCGCTGGGCCGGCGTCGGCGACCGGCCGTTGATGACCGAGCACCACCGCTCGCCCATCAGCTCGTCCCACCGCTTGAAGAACGCGTGCCCGCGCGACAGCCGCTTCATGTTCCGCACCATGCCCAGGTGCTCGGCCAGGTAATCGGTGAACTGCGTCCGCGTCTTCATCACCGGTTTCTCACGCATAGTGTGATCATTACACCATGGGGGAGGGGCGGGTCCAACAGACCTAATCGGGCTAGCTGCAGGTCGACTACCTGCCGACGCGTCCCCCGGCCGAACGCGTCCCCCCTCGGAATCCCCTCCCGACATCCAACGCGTCAGCAACGCGTTGCGTTGCAGCTATCTCCACATCCCAGGAACCGTAAAGGTTTTCCCTCGCACCGTCCGATAACTACCTCTGTCGGACGGACGCGCCCCGGGCGCTCGCGACGCTTCCCCACGAATCATTTCAGGAGTCAGCGCGATGGCGAACATCTTCCAGCGAGCGGCGGCGGCGATCGGGCGGTTCACGAGGCTCGGGCGGCGCGACGACCTACCCCTGACCGGTACGGCGTCCGCGTTCCCCGACGACCTGATCGAGCCGGTGCGCATCGTCGACGACACCGCCCCCACGTCCACCGAGCTCGCCGCCACCGACGACCTGGCCGCCATGCTCGCCCAGGACGAGGTCCTGTCGACCGCCATGACCGCCGTCCTCGACACGGCCACCAGCCGCGCCCCGTTCGGCGAGACGCCGATCGCGGGCGACGCCAGCCTGACCGCCGACGAAGTCGCCCTGGTCCCGGCGCACGCGTCGATCCCGCTCGCCGAAGTGCCCGTGGCGCCCGAGGCGATGGGCGAGACTGCCGTGGCGTCGGAGACGGTGCTGGAGAAGGTGCAGATCGTCCGCCCCGCCGCCGAGATGAAGCCAGCGCCCGAGTCCAAGCCCGCCAAGCCGTCCATCACGTTCCCGCAGCTGTACGACCTGATTTCCGGCCAAGTGAACAAGCGGGCCGACGAGACCGTGAGCGTCTACGAGCGCCTCCTCGCCACGACCCGCGAGGAGCTCGCCCAGACCCGGCGGACGACCAAGCTTGCTTGGAGCGTCGGCGGGACGATGACCGCGATCGCCGCGGTCGGCGTGCTCTGGTCGGCGGGCGAGATCAGCGGGACGCGGTCGGCCGTGCTCGGCCTGAAGTCGCAGGTCACCACCAACGCCCAGGCCGCCGTCGAGCGCGACCAGCTCAAACTCGAGATGTACAAGGCCCGTGACGAAGCCCGCGCGGAGGCCACCGCGCTCAAGGCCCGCCTGGACCAGGCCCTGCTCGTGTCGGCCGAGCGCGATCGCCTGCGGGCCGAGTTGGAGTCGGCCAACGGCGAGCTCCGCGTCGCCAAGGCGACCGCCGCCGCCACGACCCAGCCGCTGTCCAGCGCCCGCCCGCTGCCCGTGCGGAGCACGCTCCTGAGCGACCCCGCCGCCGCCAAGGCGGACGTGACGGCCCCCAAGCCGGCCCTGCCAACCCCGCCGGACGCGCGCGACCGGTGGTCGGTCCTCCTGAACGGTCAAGAGTAGTCGGCGCGCAGCGGCGATTCGACCGAGCGCTCACCTAAGCGTGCGGCCAACTACGAGTCCGATCCGACGATTCGACAACCTTACGCTTCGCACAACAACACTTTCGTCGAACGACCCGCGAGTACCTCGCGGGTCGTTCTTCGTTGGCGAAAGCCGTTTGGTCGGCAGGGGACAAGATCGAATCCCAGCTATACCGCAATATCACGTAGGTGGTTTGCTATAATTTACTATCGGTGCGTCGCTGAATCAGAAATCCTTGTACATGTGGAACTTATCGGGCTGAACCGGGCGGCAGGGCGGGCCGCATCGGTTTTTTGGTTGAGCGCCGGGGGATATTCGGTGTATCTTGGGGGTATCCACGTTTTGCAGCTTGGGTATTCCACTTACGGCCACATCAGGCAACACGTCGTAAGTGTGTGGGCTGCAATAGCAAGAAGCGGTAGGAGAGGAACGGCGGGTGCAAAACCCGCCTCACGTCTTGGGAGAGTGTTACATGATGCAGGCAATGGGTTCGGATCGGTGCGCGCGCGCCGCGCGCCTGGCGGGTGTTCCGACGTCCACGTGGGGCAAGCTCAAGCGCGTTTCGCGACGCGCTGCGATGCTTAGCCTCGCCGCCGCGGCGGCGATTGCGCCGGTCACTGGCGCGGCCCCGAACACGTGGAACGGCCTGACCGACCTCTCCTGGGACAACGACGCGAACTGGTCGACCGGGCTCAAGCCGATCGACTCGGACGACGTCATCTTCCCGACGTCCATCCCGGCCACGGGCGCTGACATCTCCCTCGGGTTCGACAACGTGGCCAACTCGGTCACGCTCAACGACTCGTACAACCTGGTCGGCGGGAAGCTGACGCTGACCACGGGCAACCTGTCGGTCGCCACCGGCAAGTCCGTGACCATCACGTCCGAACTCGCGTCGGTCGCTGGCGGGATTAACTACGCCGGGGGCGGCACCGTCTCGCTGGGCGCCAACAGCTTCTACACCGGCGTCACGTCGATCGCCGGCGGTACGCGCGTCAATATCACGGACCAGAACCAGCTCGGCGACGCGAGCGCGACCAACGGTGTGACCCTGAGCGGCGGGGGCGCGCTCGGCGTCACCGGATCGATCGACCTCGGCACGTCGCGGACCGTCACGGTCGGCACCGGCGGGGGCACGATCGACACCGGCACAGCCACCGACACGACGACCCTGTCGGGCGCGCTCGCCGGCGCGGGCACGCTGACCAAGAACGGCAGCGGCGTCCTCCTGCTCCAAGGGGACGGCACCGCGTTCACCGGCGGCGTCGTCGTCAACTCGGTCGCCGGCGGCCTGCAGCAGAGCACCCTCCGCCTGAACACCTCGACGTCGCTCACCGGCGTCGCCGTCACGCTGAACAACACGACCCACCTCAACACGGCGACCAACGGCGGGGTCGGCACGAACCTCGACCTCGACGGCGGCATCACCGCCACGAACTTGGCCGTGACGATGAACTCGGGCACGTCCGGCGCCAACTCCCTGCGCACGTCGATCACCAGCGGGAACGGGGACAACACGCTGACCGGCACGATCACGCTCGCCGGCACCGGCCCGACCCAGCTCTACTCGAACACCGCCGCCAACACGTTCACCGTCAACAGCGCGATCTCCGGCAGCTCGGCCAACCTCGGCCTGCGCGGCGCCGGCGCGGGCGTGCTGAACGGCACGGTCAGCATCGGCACGACCGGCCTGTCCAAGACCGACTCCGGCACCTGGACGATCAACTCGACCGGCAACACCTGGGGCGGAACCCAGATCTCGGTCGGCACGCTCCGCATGGGCGCGGCGAACGTCCTCCCGTCGGCCACGGTCGTGACGATGTCGCAGACCGACGGATCGGCCGTTACGCTCGACCTCAACGGTTTCGACCAGACGATTGCCGGGCTGACCAACCAGGCCGGCACGGGCGGGACCAAGCAGGTCACCAGCACGGCGGCGGCCACGCTGACGATCAACAACGCG
This sequence comes from Tepidisphaeraceae bacterium, assembly GCA_035627895.1. Taxonomy (GTDB): domain Bacteria; phylum Planctomycetota; class Phycisphaerae; order Tepidisphaerales; family Tepidisphaeraceae; genus DASPKW01. The sequence goes on along the minus strand of DASPKW010000455.1, from coordinate 11,284 downwards.
GCCGACCACTCGTACGCGTACAACGTCGCCGGCGCCTTGTCGCTCGTGAAGACCGGGGCCGGCGTCCAGAACCTGAACGGGACCAACTCCCTGACCGGGACGATCGCAGTCAACGCGGGCGTGCTCGGGATGGGGTCGGACACGGCGGCGGCGGCGCCGGGCGGGCTGACCGTCGCCGACGGAGCCACGTTCCGGGCAACCAACTCGTTCACGTCGAACCGGAACGTCACGCTCGGCGGGGCCGGCGCGCTATTGGATGCAGTCGCGGACCGCCAGCTGACGCACCTCGGGACCATCACGTCGACCACCGGGTTGACCAAGACCGGGGCGGGCACGCTGGCGCTGCTCGGGACCAGCGCGTACACGGGGACGTCGGTCGTCCGGCAGGGGACGCTGGCGGTCGGCGGGGACGTCGCGCCGTCGGTCGACGGGGCGCTGGGGAACGGCGCGACGGCGGTGCAGGTCGGCGACGCGGTCGCCGGCCAGGACGCGGCGTTCCTGGTGGGCGCCGCGCGCTCGACGGTGGCGCCGGCGACCACCACGTTCGGCCGGGGCATCGCGGTCGCCGGCGGCGCGGGCGCGCGGGCGATCGGGACGGCGGACAACGTGGGCCCCCAACTGGCGATCACGTCGACGATCACCGGCCCGGTCACGTTCGGGAAGGCGACCGATCTGTACGCCGGCCAGTTCTCGGTGGCCAAGTTCGAGACGGCGCTGAACTTCGGCGGCAACGCGATCAACAAGACGGGGGCCGGCGTCCTGGAGGTCACCGGCGGCACGGCGCTGAGCAACTACAGCGGGATCAACGTCAACGCCGGAGCGCTGCGGATCAACGCGGGCGCCGGGAACACGATCGCGACGGCCGGGCCGGTCGCCAACCAGGGCGTGATCCACGCGGCGAGCGGGACGGCGGACTTCGGCGGCGCGGTGCTGACCTCGGCCTCGCCGTTCACGGCGGGCCTGCGGGAGAACCGGACGTCGTCGACGTCGATTGACACGACGACGCTGAACACCGGGGGCGCGGTCCGGACTTCGACCGTGGCGCTGAACGTGCCCGGCAACACGAACACGGGGAGCACGACGAGCAACGTGTACGCGGGCGGGTGGATCACGAACACGACGTACACGTACACCGGGCAGTTCTTCGTCGCCGACGGGGACGATTCGGGGAGCGACCCGTTCCAATTCGGCGAAAGCTTCGACGACCGGATGCGGGTGTACGTGGACGGCGCGCAGGTGCTGAGCAACGACACGTATAACGTGTCGGGGTACTCGCCGCTGCTGAACCTCAGCAAGGGGTGGCACACGCTGGAGATCCGGGGCGGGCAGGGGGGCGGCGGGGTCGGGGCGACGGCCTTCACCGGGTGGAACGGGACGATCGGCGTGGGCGTGAACATGACCGGGGTGGACAACACCACGAACCAGACGGGCTACGTCGCGATCTCGACGGCGAACCTCGGCCTGCGCACGCTCAGCAGCATGTACCAGGTGGACGCCGGCGCCACGCTCAAGGCGGGCGGGATCGCCAACGGCGGGCAGCTGATCATGAACGGCGGGACCGCCGCCGCGCCGACCACGCTCGAACTCACGCTCGCCAGCCCGACCGTGAGCGACGTGCAGACGATCTCCACGGCCGGCACCAACCCGTACGCGGTCATCAACCTGTCCGGCGGGCAGACGTTCAACACCGCCAACGTCAGCCTCGCGAACGGGACCACGCTGGTCACGCGCGGCGGGACGGTCAACGTCGGCGTCAGCAGCGACCCGACGTCCGTGTTCACCAGCACGGTCGGCACGAACGCGGCGTTTCAGGTCGACTCGGGCACGCTCAACCTGACGCGGCCGGGCACGTACACCGCGACGACCGGCGTCAGCGTCGGCGCGGGCACGGCGAACTTCAACGACACGGGTGACGCGACGGTCGCGCGCATCTTCAGCAGCGACTTTGGCGCGGCCGGGGCGGCCGGCGCGGTCAACGTCGCCGGCGGGCGGACGCTGACGATCGGCGGGCACCTCCCGACGACCTCCGCGACCGGGCTGAACACCGACTTCCGCGGGTCGAGCCTGATCGGCTCGTTCACGACCGGCGCGGCCACCAACGTGGTCAAGGGCGCCGGCCAGCTCCTGCTGGACGGGAAGGTCACGCTGACCGGCAACCTGACCACCCCGGCCGGCACGGACACGGCCAAGAACTACCTCCGCCTGGGCAACACGGCGACCGGGGCGGGCGCCAACACGATCGGGGGCGCGATCACGATCAACGGGGGCGTGCTCGACCTCCGCGGAACGGTCAACGCGGTCGGCGGGAGCGCGTCGGGCGGGGCCCCGATCTCGATCGCCGCGACCACCGCGACCGGCACGGCCACGACGACCGTCCTGCGCTACTCGCCGAACCTCGCCGGCGCCGTCATCGCCGACGAGACCCCTGGGTTTCTCGCCCGGTGGTGGAACGTCGGGACCGGCCTGACGACGGCCACGAACCTGAACAACGTCGCCCCGATCGCCGTCCGTACCGAGTCGACGATCGATTACGCGAACCAGGCGAGCGGCGGGCTGCTCAACCGCCCCGCCGGCGTCAACGCCAGCAACAACTCGGCCACCTGGCAGGGCATGCTGAACGTCACGACCGCCGGGGATTACACGTTCTTCGGGAACTCCGACGACGGCAGCGTCGTCTACGTCGACGGCGTGCCCCTGATCCTCAACGACGGCAGCCACGGCGTCCGCAACCCCGACTACTCGGGCGCGATCTCGCTCACCCCCGGTAAGCACCTGGTCACCGTCCGCTACTCTCAGGGCAGCGGCGGCGCCGCCATGTTCTTCAACTACCAGGGGCCCGACACCGGCAACACCAAGGTTCCCGTCGGGAGCATCGCCAACTCCGTCACGAACGGGACCGTCACCGTCAACACGACCAACAACGTCACGTTCCAGGGCGACTCGACGATCGACATCGCGGCCGACACGGTCGAGGCCGGCGCACTCAACATCGCCAACAACGCCACGCTCACCGTCAGCAGCCAGTCCGGGCTCGGCCGGTTCACCCACACCGGGACCGGCGCGCTCAACGGCACGCTCACCCTGACCACCCCGGCCGGCTACGCGGCCAACGTCGTCCTCGCCGGCAACTACTCCGGGACCGGCGGGTTCGTCCGCGCGTCTGCCAACGGCACCGTCGCCCTGACCGGCACCAACACGTTCGCCGGCGGCACCACGCTCAACGCGAACACCGGCGCGCTGGTGGCCCGGGCCCAGTCGCTCCCCGGCGCGACGACGACCAACGCCGGCACGTCGATCGTGTTCGAGCAGGACGTCGACGGGACGCTCAACGGCACGATCTCCGGCGCCGGCTCGGTGACCAAGAACGGCGCGGGGGCGCTGTTCTTCAACGGCAACCAGACGTACACCGGCGCGACGACCGTGACGGCCGGGACGATCGGCGGCAACGGCGCGGTCGCCAGCGCGATCACCGTCGGCCCCGGCGCCGGCATTTTCGCCAACGCGGGCAACACGTTCAGCCCGACCGGCTTGACGCTCGCCACCGGCAGCTTCGGCAACTTCGGCGTCGCCGCCCCGTCGGCCACGCCGCTGGTCAACGTGACCGGCTCGTTCTCGCTCGGCGCGCAGTTCGGCATCAATTTGTCGAACCTCGGCGGGCTCGGGCTCGGCACGTACCGGCTGATCGACTACACGGGTTCGGCGATCTCCGGCAGCCAGTTCGCCGGGATCTCGCTCACGTCCAAGCCGGCCGGGTTCTTCTACACGCTGCAGAACAACACGGGGAACACCTCGATCGACCTCCTGGTGACGGCCGGCGCCGCGACCAACACGTGGACCGGCGCGACGAGCGGCGACCTGACCACGGCGACGAACTGGTCGGCCGGGTCGTACACCGAGGGCCAGCAGCTTTTGTTCACCGACGCGGGCGCGAACAAGGCGATCACCGGGGCGGCCGTCGCCCCGCAGACGATCACGGTCAACAACTCGGTCGGCAACGACTACTCGATCGCCAACGACATCTCCGGCTCGCTCGCCGGCGGCGTCAACAAGCAGGGCACCGGCACGCTCCGCCTGACCGGGAACAACACGTTCACCGGCGGCGCGCAGGTCGACGCGGGCACGCTCCGCGGGAATGTCAGTTCGACCCAGACCTCGCTCGGGACCGGCACGCTCACGCTCAACGGCGGGACGCTCCAGCTCGACTACGTGCCGACGGCGACCACGGCGGGCCTGACGGCCGACTACCGGGCGACGGCCACGAACCTGGGGAACACGTCGCAGGTCAACGTCCTCGCCGCCCCGGCCCCCGGCGGGACGCGCGTCGAAGGCCTGCCGAACGTCACGTGGACGTCGGGCGCGGCCAACTCGCCCCCGGTCACGACGCCGCCGACGTTCACGGTCGCCGGCGGCAACGCCGAGCGGTTCGCGGTGCAGATGAACGGGCGGATCTTCATCCCGGCCGAGTTGGCGGGGACGGACCTGCCGTTCAGCCTGAACAGCGACGACGGGTCGCGGCTGTTCATCGACGGCCGGCTGGTGATCAACAACGAGGGCCCGCAGGGCGGGGCGTACGGGGCGACGGGGAACGTCCAGCTCGCCGCCGGCTGGCACGAGGTGCGGGTCGAAGCGGTGACCGGGACCGGCGGGGCCTTCGTCCGCCTCGGCACCCCGTGGGGCCAGTCGGCGGCCAACCTGTTCACGTCCGACGCGGTCACGCTCGCCAACGGCCTGTCGGTCACGGCGAACTCGACCCTGGCGGTGCCGGGCGGCGAGGTCACGCGCGTCAACATGGGCGCGCTGACGGTCGCCGGCGGGAGCACGCTGACCGTCACCGGTGAGGCGGGCAAGACCGTCTCGTTCGACGGCCTGCTCAAGTCCGGCGGGACGTCCGCGATCGCCATCTCGAACACGCCCGACGTCCGGATCGGCGGGCCCGCGTCCGTCGTCGGCGGGACGATCGTCAAGACCGGCGCCGGCCGGCTCACGTTCGACAACGTCGCGGGCTCCGGGTTCGGTAATAACCTGACCGGCACGACCCTCGACATCCAGGGCGGGCAGCTCGTCGGGTTCGCCACGTCCAACGCCGGCAGCACCAACCCGCTCGCCGGGTCGACGATCCGCCTCAACGGCGGCAACCTCCTGCTCGACGGGCAGGGCAATTCGAACAACGGCAACACGCCGGTCGCGTTCGACGCCAACGTCCAGATCGCCCAGAACGCGCGGATCGAGGCGCAACCTTCCGGCCTGACGCTGACGCTCGGCGGCGCGGGCCGGTCGCTCTCGGTCGCGGCCGGCACGACGCTGACCGTCGACAGCTACGCCGGGTCGGTCGGCATCGCCGGCGCCCCCACGTCGAGCATCGGCAACGCCGCCGGCGCCACCCTGGCGATCACCGCGCCCCTGTCGGGCAGCGGCAGCCTGGTCAAGACGTCGACCGCGCTGGGCACGCCCAACTCGATCATCACCCACCGCAATTGGGGCCAGCTCAACCTCGCCGCCGACAACGCCGCGTTCAGCGGCGCGATCACGGTCGACAAGGGCATCCTGCAGGCCCAGGCGACGTCCGCCACCGCCAAGCCGCTAGGCACCGGGACGGTCACGATGATCGCCCAGCCGTACGCGGTCGGCGGCGTCGCGACGCTCGCCGGCACGAACGGCCTGAGCTGGTCGAACGCGACCGCCAACGCCCTGTTCCTCAAGGGCAACGGCGCCGGCAGCAACCAGACGGTCAACTTCGGCAACGCCCTGAGCGTCACGGGCTCTGGGCCCGAGGTCCGGTTCGACGTCAACAACAACGGCGGCAACTCGGGCAACACGATCCTGCTCGGCGCGCTCGACATCACCGGCGCCCCCAACCTGAACACGATCACCGTCTCGGGCGCGAACAACTACGCCCTCTCGTTCGCCTCCACCGCGGGCCTGACGATCGACAAGACGTTCACGTTCAACACGACGACGGGCAACCTCACGCTCCCGATGAACGTGACCGCGACCGGGCAGACGATCAACAAGACCGGCACGGCCACGCTCACCCTGAACGGCACGAACACGTTCGGCGCGATCAACGCGACGGGCGGCACGCTCGCCGCGACGTCCAACGCTGCGCTGAACAACTTCGCGTCGCCGATCTCGCTGACCGCGACGACGCTCTCGCTTGCGGGCGGCGCGACGGCGTCCGACGGGGCCGGGGCCAACACGGCCGCGTTCCTCGCCAACGTGTCGTTCAAGGCCGGCTCGGGCGTGCGGTTCGACAACGCCCAGACCAACCTCGCCGACCGCTGGGGCGACGGGGAGGGGCTGACCGTCACGACCGGCGCCGTCCAACTGCTCGGCAATTCGACCGCCGCCGCCTCGGAGACCGTCGGGTCGCTCACCTTCCGCGGCGGGACCGGCGTCCGCGTCGCCCGGGCCGGGACGCAGACCGCGACTCTCTCGCTCACCAGCCTGCTCCGGCAGGACCGCGGCACGATCCAGCTGACGACCGCCGCCGCCAACCAGCTCGGCGTGTCCGACTTCGTCCGCCTGCTCGACCCCGCCTCGGTCAACACCGGCGTGAACGTGAACGGCGGGTCGGACACCGTCGCGCCCGCGTGGATCGTCAACGAGACCGACCACTCGTTCGTCCAGTACGACGCGAGCGGCGGCGACGTCGGCCTGAAGAACGCCCCGTTCAAGGCCGCCACGGCGCTCGACGCGGCGAGCGCCGGCGACCTGATCAACCAGACGGCCTCGATCGCGCTCGGCGGCACGACCAACGTGTACGGGCTCCGCATTACGGGCAACGTCGCGATCACCGGCGGGCAGCTGAACATCCACGGCGGCGGGCTGATCCTCAACAACTCGTCCAACCCGACCACCTCGACCCCGATCGTGTTCGGGGCCGACGCCGCGACGCCCGTCGAGGGCGTGGTCTTCCACAACAACAGCTCGGCCGCGTTCGCCACGCTCAGCGGCAAGCTGACGGCCGACGGCCTGACCAAGTTCGGCAACTCCGTCACCGTCCTGTCCGCCGACAACTCGTGGGACGGGAACGTCGGGACCGCGGGCCTCCGCGGCACGGTCACGATCAACGGCGGCGGCCTGAGCTACCGCAAGACCAACGCGACCGGCACGACCTCATCGCTCTCGCTCGGCGACGCGGTGAACACGTCGGTCGTGCTCGCCGGCGGCACGCTCGAGGGCCGCCTGGACGGGAATGCCAACATCGGCGCCCAACCGGGCGACCCGCTCGGGGGCGGCACCCTGATGGACGTCAACGTCATCGCCAACTCGACGATCAACATCGACCGGTCGAGCAGCGGCGGCGGCTCGAACATGACGCACCACTTCGGCGACCTGACGATCGCCGCCAACACCGCCCTGACCACGTCGGGCGGGAACGGCTACCGCCCCCAGTTCAACGGCACGACGGCCCTCGGCGGCGGCACGGTCACGATCAACACGTCGAGCATGGACCTGTTCGTCAAGAACCTCACCGAGCTCGCGCCGACGTCGCTCGTCAAGACCGGGCCCAACCGGCTCGAGGTCGTCGCCAACAACCTCGGGTCGGCCGTCGCGCTCTCGAACCCGGTGCGGATTGAGAACGGCGTCATCCAATACGACTGGAACGCGACGACGACGGCAGACCCGCTGGCCGCGGCGAACTTGGCGTTCGGTGGGTCGGCCGCCAGCCCCCACCCGATCACCTTCGCCGGCCTGATCGGCTCGGGCACGGCCGGGGTCACCACGGCGTCGCCCACCTTCCGCCTGCGGGCGGACGGGTCGGCCTCGGGCACCAACAACGCGGCCGTCGACTTCCGAAATGACCTGGTCGTCGCCCGCGACACGGTCGCCAGCTTCTTCGTCTACCAGAACAACAACAACCTCGCGAATGCCCCGCACGTCACCGTGTCCGGCGACGTGTCGCTCGGCGGCACGCTGTTCATCGGCGACGACGCGGCGGCGACCGCGCGCGGCCTGGCGACGATCTACTCCGGCCAGGTCACGATCGACCAGGCCACGCCGGGGATGCGCGGGCTGCTCTACACGACGAACGTCGGCGGCCGCGCGGGCGACCTGACGTCCGGGATCGCCGACGGCGCCGGCGCCGCCGCCAACCCGCTCACGCTCCAGGCCCGCAACGGCATCCTGAACGTCAAGGGCGCCGCGGGCGGCATGACGTACGCCGGCGGCACGACGGTCCTCCAGTCCGACGTGCCCGGCCAGAACGCGTTCGTCAACGTCGACGCCGCGTCGCGCCTGGGCACCGGCGACGTGACGAACATGGGCGCCTCGCTGCTCCTGCAGTCGGCCTCGAACCTGTCGGCCGGCAAGAAGGTCTCGCAAAAGGTCTTCGGCAACAGCCAGCCCATGCTGACCATCGGTTACGACCCCGTCACGGCCGCCGGCGTCCAGGGCCTGCTCGCGGCCGACTCGGTCGGCGTGCTGGCGGTCGACGGGACGACGTCCACGACCGCGTCGAACTGGGACATCGCCCTGAACCAGGCCGCGCTCGGCTCGGGCCGCATGTTCCTCGGCGCCCACCGCGCCAACCGCACCTACACGCCGGCGACGCTCGGCGTCGGGGCCGACAACACCTACCGCCTCGGCGGTGGGTACGCTCAACTCATCCTCGCCAACGCGTCGAACAACGTGCTGACCGGCGCGAGCGCGAAATTGCAAGTCGGCATGCCGCTGGTCAACGGCGGCGGCAACTCGACCGGCGCCCAGGTCATCGTCAACGGCTCCAACGACTTCGGCGGCGGCACGACCGTCGACTTCGGCCAGGGCACTCTGACCGCCAACGCCGCCGGCGGCCTCGGGACCGGGCCGATCGTCGTCAACTCCGGTAACCTCAACCTCAACGGCGCGCACCTCGCCCCGTCGCTCACCGTCCGCACCGGGACGGCCAACTTGGGCGTCGCCCAGGCGCTGCCGTCCACGAGCTCGATCGCCGTCGGCACCGGTCAGAACTTCAGCGTCACGGCGGCCCTTCAGTTCGCCGGGGAGCACACCTACACCGGGGCGTTCGACGTCCTGGGCCCGACGACGCTGCGGCCGAACGGCGCGGTCGTCTACGTCAACGGCCCGTCGACCGCCGCCGCCGGCACGCCGCTGGCTGGCGGGAACTTCCTGACGGTCCAGACGTCGACCGCCTCGGGCGCGACGCCCGGCGTGATCTTCCTCAACGGCGCCGCCCCGACGACCACGTCCGCGTCCACCAACGCGCTGCTCACCAGCAGCGCGCTGGCCGTCAACGACGCGGCCAGCCTGCCGGGCGGTAACCTCAACATCGCCGGCGGCACGCTGATCCTCGCCAACACGTCGTGGGCGCAGTTCAACGCCAACCGCACGGGCGGCGTCGCCGCGACCGGCGCTGGCACCTGGCAGCTCACCGGCAACGGCGGGTTCGCCGCGCGGACGACGGGCTACACGATCACGGCCGGCAACGGCGTGACCGCCAACACCTTCAACCGCGACTTTACGCTCGGGTCGTCCGTCCTGACCAACGGCGTCGCGTTCGCCGACGCCGGCGTCACGATCGGCACGAACACCGAGCTCACCGCCCGCCGGCTCATCCAGGTCGGTAACTCCGGCCCCGGCCTCACGCGGGCGACCGGGACCGCCGGCACCAGCGTCCAGACGATCGCCGGCAACCTCGCCGACGGCACGTCCAAGGGCGCCGTGCTCGTCCGCTCGCTCACGACCGGGGCCAACGACGGCCAGATCGCCGAACTCGTCCTGTCCGGTGCCAACACCTGGACAGGGTCGGCCACTGCCGACGCCGACGGCGGCGGCAACGTCAACTGGTTCAGCACGGGCCCGGGTGGCCTGATGATCAGCACCATCAACAACCCCGGCACCAACGCCGACGTCTTCGTCCGCTTCGACGACACCGCCAAGGCCGCGGGCCAGACCAGCCTCCCGACCGGCAACGGCGGGCAGACCGCCTACCTGTTCGCCGACCGGTACGGCAACGCGTTCGCCCGCGGCGGCTTCCTGCTCACCGGTAAGACCGGCGGCCAGGCGTACCAGCTCCCGACCGGCTACAAGTTCCTCGTCGGCGGCCTGAACAACACGCCCGGCCCCGCCGGCGCCACCGGCATCCCCGGCGGCTACCAGGGCTCGGTCGTCGGGGCGGCCGGCGGTGACGCCACCCTCAAGGGCTCGGCCATCGCGGTCCTGTCCGGCAACTCCGCCGGCTCGACGAGCGTGGCGGGCGCGATGACCCTGCTCGCCCGCGAGGGCGTCTTCACCCTCGGCGGCGCCGGCGCGGACGCCGTCAGCTTCCAGACCAGCAGCATGGTCGGCACCAACAACGCCCAGGGCACGACCGACCCCGGGATCAACGCCGCCGCCACCACCCTCTCCAACTCGACCGGCGGACGCACCGTCTTCGTCCGCGGCGGCGGCACCGTCTCGCTCGGCGGCGTCACGTTCGACTCCAACGACGGGTCGGGCGACTCCAGCGCCCAGTTCACCTTCCACCTCGGCGCACAGCCCGCCGGCACCAACATCGCCGACGGCTTCGTCCGCGAGAACTCCGACGCCGCCTACGCCGCCGACGCCGTCACCGACAACCTGAGCGGCGCCAAGGTCACCACCAGCGGCGGCACGATCGAGTTCGCCGGCACGCCCCGCGCGATCACGCTCGGCACCGGCGTCGGCCAGGTGAACCTGGGCGGCGTCGGCGGTGGCGGGTTCGCCGCCAAGGGCGGCCCGCGCACGGCCAACCTTAACGGCGGCGCGGCCCTCACGTGGGGCGCCGGCAACTTCGTCGCCAACAACGCCCCGCTGATCGTCGGCTCGCCCACCGCCGACAACACGCTCACCCTGCCCAACGACGTCGCGCTGGGCGCTGCCAACCGCACCGTCCTGACCGTCACGGGCGCGCAGCCCGCCGGGACGGCGACGGCCGACCTCTCCGGCGTGATCTCGGGCACGGGCGGGCTCGTCGTCGACGCCGCCAAGCGTGCCGACGGCACCACCACGGCGGGCGGCACCGTCGTGCTGTCCAACGCGGCCAACACCTACACCGGCCCGACCTCGGTGGCCGGCGGCACGCTCCGCGTCAACGGCTCGGTCGCCGCGTCCAGCGGCGTCGCCGTCGCCACCGGCGGGCGGTTCGTCGCCGGCAGCACCCAGACGGTCAAGGCCCTCGATTTGTCCGCCGGGTCGGGCCAGGCCGAGATCGCCAACGTCCCGGCCAGCCTGCTCGTCCTGACCGTCGGCGACGGGTCGACGACGGCCGTGGCCCTGCAGCTCGGGGCCGCGTCCAAGCTCGACCTCCGCCGCAACGCGATGG
>DASPKW010000454.1:0-9822 GCA_035627895.1 Tepidisphaeraceae bacterium | reverse complement strand
CGATCTTCGTTCCGAGCTCTTCGCCGAACGTCTTCTTGAGCCACTCGGCGTGGTCGACGAGCACGAGCCCTTTCACGAGGGCCGCGGCCTTTTCCTTCTCGCCCGCCTTGAGGGCGGCGAGGATGTCCTCGTTGAGATTTTTCAGGCCGTCGGGCGTCTCGGGGTAGTCGGCCGCGCGCGCGGGGAGCGCGATCGTCAGGACCGACAACGCCCACACCGCCGCCAGAGTCTTCGTCGTGCGCATCGCAATCTCCTTCGCGTATGAACGGCCACACGGATTGATGAGGGGACGGGCGCATCTTCCCGACGGCGGCCGGTCGCGTCTACGCGCAAATCCGCAACGCGCGCCGCCCGCGGCCAGATACGTTCCCATGAGACCGTCTTGGTGCCTGGTGCTCGCCGTCGTTGCCATCCCCGCGCTCGCCGCCCCGGCCGCTCTCACGCTCCCGGACGCCCCGCGCGTCGCGTTCGTCGGCAACACGCTCGTCGAGCGCGATCTTCGTCACGGCTACCTCGAAACGCTGCTCATCAACGCGTTCCCGGACCAGGCGATCACGTTCCGCAACCTCGGGTGGTCGGGCGACACACCGTGCGGTGCGAGGCCCGCGCCGGCTTCGGGCGGGCGGCGGACGGGTACGAGCGCCTGGCCGGGCACGTGGCCGGGTTCGAGCCGAACGTCGTGTTCCTGAATTACGGGTCGAACGAGTCGTTCGCCGGGTCGGGCGAAGTTGATTGTCCTATCGATCATCGCCCGGGAAGACCTCGGCCGCCCGCTGCCGGATCCGGCCGGGCAGAACGAGGACGTCCGCCCGTACAACGCCGCGATGAAACGAGTCGCCGGGGGTGTGGGTGGCGGACCCGATTGGCGCTGTGGACGTACCAGACGCACGATTCGCCGTCGGCCCGGATGCTGTGGCGGTGCGTGACGGCGAAGGACCCCGGCGTCCGCGCGGCCGCGGCGCGGGTGCGCGGCGATTGGGTCGGGCGGTTTCCGCCGCCCGCCGGGGCGCCGCCGGGGCCGGGTCAGAAGGTCGAGGCGGCGGCGTTGGGCGAGGTCACGCACCTCAAGTTGCTCGTCGCCGACACGGATCCGCGCGTGCGCCTTGAGGCCGTCCGCGCACTTTCGAGCGTCCGGACGCCGCGCGCGGTCGAGGTCGCCCTCGCCGCCCTCGACAAGCCGATGGACTTGTTCCTCGACTTCGCCCTGTACCCGACCGTCAACGACCTCGCGGACGTGTGGCTCCCCGAGTTCCAGGCGGGGCGGCTCAAGTTCGACTCGGCGAAGAAGACGCAGTTCGCGCTGAAGGCGATCCGCAACCCGGCGGCGATCGAGTCGCCCGTTGCCGACCTGAAGGCGGGGAAGGTCGCGGCCGAGGGCCGGACGGAAGTCGCCGAGTTGATCGCGTCGGTCGGTGGGCCGGACGAACTGGCGATCCTGTTCGACACTGCGCTCGCCGAGTCCACCGACAACCCGACCCGCGCCGCGATTCTGACCGCGCTCGACCGCGGCGTCCGTCGGCGGAACCTCAAGCTGCGGATCGACGGAGCGCGGCTGTTGCCCCTCGTCGACAAGGCGACCGACTCCGCCGTTTACTTCGCCGCGCTCCGGCTCGGCGGTGCGATGAAAACCAAGGCCCTCGCCCCGGTCCTGGCTCGGAGCGCTCATCCCGGGGCCCCCCCGGAGATCCGTCTCGCTCGGATCGGACTCCTCGGTGACCTCGGCGACGCCGAGGCCCTCCGCGCGATCGTCGAGAACTACGGGAGCTTCGCGGAATGCGTCGGCGGGCTCGCCGCGCTGGTCCCGCTCGATCCCAAGTCGGCCGCCAAGCTCACGGCCGAGTTGCTCAAGAACGACCCGAGCAAACTCCCCGCCGACGCCGACCCGACCCCCCTGCTGGCCGCGTTCATCAAGCGGAAGGACGGGCCGAAGCTGCTCGGGGAGGCGCTGCGGGCTGAGCCACCCAGCGCCGACCCCGCCAAGATTGCGCTCCGTGCCGTGTACGCGCTGGGCTCGTCGGACCCGGTGCTCGGCCAGCCACTTCAGACTGCCGCCGGCATCGGCGAGGCCAAGCCCCTCACCGCGGACGAACTCGCCAAGCTCGTCGCCGACGTCGGGGTTGCCGGCGACCCGGCGCGCGGGGAAAGCGTCTTCCGCCGGACGGACGCCGCGTGTCTCCGCTGCCACGCGGTCGGCGGCGCGGGCGGGCAGCTCGGGCCCGACGTCTCGTCGCTCGGCTCGGCGCCGGTCGACTACCTCGTCGAGTCGATCCTCTTGCCCGCCAAGGCGGTCAAGGAGGGGTATCACTCGGTCGTGGTCGAGACGACCGACGGCGACGTCCTGTCGGGCATCAGTGTGCGACAGACCGACAAAGAGCTCGTCCTGCGCGACGCGGTGCAGGACGAAATCGTGATCCCACTGAATACGATCAAGGGCAAACCGCGAGAGGGGCAGTCCATGATGCCCGCGAACTTGGCCGACGCGCTGACCCGCCAGGAACTCGTCGACCTGGTGCGCTTCCTCTCGGAGCTCGGCCGGCCGGGCCCGTTCGCGCTGGGCACCGCACCCGTCGCCCGCCGGTGGGAGGTTCTCGACCGGGACGCGGCCGGGGGATCGTTCCCACCGCCGCCCTGCCCGACGCGCTGGGGCCGTGGACGGCGGGGTACGCCAAGGTCTCCGGCGACCTGCCCGTCTCTGCCGGCCGGGTCACGCTCGCGCGCTTCCGAGTCAGTGTGACCGCGCCGGGCGAGCTGCGACTCATCCTTCCCAAAGGCGAGGCGGGCCGTCTGGGTCGACAACCAGCCTGCGGCCGCCGGCGCGGCGCTCGACGTCCGCGCTGGGGTGCGCACGATCGCGGTGCTCGCGCGTGCCGGCACGGCGGCACTTCGGGCAGAGCTCGCCGACGTGCCGGGCTCGCCGGCTACGGCGCAGTTCGTGACGGGGCGGTGACGACGACTTTTCCGGTCTATTGAGGACCGGATGAAGCGGGCGCGTCTGGCGGCATTCACAACCCACGGAACAAGTTCCGTGGGCTATCGGGCGCGCTTTTTTTACCCGTGGTGAATGGTCGGGCACGAAACGTGCGCCGGACACTGGGCTGCTGGAGCGGGCCCGCGGTCCAGACCGGGCGCGGGCCGACGCCGTCCCCCTAGCTTCACTTGGTGAACAACGCCATCGCCAAGATGGCCAGCGCCCCCAGGCCCGGGCCGATCCAGATTCCCAGGGCCAGCCAGCGCCAGCGCTCGCTCCGCCACGCCGCCACCGAGCCCCACGCCAGCCCGCCGACGACCACGACGCCCGTGATGATGGACCCGGTCACCGCGGCCGTGAGCGATTCGCCGAACACGCCCACCCCGCCGTAGATCAAGAACATGCCGAGGTAAAACAGGACGGGGAGGCCGACCAAGGCCGTCAGCACCGCCCCCACCACCGACTTCCACCCCATCGGGCGGCGCGCCGCGGGCGCTTGGTAGCTCAACTCCACCGGCTGGGTCGCCGGGCGATTCGTCATCGATTCGTCCATAACGCCACCATTTACGAGGGGGAAGGAGGTGCTCATGCGGTAGGTTCGTGACTCACGGTGCAATATAGCACGCATCCCACGCCGACCCCCAGAATTGCCCCGCGCACCGCCTTCGCGCACTCGCATCGCCCGCCGCCCTGATCGCTGGGAGATCCGCAATCTGCCCCGCCCACCGAACTCTCCCATATTCGCGCGGCCCGCCCGTTGCAGTGCGTGAGCCCCCATGCCGACCCCGCGTTGTTGCGGGACATTTCGGCACGGTCACTGTCCTCTCTGTCGGGAACCTCGTATGTCTCAGTACTCCACTGTCGGCAGCACGCCGAACGTCAACGTCGCAGCCATCGCCGCCTCGCCCACCGACCGCGTCCGCTGGGGGCCGATCATCGCCGGCCTGTTTGCGGCCCTGAGCACGCTGGCCGTGCTCGGCGTGCTGGGGATCGCGGTCGGCGCCTCCGCGTACGACCCGGGCGATAACGCCCGCAATTTCGGCATCGGTGCCGGCATCTGGGGCGCGGTCTCCGCGCTGCTGGCGTTCTTCATCGGCGGGTGGCTCGCGGCCCGCGCCGCCGCCGTCCGGGGCAAGGACAACGGCGTGCTCAACGGGTCCATGGTCTGGGTGGCGGCGATCCCGCTGCTGCTTTACGTCCTGATGGGCGGGATCGGTATGGCCGCCCGCACCGCCGGGAACGCCGCGAACAGCGCGGCGCAGGCCGCCTCGAACGTCGCCGGTGGCGCGGCCTCCGACCCGACGGCCCGGGAGCGCGTCGAGGGCGAGGCCCGGCAGGCGTCGGCGAAGCTTGAGGCCGACGCGAAGGATGCGGCCAACCGCGCCTCGGCCGCCATCAAGGATCCGCGGAACCAGGAGAAGGCCGCCGACACGACCGCCAAGAGCGCGTGGGGCACCCTCGTCTCGATGCTGCTGGGGCTGGGCGCCGCCGCGGCCGGCGGGCTGGTCGGCGCACGCGGCCGTCATACGGACGTGCACCGCGACCACTCGGCCGGACACGACACCACCGTGTCCAACACCGACCGCGCCTGAGCGCCGCGCCGCGCCGCGTCACGGTTGACGTAGGGCGACGCACGACACGACCGACGACGGGCGCGGCCCCCTTCCCCCGGGGGCCGTGCTCGTTTCGCGTGTGCCCGGCGTCGTTCACCCCCGTGCCGGCAGGTTCACCAGCAGCGCCCCGAGCCCGAGCAGCCCCGCGCCGACGCCGTACATCATCACCGACTGCCACCCCCAACGCCGACCGCCCCAGTACGCGCCCGCCCCGATGCCGAGCCAGGCCGTCGCCGCCCACCACGGCATGCGAAGGTGCAACCCCATCGGCCCCATCAGGTCGCCGGGCGCGATCTCGAACGTCGCCAGTACGACCAGTAGCGAGACCGCCCCGCCGACCCCGCCGCAGGCCGCGCCGGCGGTCCGGGTTTCGCGGGACCCGCCCGCGTGTTCCAGCAACACGCCCGACCCGAGCAGTCCGGCCGTCACGGCCGCCCACCCCCACCACGGCACGCCCCACGCCGGGTACGCCGGGCCCGCGGTGAGTAACGCGACCGCGAGCCCGACGGCGACCGGCGCCGCCGCGATGACGACGAAGAGCACGGTGGGCATTTCCCCGCGCCACTCGGCGACGCGGACGCCGGCGTCGCGATAGCGCGGCCGTCCGCGCGCCGGGCGGTCGCCGTCCGCCTTCATGTACCCGCGGTCGTAAAGGCCCATGAGTAGAGCGTACCTCCCGCGCGTCCCGGAGCAACTTTGTGGTCGTGGGGCGTCAGTCCGATCACGCACACGCGCTCGCCTGCGGGTGGCGCTGTCGCTTGCCCTGCGGGTCGCGGCTAAACGATGTGCCCGTCCGACTGTTGCGCGTCCCTACTGACTACTGACTACTGACTACTGACTTTCGTCCTTCATCCGTCCTCCCTCATCCTTTATCCTCCGCACCATGGCTCAAGCTTCCTCCGAGTCCCTCGCCTCCGCCAAGCCCGCCGGTCCGGTCGACCGACAGCTCCGGCTCGCCTTCATCGGCTGTGGCGGCGTGACCAAGTTTTATCTGCCGCCGCTCAAGAGCTTTCCCGACGTCGAGATCGTGGCCGGGTGCGACATCAACCCGGACCGCCTCGCCGACGTGAAGAACGATTGGAAAGTGGACGCGACGTTCGCGGATTGGAAGGAGATGCTGCGCGAGGTCAAGCCCGAGGCGGTCGCCGTCTGCACGCCCAACGGGCTGCACATGCAGCCGGCGATCGACGCCGCCGAGGCCGGGTGCCACGTGCTGGTCGAAAAGCCGATGGCCATGACGCCGGCCGAATGTCAGCGGATGATCGACGCGGCGCGGCGGAACAACGTCAAGCTGCAGGTCGGCTTCCAGTACCGCTTCCACGCGCACACCGAGTTCCTGACCCGCGCGGCGGGCGCCGGGGAGTTCGGGAACGTGATGTTCATGAAGTGCCGCGCCCTTCGCCGCCGGGGGATCCCGAACTGGGGCGTGTTCGGGCAGAAGCATTTGCAGGGCGGCGGGCCGATGATCGACATCGGCGTGCACGTGATCGAGATGGCCCATTACTTCATGGGCTCGCCCAAGCCCGTCGCCGCGAGCGGCAACACGTGGACGTACTTGGGCGACAAGCCGTCCGACGTCGCCAGCCAGTGGCCCGGGTGGGACTACAAGACGTACACGGTCGAAGATTTGGCGATCGGCCAAGTGCGGTTCGAGTCGGGCGCGCTGCTGCAGATCGAGTCGAGCTTCGCCGCCCACATCAAGGAAGACGTCTGGAACTTCACGTTCATGGGCGACAAGGGCGGCGGCAACTGGGACCCGCCCGAGGTCTACACCGACCGCGCGGGCACGATGATCAACAGCACCCCCGGCTGGATCACCAACACCGACTTCCTCGCCCTGTTCCCCCTCAAGCTCCGCAACTTCGTCAACGCCTGTTTGCACGACGAGCCGATCCGCGCCCCCGGCGAGGCCGGCCTGGCGGTGCAGAAGATCCTCGACGCGATCTACCGCAGCGCGGCGGCGGGGGGGAAGGAAGTCGCGATCGATTGAAGAGGTTGAACCACGAAGGCACGAAGGCGCAAAGAAGAAATCAGCCACACATTGCACCGATGTTTACAGATGATCTGTTTACCTGCGGCGATCTGTGAGGATCTGTGGCTGATTCCTTGTCTTCTTCGTGCCTTCGTGTCTTCGTGGTTCACCCGCCTTCGGGGTTACTTCTCCTGGAACCGCCGGACCTTGGCGTCGCGGCCGCGGATGGTGGCGCCGCGCATGGCCTCGACGACGCGGTCGACGTCGCCGGCGGGGAGCTCGACGAGGGCGTACTTGTCGTAGATCTCGATGCCGCCGATCGTGTTGCCGGGGACGCCGGCCTCGTTGGCGATCGCGCCGACGAGGTCCTGCGGGCGGACGCCGGCCACGCGCCCGAGGCCGACGTACACGCGGGCCATGCCGGCCGACGACTTGCTCGTTTCGCCCGCGCGCTCCTTGGGCTTCTTGACCTTCTTCGCCTTCGTCGGGGCCGGCGCCCCCCCTGCCGCCGCGCCCGCCTCGTCCCGGTCGAATGGGATCGCGGTCTCGCGCTCCCAACGGTCGTCCGTCTCGGCCGGCTTGGGCGAGGGCTTGGCGGGCGACTTGGTGGCCGGGGCGCGCTCCTCGCGGGCCGGTGGGTCGTCGCGCCGAGGGCGCTCCTCGCGCGGGGCGCGCTCCTCGTACCGCGGTCGATCGTCGCGCCGGGGGCGATCCTCGTAGCGCGGGCGCTCGTCGTACCGGCCGCCCCGCTCCCCTCGCTCCTCGAACCGCGGCATTTGCCGGGCGAAGTCGGCGTCGTCGTTCGCGTCTTCGTCCTCGCGGTCGCCGCCGGTCGACTGGTGGGCGAGTTTCACGGCCGCCAGCGCGACGTCCATCAGGTCGTGCTCCTGGGCGAGGCTTTCGACGCAGACGCGGAAGCGGTCGAGGCCGCCGGCGAGGATCGCCTCGCGGAGCGACGCCCGCGTCAGCTCGAGCCGCCGGGCCCGCAGGTCCGCCACCGTCGGCACCTGGGCCAGCTCGATCCGCCCCTTGGTCACCCGCTCGAACACTTTTAATAGGCGCGACTCGCGCGGGTCGGCGAGCGTGATCGCCACGCCCTCGCGGCCCGCGCGGCCGACCCGGCCGATCCGGTGCACGTACGAGTCCGGCGACATCGGGACGTCGTAGTTGACGACCAGCTCCAGGTTCTCGATGTCGAGCCCGCGGGCGGCCACGTCGGTCGCGACGACCAGGTCGATCGCGCCCTCCTTGAGGCGTTTGACGACCTTGCTCCGCTGTTCCTGCGTGATCCCGCCGTGCAGGGATTGGGCGCGGTAGCCGTGGGCGCTGAGGCGCTCGGTGAGGTTGTCGACCTCCGTGCGCGTCCGGCAGAAGACCAGGGCCGACTGCGGGCTTTCCAGGTCGAGCACGCGGCCGAGGACTTCGAGCTTGCGCATGCGCGGGATGATGTACGCGGTCTGCCGCACCTTGGGCGCCTCGCCCTTGGCGGCGGTCGGCTTGGCGATCGTGATCCGCTGGGGGTCGCGCATGTGCCGCTTGACCATCCCGGCGATGCGCGGCGGGAGCGTCGCGCTGAAGAAGACCGTCTGCCGCGTCTCGGCCGGCGTCTCGGAGAGGATCGCCTCCAGGTCCTCGGCGAACCCCATGTCGAGCATCTCGTCGGCCTCGTCCAGCGCCAGGATCGCCAGCCCGCCCAGCCCCATCGTCTGCCTTCTCAGGTGATCGAGGGCACGGCCTGGCGTGGCGACGACGACGTCGACCCCGCGCTCGAGCATCCGCGCCTGCTGTCCGAACGGGCTCCCGCCGTAGACGCTGAGCGTGGTGAGCTTGAGCCGCTGCCCGTACTTGTGCATCGCCTCGGCGACCTGCATCGCCAATTCGCGCGTGGGCACGAGCACGAGCGCGCTGGGCTGCGAGCGCTCCTTGCCCATCTCGTAGATCCGCTGGAGGATCGGCAGCGCGAACGCGGCGGTCTTGTCCGTCCCCGTCGCCGCCTGGCCGATGAGATCCTTGCCCGTCAGGAGGGCCGGGATCGCCTCCCGCTGGATGGGCGTGGGCTCCTCGTAGCCGAGTTCCTTCAGCGTGACCAGCAGCTTGGCGTCGAGCCCCAGCGCGCCGAACCCCCCTAAGCCGCCGTCCGTTCCGCCGTCCACCGTCTCTTTATCTGTCGCTTCGCTCATGACCGCTCTCTTTGCTTTGCCGAATAGGGCGGCCGCCGAATCGCGCCCGCAACCTACTTCCTACAGCGCCGGGCCGTTCGCGCCCATAGGGCCAATTTTACGGATGGCCGTCCGGACCCCTCTCCGGCCCGCGCCCCGGCCGCCCTTGGCAGGGGTGCGCCGCCGCGTACGGTCCCCTCTCCCGGACGCGCCAGATGTGCCATTTGCGAGCGGGCGCGGCCGCGTCTGGTCCCCTCTCCCCGACGCGCCCGGTGCGCTGCTTGCGGTCAAGCGCGGCCGCCTCCGGGAGAGGGTTAGGGTGAGGGCATGACGGCTAGCGACCCGGCACCAATGGCCGTTCCAATGATCGCTCCATGCCCTCACCCCCGCCCTCTCCCAGACGCGGCTGCGCCCTCCCGCGAAACACACCCCCGGCGCGTCCGGGAGAGGGGGCCGGACGCCGCCGGGTAAGGCCGACGGCGTTCCCCGCACGTCCGGCCCTCTCCCCGCCGAATTGCCGATCGGGATCGCGTAGTCACAGGCAACGCACTTTCGAATTCGGTTGACAGTCGTCCGCGCGGCGAAGGATCATCCGAGGTGCACACCGCCCACGACTCCCGACGAGGCCCATCCCATGCCAGACCACCGACCCGTACGCCCCACGGAAGCGGACGGCGCGAACCCGCCCCCCGCGACGGGCGCGGCGGCCTACACGTCGGCGATGATCATGCCGCTGCCCGCCCTCCCGCCGGTCGTCGTGACCGCCGGCCGCGCCGCGCGCACGTACCGCTATCGCTTCGCCGCGGACATCCCTGACGCCGCGGCGCTCCGCGATATCGGGGATCGCCTCTCGCACGTGTTGACCGTCGCCGACCGCCCGGACGTCGCGATCCCGATCGGCGTCCGCATCACCGCCCGCGGCCCGCGCGGGGCGGACGTGACGATCGAGGGGACGGCACCGGAGGACGATCCGGTCTACCTCTACGGGATCCGCCGCGCCCCCCTCCTCATCGAGCGGGCGATCGGCCGGGTCGAGTCGATCGAGGGCCACGCGCGCGCCGAGTGGCACGCGTTCCTACACGCGCCCGTCGCGGACGGCAGCGACGAGGG
>DASPKW010000453.1:0-3233 GCA_035627895.1 Tepidisphaeraceae bacterium | reverse complement strand
GGGCGGCGGGCAGACGCTCAACTTCGGCCTCGGGCACCTCGACACGTTCGCATGGGTCGGCGCGTTCTCGGCGGCGCCGAACACGCGCCCGGCGGCCCAGCTCGTCCCCGACCCGGCCGCGGCCAAGGCGAAGCTCAAGCTGCTCTACCTGTCCTGCGGCAACAAGGACGGGCTGATCGGCGTCAGCCAGGGCGTGCAGCGGTACCTGAAGGAGAAGGACGTCCCGCACGTCTGGCACGTCGACGGCCATGGCCACGACGCGACCCACTGGCGGAACGCCCTGTATTTCTTCGCGCAGCGAGTCTTTCAGTAAGCGGATGGCTCCGGCAGAAGCCCCGACCCTACTTCGCCGTCGGCGCAGTCTGCCCGGGGACGGGGTCGGGCAGTGGTCGGCTCAGGGTCATGCCCCAGCCGTCCGGCTTTCGCTGGGCGACGTGGAGATGGGTCTTGGTGATGCGGACGACGAGGAAGTCGCCGGACTGGCTGTCCGGGCGGGCGGTCGAGCCGCTGCTGATGACGGGGTGGCCGTTCCAGTCGTAGGCGTACGCACCGTGCGAGTGGCCGTGGATCAGGATGGCGCGGTGGCCCTTGATCGCGTCGGCGGCGCGGGCCTTGGCGGCGTCGGTCCACCAGTCGGCCATGCCGCCCGCGTAGCAGTAGTGGTGGAAGACGACGACGACCTTGTCGGTGCCCGCGACGTGTTTGGCGAGCGTTTCCTTGAGGAAGTCGAGCGCATTTTCCGGGTGGTGGTTGGGCGGGCCGACGGTCGCGTCGGCCGAGTCGGTGCCGGGGAACAAATTGAGCTGGACGAAGTGGACGTGGTTCCAGTCCCACGAGTAGTGGAAGCCGTTGGCCGAGATCGCGGTCAGGCCCACACGCTTCGGGTTGCGCTCTTTGATGCCGGCGCGCGAGACGCTCTTGCCAGTCATGCCGTCGTGGTTGCCGAAGCCTTCGTAGACGGGGAAGGCAAGCCGGCCGTCGGCGCCGGTCAGGCCGTAGTCCTTCACAAACTCGGCCCACGCGGGCGGCGCGGTCTTGGGCTCGAAGCCCTTGTCGAGCAGGTCCCCGGTGAGGACGACGCCGCGCGGCGTATTGACGATGCCGCCGCCCGCCTTGGCCGGCATTTCGGCGCCGGGGAGCCAGTTCATCTGGTCGATCACGGCGCGATTGAGGGCGGCGTTGTTGCCCAGGCCGTAGTGGGTGTCGGAGCCGACGAAGAACGTGACCTCGTCGGGCGTCGGGTCGTCGGCGGTTCGGAAGGCCCAGACGTCGCCAGCGGCAGGGGGGATGGCCGGACCGTTGTCCTGGGCGACGCGCCAGTAGAAAACGGTGCCCGGCGCCAGCCGCTCGATCTGGACGGACGCGGTGGCAGCCTTTGCGTCGAGCTTGACCGACGCCGCCGGCGCCGAACCGCGCTCGACGGCGGTGCGGTCCGCGCCGAAGTAGAGCGTCTGTCGGAGGGCGTACCGTCCCGGGGTCCACGCGAGCTTGAGCCCGTCGACCGGGACGCCGGCGACGCGGTCGCGCGGCGCCGGGCTCGCGGCCGGGCCGCCGTCGGTCGCCAGGCGCCACACGGGGCCCTTGTTGATCACGCTCCCGTCGGCGGCGAGTTGGTCGACGCGCCAGTAATACGTGCGGCCGGGCGCGAGCGCCGTGGCGGGCTTGAACTCGGTGGCCTCGACGCGGACTGCGGGCGCGGCGTCGTCAGCCGCGCTCGCCCGATCGGGTGCGAATCGCACCGCGTACGCCTTCGCACCGGCGTGACCGGCCTGCCAGCGGAGGACGGCGCCCTCGGCCGGCACGGGCACGTTGTCGGCCGGCGCGGGCGCGAACGCCTCTTGCCACCCGGCGGCGTTACGCACCTGCACGTGCGAGAGCGTCCCCGCCCACACTTGCACGCGCGCGACTGAACCCTTGAGCGGGTACGACGGCTTGGCGCCGACCGAGTCCCACCCGCACCCGACGTACACCTTCCCGCCGGCCTTGATCTTCAGCTTCATCGGGCGGCGGTGGTCGAGCAGGCCGTCGACGTACACGGCCATCTCGTCCGCGCCGTACGCCCACGCGATGTGGTGCCAGGCGCCGGGCGCGGGGTACTGCTCGAACCGCGCGTGCTTGTCCCACCCGAAGAACGCCCCGTCCGGGCCAGGGCCGTAGGCGAATTCGGCGGAGTGGTTCGGCCGCGACGCCCACGACACGACGACGCCGCGCTTGTTCGCCTCGGGCACGTACACCCACGCGGCGACGGTAAACGGTTGCCCGCCGGTGATCTCGGCCGGCGCCGGTACGGATGACGCGAACGCCCGCGCCTCCGCAAACGTGACGGCGCGACGGCCGGCAACGTCCGCGGCGGTTGGGGCCGCGGCCACCGGCGCGAACGCGCCGCCGAGCGTTCCGCTATTGGGCCACGCCTGGACCTCGCCGGGCGCGAGGCCGGCGGCGTCGAGGTCGACCAGCGGCTTGGGTACGTCGGCGGCGCGCGTGCGACTCGTGGCGAGTGCCGAGAGCAGTACGACGAGCACCGTGAGGAAACGACGTCGGACGGCGGTCGTCGGGCGGATGGCGTGGGTCATGGGGGTGCGGGGAACGGGTGTGTCGGGTGATCGGATGCCGTGATGTGCGGCGGCGCGTCTGGATGCGCCGGGCAAGCCCGGCGGCTAAAAGGGCTACTTGGTCATGTTGATCCGGTCGATCTCTTTGCCGTCGGCGTCGATCGCCCGCAGCTCCAGCCGGTCGGGCGTAAGGTCGCATACGACGAACGAATGTCGATCGGCGACGTGGACGGCCGTGTACGGCACCCAGTTCTCCGGGCCGTACTTCTCGGTCATGAACTTGGCGGCCTTGTCGCCGGTCGGGTCGCGGTAGAGGGTACCGCCGCCCCCGCCGCTGACGATGTGGATGATGCCGTTCGGCCGCGTGTGGGTCTTGCCGTCGAACGTCGTGTCGAGCGTGAACTTGCCGCTCACGAGCTTCTCGCCCGGCTTGCGCGGGGCCGGCTCGAACCGGAGCGGGTGCGAGCGCTGGTAGTTGTGGACGTGGCCGGCGAAGACGACGTCCACGCCGAGGCGCTCGAGCAGTGGCACGAGCAGGCGCGTCTTCTGCTCCGTGTAGTGCGCCGGCGACGAATGAAACGCCGGCGCGTGCAGGCAGACGAACTTCCACCGGGCCTTGGACGCGGTCAGGTCGGCCTCGATCCACCGGAGGATCTCAGGCGAGTCGAGCTTCACGTACCC
>DASPKW010000452.1:0-15191 GCA_035627895.1 Tepidisphaeraceae bacterium | reverse complement strand
AGGGTGTTCTTGCCGGGGTTGAGGGACCAGGTGAAGCCCGTGACGACCGGCGCAGCGGGGGCATTGTCGATCGAGGCGGTGTAGGTCTGGAGGCCGGGGGTTTGGCTGGTCAGGTGGACGCGGAACTGGTTCGGGTTGTCGGTGGGCTCGAGCGTGATGTGGGCCTGGTTGAGGGTTGGCTCCCAGCTGGCGCGGGTGGTGACGCGGTGGGGGTAAATGGGGTTGGGCGCGTGCTGGGTGTCGGCCCAGAGGTGGTGGCCGGTCCAGAACCAGCCGCGCATGCCCTGGTTGAGGGGGAGGGGCGCGGGCTCGGCGAGGAAGTTGGAGCGGGGGATCAGGCGGAGCTCGACGAAGGGGACGCCGGTGTCGAGCTTGTGCCAGTCGTCGCGGGGTTTGTCGTCGAGGGGGACGGGGCGGATCGGCGGATACGGTTTGCCGGCGAGGGCGGCCAGTTGGCGGTCGCGCAGCTCGAGGAGGGAGAGGGGGACGCCGGTGGCGGCGTCGGCGGCGTACCAGGCGAGCTGGCCGTCGACGTAGACCCACTTGGCGAAGTCGTTGGACCAGAGCTCGATGACCTCGTGGCCGGAGCGCCGGGGCTTGTCGTCGGCGGTGGGGCCGAGGGAGACCATGCGGCCGGGGATGCCGAAGGACTCGCACGCCTGGAGGAGGGCGATGTTGTACTGGAGGCAGAACCCGCCGACGGGCTTGCCGTCGGCGTGCGGGCGGAGGATGTCGAGCGCGTCCCACTTGGGGTAGATCTGGCCGAGGTGGCCCTTGGTCCAGAGGTTGGCGGACCACTTGGCGAGGCGGGTGATCAGCTCGAACTCGCTGGCGGCGGATTGGGCGAATTGGTCGAGGTTGTGGTCTTTGCGGAGCTTGGCGAGCGTGGGGTGGTCGAAGGGCTCGTAGGCGAAGGGGATGGCGGAGCGGGCGAGAGGCGTGTTGTGTTGGGCGATAAGGCGGAGGTGCTTGGAAGGCGCTGGGGAGGTCGCAGAGTCTATGGAGATTGAACGGAGCTTCGGGGAGTGGAGGGGGTCGGTGGTCGAGAGGTCGATGGCGAGTTCGAGGTAGCGCGCGGCGGGGGTTAGGGTGTACGCGGTCGTGCGTTTTCCAACGGCGGAATCCGGGGCGTCGCCTTTAGGCTCCGCACCCGGCTTGGACGGTGGCTGGCGCGCGGATCGAGTATCGAGAGAAGCCCACGGGGTCCACTTGTCGTCGGGGGTCGGGGTGGGGCCCGTTCGCGCCTTGAGGGTGATCGTGCCCGAGGCGTCGTGGTGGGCATCGATGGCGAAGTGGATGGGCACGGGCGTCGCAACGGTCGGCGGGATCGGGTGGCGGGCGAGGTTGGCGGCGTCGAGGACGGGCAGCGTGATCGAGCCGGCGGGTTGGTGGCGGTCGAGGGCGAGGCGGACGTTGTACTCGCCGTCGATGTCGCCTTTGGGGCCGAGGCGGTCGTAGTCCCAGGTTATGCCGGCGTCGGTGCTGCGGGCGCTGCGGTTGGGGTGCTTCGTGCGGTTGGTGGAGCCGGCGGCGAACTCGTCGTCGCGGGCGATCCAGACTTTGCCGGCGCCGGAGAGGACGATCTCGTTCTTGCCGGGTTTGAGCAGGGCGGGGTCGACGGGGAAGGCGAGCCAGTGGTGGCCGAGCTTGGCGGGGGCGGCGGTGATCGGCGTGCCGTTGACGGCGGGGCGGACGTCGTCGGTGCAGGCGATGAGGAGGGTGGCGCCGGCGGCGCGGGGGTCGGCGATGACGAGGTCTTTCTTGAACTGGACGGAGGGGCCGAGCTTGTCCTCGTTGGGCTTGTAGGAGAAGCCGGCGGCGGGGCCGTCGTCTTCGATCAAATCGTGGCGAAGGAGTTGGATGGCGTTGTCGAGGAGGTGGACGTTGTGCGAGGCGGAGCGCGCGAGGAGGGTGGGGGCGTCGAGGGTGAGGGTCTCGGCGCGGGCGAGGAGGGGGGTGAGGAAGACCGCGATCGAGGCGATGCGGAGGGAACACGTCTTGTGTTGGGACTTCGGCATCATTGTCGAGTGCTCAATGGCGTCCCGGGAAGGCGGGCGCTGTATGCCCTCACCCCAACCCTCTCCCAGACGCGGCAGTGCGTTTTGCGCCGAGTGGCGGTTGTGGGCGCGTCCGGGAGAGGGGGCCAGAGGCGGCGTCATTGCTTGGCGGCGATTCGCTGGTTTGCCTTGACGTTTTTCATGACAATCTTGCCCTTGTTGTGCGGGAGGGTGATTTCGAGGTCGACGGCGTCGAGCTTGCCGAGGCCGAGGTGGGCGATGGCGGGTTGGGCGGAGGCGTAGCCGTAGCCGGTGGCGATTTCCTTGTCGCCGACGAGGGCGGCGGGGTCGCCGAGCTTGCCGGCGGTGTAGGCGCGGACGCGTGCGCCGACGCCCATGCGGTTGACGCCGGTCGGGCCGGTAACGGTGACGTCGAGGTAGTTGCCGGAGGGGGTTTCGTTCTTGAGGAGGAGCGAGCGGGATTCCATCCACCAGTTGGCGAGGAAGAGGTCGAGGCGGCCGTCGTTGTCGAAATCGCCGGACGGGCCGGGGGCCATGTAGGTGATCTTTTTCTCGGTTTGGATCTTCTCGAAGGCTTTGCCGGAGCTCTTGATGGCCTTGTCGGCGTCGGTGGGGAAGTCGTTGATCGCCAGGACGTCTTCGGCGAAGCGGGGCATGCCGTCCTTTGTGCCCTGGTTCTTGTAGATTAGCGGGTGAGGCTTGCCGGCCGAGTCGAACTTGACCATGGACGCGTAGAGGTCGGGGCGGCCGTCGTTGTCGAAGTCCTGGATCTCGACGTGCGGGGCCTTGAGGGGCAGGGGGACCAGGCCGGCGGCGGTGGTGACGTCCTCGAACTTGGGCGTGCCGTCCTTGTCGACGCCGCGGTTGAGGTACAGGCGGACGGGGACGGGCTTGACCCACTGGGTCTGGAAGTGCGGGCCGATCAGGGCGTCGGTCAGGCCGTCGTTGTTGACGTCGCCGAAGGCGATGCCGCAGACCATGTCGTCTTCCTTGGAGTCGGGCCAGTCGAAGGCTTTGCGGGCGCCGGGGGCCTCGCGGAACTTGCCCTTGCCGTCGTTGAGGTAGAGGACGTTTCCGCCGGGGAGTTTGCCGCCGGTGGTGCAGGCGAGGAAGAGGTCGGGGAAGGAGTCGTTGTTGACGTCGGCGGCGGCTACGCCGTAGGCGGGGACGTCGGCGATGCCGGCGGCGGCGGTCGCGTCCTCGAACTTCAGGTCGCCGGTGTTGCGGAAGAGGCGGGCGGCGCGGGTGGTGGAGCCGTTGTAGCCCTTGTAGGGGTCTTCACCGACGAGGAGGTCGAGGAGGCCGTCGCCGTCGAAGTCGAGGACGGTGGCGGAGCGCCCGCCGAACGCGGGGGGGCAGGCGGGGTTGTTTTCGGAGACGTCGGTGAACTTGCCGTTGCCGTCGTTGCGGAACAGGGCGCAGCCGCGGAGGGCGGGCTGGGCGACGGCGCCGGGCTTGGGGCCGGCGGGCCGGGCGGCCTTGGACATGGACGAGACGTAGAGGTCGAGGTCGCCGTCGTTATCGAGGTCGGCGAAGAGGGCGCCGGTCGGGCGGCCCTCGAGGCGGAGGTGCTTCTGGTCGTCGAGCTTGAACTTGCCGTTGCCGAGGTTGCGGAAGAACTGGTTGGGCTTGGAGCCCTCGGTGTAGAAGGCGCCGACGTAAAGGTCGATGTGGCCATCGCCGTCGACGTCGCCCCAGCCGGCGGCGTGGCCGC
The DNA here is from genome assembly GCA_035627895.1 of Tepidisphaeraceae bacterium. GTDB lineage: Bacteria > Planctomycetota > Phycisphaerae > Tepidisphaerales > Tepidisphaeraceae > DASPKW01. The sequence continues at coordinate 11,459 of DASPKW010000452.1, read as the reverse complement.
GGATGCCGGCGACGTGGGGGAAGAGGCCGGCGTCGTCGCCGACGTCGCGAAAGGTGAAGGCGTGTTTTTGGGGCGCGTCGGCGGCGCGGAGGAGGGGGGTGAGAGAGAGGGCGAGGAGGGGAGCGGCGACAATGAGTAGTCGGCGAATAGACATGGTGAATCGATCAGGTGTGGGGCGTTCGACCGTCATCCCGAGGTACTCCGAGGGATCTGGCCGGGAGTTCGAGGCCTGCTGACGTTGGCGAAAGGGCCGCGACGTTCGGGGCTAGATCCCTCGGAGTACCTCGGGATGACAGTCGACACGCGTTGCGCATCAGAACGTCAGAACAATCCCGGCAATACGCTGCCTTCGCGGACGAGCATGACGGGCCGGCCCGTCGGCGTGTGGTATTCCTTCTTGTGGTCGATGCCCAGCGCGTGGAAGAACGATGCGGCGACCTGGTCGGGGGCGATGGCCTGGGCGTCGGGGCCCATGCCGTGTTTGTCGGAGGCGCCGATGATTTGGCCGCCCTTCATGCCTGCGCCGGCGAGGAGGGAGAACATGGCGCGGGGCCAGTGGTCGCGGCCGGCCTTGTCGTTGATCTTGGGGGTGCGGCCGAACTCGCCGGTCACGTAGACGGCGGTGGAGTCGAGGAGGCCGCGCTCGGCGAGGGTGGTGAAGAGGGCGGCGAGGCCCTGGTCGAGCTGGGGGAGGAGCTTTTCCTTGCAGTTCTTGAAGTTGCCGGAGTGCGTGTCCCATCCTCCGAAGGTGACGGTGACGAAGCGGACGCCGGCCTCGACGAGGCGCGTGGCGAGGAGGCAGCTTTGGCCGAAATTGCCCGGGCCGAACTTCTCGGCCGTTTCGGGCTTTTCCCTGCTCGTGTCGAACGCTTCGCGGGCGCGCTGGGAGCTGATCATGTCGTACGCCTGCTGGGCGAAGCGGTCGAGGCCGTCGAGGAGCTTGGAATCCTTTTCGGCGCCGCGGAAGGTCGTGTCGAGGTCGGCCAGGAGTTTCTGGCGGCGCTCGAAGTCGGCGACGGTGAGGCCGTTGGCGAGCGAGATCCCACGGACGTTGAACGGCTCGCCGGGCTTGGGGACGGCGGCGGTCTGGAGGGGGGCGTGGCGGACGCCGAGGTAGCCGGCCTTCTGGGGCGTGGAGGGGACGGCGACGTAGGGCGGCAGATCGGGCGCCCCAGGGAGTTCCTTCGTGACGACCGCGCCGAGCCCCGGGTAGATCAGTGACGGGATCGGGCGGTTGCCGGTGTTCAGGTATTCGGTGCCGAGCTCGTGGCCGGCGAGGGTGTGGCTGATGCCGTTGATGACGGCGTACTTGTCGGCGCACTTGGCGAGGTTGGGCAGGTGCTCGCAGATCCGCACGCCGGGGACGTTGGTGGCGATCGGATTGAACTCCCCGCGAATCTCGGCGGGGGCGTCGGGCTTCATGTCGAAGGTGTCGAGGTGGGGGGGGCCGCCGCCCAGGAAGACGAAGATGGCCGATTTAGCCTTGGCCTTGGGGTTGAGCGCGTCGGCGTGGACGAGGCGGAGGTAGTTGGGGAGGGTGAGGCCGAGGGAGGCGATCGCGCCGACGCGGAGGATGTCGCGGCGGGAGACGTGGTCGCAGTAGCGGGGGGTGGGGTTCATGGGAGGGCTCGAGAAAGGGGATCGCGATGACGCCTAGCGACTGCTGGCGGGCGAGCGGGATTGGCGGTCAATGGTTGACGACGAATTCCTTTGTGTTGATCAGGGCCCACATGAGGTCGCGCAGGGCTGCGGTGCGGTCGCCGGCGGACAGGTGGGCGCGCGCGACGGTCATTTCCTTTTCGTCGGGAAGGCGCGATAGGGTCCGCAGGTAGGCTTGGCGGATCAGGTCGTCGGGCTTGGCAGACTTGTCGGCGGCGACCTGCTTGATCCAACCTTCTTTGCGGTCGAGCAGGGTGAGGACGTCCGGGTCGTTGCGCAGGTACGCGGTCTGGAGGAGGCTGGGTTCGGTGGAGCGTTCGCAGTCGCAGTTGATGGCGCGCGGGGGTTTGCCGAACAGGGCGACGGCGTAGCCGCCGGGGTCGCGGCCGGAGACGTGGGCGCTGAGGACGCCGATCAGGCGCGTGTTGACGGGGTCGGCGTCGAGCTTGGCGCGCTCGACATCCGACGCGGTCGCGAGGACGACGGCGTCGTAGGCCACCTCGGCGGGCAGGCGGCGAATGACGGCGCGGCTGAAGTTCCGCTCGTCGAGGCGGTTGGTGTCGTTGGGCCGCCAGGTCGCCTGGTAGGCGCGGCTCGTGGTGATCTGGCGGTGGAGCCAGCGGACGTCGTAGCCGCTTTGCACGAAGCCCTCGGCGAGGTAGTCGAACAGCGGCTTGTTCGACGGCGGGTTGGCCAGGTTCAGGTCGTCGGTGGGCTCGATCAGGCCGACGTTGAAATAGCCGGCCCAGACGCGGTTGACGAACGCGCGGGCGAAGTAGGGGTTGTCGGGCTGGCGCATCCAGTCCATGAGGGGCTGGCGGGGGTCGTCGTAGCGGTTGGCCATGACCTCTTCGCCGCCCAGGAGGCGGGGGGTGATGACGCGCCCGGCCGGGCCGGCCTTGGCCTTGGGGGGCTTGGCGCCCGGCTTGGCGGGGGCGGGGATGGTGAGCTCTTTGAACGGGAGCGTCTTCCCGGCGGCCAGGAGGTCGACGAACTTGCGCTTGTACCCGCCGGAGTCTTCGTCGAGGGTCGCGAGGCCGAGCGCCTGCTTCATCTCCTGGGCCTTCTTGCGGTCACCGCCGCCGGCCTTCACGCCGTTGAAGAAGGCGGCGAACTGGTCGAAGTCCTGCTTGGTCCACTGGTCGTAGGGGTGCTTGTGGCACTGGGCGCACTGGAGGTTGACGCCGAGGAACGCGTGGGCGAAGGCGAGGGACTTGGCGTCTGGGTTGCCGAGCGTGCGGCGCGTCCAGAACCATGGCATGGTCGGGCGGGCGGTGAAGTCGGCGGGGTTGTCCTTCCGGAAGTACGCGCTCATGTCGGCGCTGAACTGCTGGTACGTCTGGCCGGGCTGCGGGCGCGCGGTCGCCAGGACGATGCCCTCGACGATCTGGTCGTAGGGGGTGTTGTCGGCGAGGCGGCGGTAGAGCCACTGGTACCACTGGCCGGCCTTGGCCTTGTTCAGACCCTGCTCGCCGCCGAGGGGGCCGGTGCGGTCGGACGCGCCGGTCCAGTCGCACAGGCGCGTGGCCCACCACGCGGCGTACTGCGGGCGCTTGAGGAGCTCGTCGATCTTGAAGGCGCGCTTGTCGGGCGACGGGTCGGCCAGGAAGGTGGAGACCTCGGCGGCGGACGGGAGCGTGCCGGTGAGGTCGAGGCTGAGGCGGCGGAGGAACTCGGCGTCGGTGCAGACGTCGGCGGGGACGACGCCGAGCTTGCGGAGCTTGGCGACGATCAACTCGTCGACCTTGATGGGCGTCGGGGTGTTCGGGTAGGCGGGGCCGTGCTTCTCGGAGACGGGGAGGATCGCCGGGATGGCGGCGACGCCGTTGTCGTAAAAGGCGACGACGTGGGTGTCGCCGGGCCCGGCGGCGGTGACGACGCCAGCGTCGGAGATCGTCGCGATCGTCTCGTCGTTGGTGCGGAAGCGGGCGAGGGGCGTCACGTCTTCCCGCGAGCCGTCGGCCCACTTCGCGATGACCTTCAGCTTGGCGGTCTGGCCCTTGGCGGCGAAGACAAGTTCTTTCGGCTCGACCTCGAGTGCGGCGAACTCGACGTCGGTCTCTTTGTGACCGGCCGCCCCTGCGGCGATCCACCGGCTGACCAGGTTGTACTGCCACGCGCCGACGTCCATGCGCTTGCCGCCCTTGTGCGGGTCGGTCTTGGTCGGCTTGCGGAGGATCAGGCTGTCGGCGGGATTCTTGGGGTCGATGCGCGGTTCTTTACCGCCGGTGAGGGCGGCGTGGTCGGCGGCAAAGTCGTAGCCGAAGAGGGAGAGGCGGAGGTCGCCCTGGCCTTCGAACGAGCCGTGGCAGGACCGGCCGTTGCAGCCGAGTTGGCTGAGGACGGGGATGACGTGTCGCTGAAAGGAGGGGACTTCGTCGCCGGCGGCGGTGGCGAAGCGCTTGTCGGCGGGGCCGAACTCGGCGTCGGCCGGCGTATTCGCGGCGCGCGCGGGCTCGCTGATGTGAGAGGCGAAGAGCACCGCACAGGTGCAGATGAGCGCTGCGAGTAAGGCCAGTCGTCGCATCCCGTTCCTCCCGGACAAGGCCCGCGACCGCCCGCGGGCAGTTATTCATAGTGGCGGGCGGGTAGGGCGTTGTGCGGACGTTCGGCAAACGGTCGCGCTTGACGGGGCCGCCTATGATTCGGGGTGTGTTCGGGGCGGGCCGGGTGGGTGCGACAACGGACGGGCGGCTGGATGTTACACAGTAGTGAATTGCGGCGCGTGCCGGCCCATGGGCTAGAATATCCGCCGACCGCCGGGCGTTGTGTGCGGGCGACGGGTGACAGTCGACGGGCGAATCGCAGTCGTGAGACGGAGTACGGCGTATGAAGCGATGGCGTTGGCGGGCATTGACGGCGGCGGTGTTGGCGGCGGCGGTTAGCGGGGGGGCGACGCCCGCAGTGCGCGCGGACGGGCCGACGTTTGAGAAGCCGCGGCAAGTGGAGAGCAAGCCGGCGACCGCGGCCACCACCAAGCCGGTGACGGCGGTCGCGCCGACGACCAGGCCCGCGGCCGCTACCATGCCGACGACCGCGGTCAGGCGGATTCCGGCGGCGCCCCAAGTCGCGAGCGCGCCCGCGCTCCCGCCGGCGTTCGACAAGGCCAACCCTGAGACGGCGGCCGATCTCAAGGCGCTGCAAGAGCAGGTCAAGACGATCGTCGCCAAGGTCGGCCCCACGGTGGTGGGGCTTCGCGTGGGCGGTGGACAGGGCAGCGGCGTGATCATCTCCGACGACGGCTACGTGATGACGGCCGGGCACGTGAACGGCGCTCCGGGGCGTGACGTGGTCATCCTGCTGCAGGACGGCAAGAGCGTGAAGGCCAAGTCGCTGGGCGTGAACTACGCGATCGACAGCGGCTTGGTGAAGATCGACGCTCCGGGGCCGCTGCCGGGCGGCAAGTGGCCGTTCGCGCCGCTGGCGAAGTCGGCCGATTTGAAGCGCGGGCAGTGGGCGATCGCGCTGGGGCACCCGGGCGGGTATCGGCAGTCGCGGCCTGCGCCGCTGCGGCTGGGGAAGGTGTCGGTCGTCACGCCGACGGTGCTCCGCACGGACTGCACGCTGGTGGGCGGGGATTCGGGCGGGCCGCTGTTCGATTTGCAGGGCCGCGTGATCGGGATCCACAGCCGGATCGGGCAGGGCCTGGCCGACAACATGCACGTCCCGGCGGACACGTACCGCGACACGTGGGAGCAACTGGCCAAGGGCGAATCGTGGGGCCTGCCGGCGTTCGCGCGGACGAACGTGTATTTGGGCGTCCAACTCGATCAGGCGGCGCCGGACTGCAAGATCGGCGAGGTCTTCCCCGAGGGCCCGGCGGCCAAGGCGGGCGTGAAGCCCGGCGACGTGATCACGAAGTTCGACGGGCAGCGCGTGGCGAACTACGGCGAGTTGCTGCTCAAGCTCGGCAAAAAGAAGCCGGGGGACGAGGCGGCGATCGAGGTGCAGCGCGGGATCGAGTCGGTCAAGCTCAAGGCGATGCTGACGAAGCGGCCGGAAGCGCGGTAGTTGCGAGTTGAAGGGCGGATGTAGCGAGAGACGTGAGTAATCTATGACGACATCGAACAGTCGGTGGAATCTGTTGCGGGGGATCGCGGCGGTGGCGGTCACGTTCGGGATCGGGCTCGACGCCGCCGCGCAGCCCGCGCCGGGCGGCGAGCGCCCGTCGCGGCGCCCGCGTACGGAGACGGTCGGGTTCAAAGAGAACCCGAAGGTCTGGGCCGTGTTCCGGGACGTGGTACGCGGGCCGGGCGAGGCCGTCGTGCGGATCAAGACCGACGGCAAGGACATCGCGCTGGGGACGGTTGTCGGGGTGGACGGCCAGATCCTCACCAAGCATTCCGAGTTGCCCGTGGGCAAGTCGCCGGTCGTCAAGCTGCGCGACGGGCGCGAGCTGCAGGCGAAGGTGACGGCGGTGGATTCGAAGCTCGACTTGGCGATGCTGAAGATCGAGGCGACGGGCCTCAAGGTCGCCGAGTTTGCCGACAGCAAGGTGGCGGTGGTCGGCAACCTGCTGGCGGCACCGGGGCCGGATCAAGATCCGGTGGCCGTGGGCGTAGTGAGCGTGGCAGCGCGGGCGGTCAAACCGCGGGATTTGCCGTCGTCGATCCCGCCGAAGGACTCGGGCTTTTTGGGCGTCGGGCTCGAAGAGGCCGAGGGCGGGGCGAAGATCATGTCGGTCCTGGGGAACAGCGCGGCGGAGAAGGCCGGGCTCAAGATCAACGACGTGGTGTTCCTGATCGCGGACACGGCGATCATCGACACCGAGACGATGATCAACACGATCCAGCACCACAAGCCGGGGGAGGTCGTGGCGATCAAGATTAAGCGCGACGGGAAGGAGCAGGAGCTCCAGGTGACGCTCGGCCAGCGCCCGCCGGAGGACCCGCGCGCGGCGCGGCGGGATTACCAGAACAAGCTGGGCAGCGAGCTGTCGAACCGCCGGGGCGGGTTCCCGGCGATTTTGCAGAGCGATATGGTGGTCAAGCCGACGGACTGCGGCGGGCCGGTGGTGGATCTGGACGGCCGGGTGATCGGCCTGTCGATCGCGCGCGCCGGCCGGACGGAGAGCTACGTGCTCCCGGGCGAACTGGTGAAGAAGGCGGTCGACGAGATGAAGGCCGGCCGCGTGGCGGCGGGGCCGGCGGAGAAGAAGTGAGCGGGGGGATCGCGCCGGCCGCGCGGGCGCCGTACGACGCGATCGTCGACCACTGGGATGCGGCCCGCGCACGGTTTCTCCCGAAGGAACGCGGGTATCTCGACATGGTGCTGGCCGGTGCGCCGGCGGGGTCCGTAGTCCTAGACCTGGGGTGCGGGACGGGGCGCCCGATCGCCGAAGAGGTGGTGGCGCGCGGGCACCGCGTCGTCGGCGTCGACGGCTCGTGGGCCCAACTGGACCGGGCCCGGCGGCACGTTCCCGGCGGGCTGTGGATGCAGGCCGACCTGGTGGGCGTCGAACTGGTCGGGCCGTTCGCGGGGGCGATCTGCTGGGACGCGATGTTTCACGTCGAGCGGGCGCACCACGCCGGTGTTCTGCGTAAACTTTACCGCTGCCTCGCGCCCGGCGGGCGCATCATGATCAGCAGCGGGGGGTTCGTACGCCGAGGTCGCCGCGTTCACCGACACGATGTACGGGCACACGTTCTTCTACGACGCGTACACCGTCGACGAGATGACGCGGGTGGTGCGCGAGGCGGGGTTCGAAGTGCTGCTCGCGGAACTGGCGATCGATCCGGACGGCGGGCGGGACAAGGGGAAGCTGGCGATCGTGGCCGCGAAAACGTGATCGCGCGGTGTTAGCTGCGACGCAACGCGTTGCTGACGCGCGGTGGGGTGAAACGGCGCGCGCGAGTCGGGAGCTGACCTACTTCAAACGCGTCAGCAGGTCGTTGACCTGCAGCTATCGATTGGGCTTTCCCGTCTGGACTCCCCCCCGCCCCTCCGGATAATGCCCGCAGGCACATTCACCGAAGGAGCGACATGGCGGACGTTTCGATCAAGGACGCGCTGGCGGGCCTGCCCGGCGAGGGGGCGGAAGTGACGGTCAAGGGCTGGGTGCGCACCCGGCGCGATTCGAAGGGCGGGTTCTCGTTCGTGTCGGTCAACGACGGGTCGTGCTTCGATTCCGTCCAGGCGGTGTGCGCGAACACGCTGGCGAACTATGCGGACGAGGTCGCGAAGCTGACGGCCGGGTGCGCCGTCGAGATTGCGGGCACGCTGGTGAAGGGACAGGGGAAGAGCCAGGCGTTCGAAATCCAGGCGAGCGCGGTGAAGGTGCACGGGTGGGTGGAAGATCCCGAGACTTACCCGATTCAGCCCAAGCCGCACACGATGGAGTATTTGCGCGAGGTCGCGCACTTGCGCCCGCGCACGAACACGTTCGGCGCCGTCACGCGCGTGCGGAACACGCTGGCGATGGCGGTGCACCGGTTCTTCCAGGAGCACGGCTTCTACTGGATCCACACGCCGATCATCACGACCAGCGACGCCGAGGGGGCGGGCGCGATGTTCCGGGTGAGCACGCTGGACCTGGCCAACGTCCCGCGGACGCCGGACGGCCACGTCGATTACTCGAAGGACTTCTTCGGCAAGCCGACGAATTTGACCGTCTCGGGGCAGCTCAGCGTCGAGACGCACTGCATGGCGATGAGCAAGGTGTACACGTTCGGGCCGACGTTCAGGGCAGAGAATTCGAACACCGCGCGGCACCTGGCCGAGTTCTGGATGATCGAGCCGGAGCTGGCGTTCGCCGATCTGAAGGCCGACGCGGATTTGGCCGAGGCGTTTTTGAAGTACATCTTCAAGGCCGTCCTTGACGAGCGGCAGGACGACATGAAGTTCTTCGTCGAGCGGATCGACAAGGAGTGCGTGTCGCGGCTCGAGAAGTTCGTCGACTCCAGCTTCGAGCGGATCGACTACACGGACGCGATCAAGGCACTGGAGAACAGCGGGCAGAAGTTCGAGTTCCCGGTGACGTGGGGCATCGACATGCAGTCCGAGCACGAGCGCTGGCTGACGGAGAAACACGTGGGCCGGCCGGTCGTGGTGATGAACTACCCGAAGGACATCAAGGCGTTTTACATGCGCCTGAACGACGACGGGCGGACGGTCGCCGCGATGGACGTGCTGGCACCGGGGATCGGTGAGATCATCGGCGGGAGCCAGCGCGAGGAGCGGCTGGACGTGTTGGACGCGCGGATGGTGTCGATGGGGTTGGACCCGAAGGCGTACGGGTGGTACCGCGACCTCCGCCGCTATGGCACCGTCCCCCACGCCGGGTTCGGCCTCGGGTTCGAGCGGACGATCATCTACGCGACGGGGATGGCGAACATCCGCGACGTGATCCCCTTCCCCCGCACGCCGGGCCACGCGGAGTTCTAACGCCCCCTTCGCGCGCACCGGCGTCGAAGTCGAAGGACGTACTTAGCGGTCGCACCGAAGGTGCACGTGCGCGCCCGATTGGGCAGCGGCACTCCATCGCGCGCACCGACGGTGGGAAGCGTTCACCCCGCGATCACACCGACCGTGCGCCCGCGTGACCCCGCGCGCCTGAAACTTCACGCGACCATAAACGTCTCACGCTTATGCGCCCCCTCCCCACCGCGCTCCTCCTCGTCTCGCTTTGCACCCCCGCGCTCGCGGAAAACCCCGTCATCCCCGAATCCCGGAAACTCCTCTACACCAACCGCGACCAGGCCATCGAGATCCTCGAAGACGCCCTAGCCCGCGACCCCAAGGATGTCGACCTCTGGGTCGCTTACGTCCACTCGCTGACCGTCGGCAGCGACCACGTCCTGCCCGACCTCGCCGCCCGCCACGCCCTCGCCCTCCACCCCGGCGACCCGCGCCTCCTCCTGGCCCACGCCCGCGCCCACAATGATGGCCTGTCGATCGACATCCTCGGCCAACTCGCGCGGGTCAACGGCTACGAGAAACTCGCCCGCGACTACGCCGAGCAGGTCGCCCTCGGCCTCCACATGCCGTCGCCCGAGGAACGCCCGTCCGCCGACCGGCCGACCGTCTGGGCCGACCGTTTGATCGTCCTGGGCCGCACCGACCGCGCCGCAATCGTCCTTGGCGAAGGCCTCGCCCACTTCAAAGCTTCGCCCTCGCTCCTGGCCCGTCGGGCCGTCGTCGAAGCGCTATCCGGCGAGTTCGACAAGGCCCTGGGAACCCAGGCCGAGGCCGGATTCGCCCAGGAGGTGATCGCCGACACCTGGTACGGCCCCGCCGACATGCTCCTGGCCAAAAACAAGCCCGATCTCGCCCTCAAATCCTTCGGCAACAAGCGGCCCACCCCGCCCGAGCACCTGTCCGCGAAGACCGCGCCCAACGACTACGACTCTCCCGTCCGCAACGCCCACGAGTTCCGCCGGGTCTATGCGCGGGCCCTGGCCCGCACGGGCGACGTCGACGGCGCGCTCGCGCTGCTCGCCGGCGACCGGACGGCGGACCGCCTGCTCCGCCTGCGCGTCCTGCTGATGGCCCGTCGGGTGGACGACGCGCGCAAACTCGGGGAGGAGATCGTCGGACCGATGCGGCTGGAGCAAGGCTCGCGCGGCGGGCCGTGGCTCTCGTCTTACTGGGGACCGCGATCACTCGAGGACGAACACGTGCTCGCCGTCCAGTGGCTGCGCGACGAGTTCCCCGCCAAGCGGGACATCATCGGCGACCGGCTCGGCACCGACAGTGCGCGGGAGCGGCAGTGGCGGTCGCGCCGCGGGTGGTCGGTCGTCACCGCACTCTCGGAAGCTGTCCCGAGCCGCGAGCGCATCCTCGACGCTCTCGAATCCCGGCCGCAATCGCCGGAGGCGAAGCGTGCGGCGGCCGAGGGCTGGACGGTCGAATCCGTCCGCCGGACGCTCGCGGAGTATTACGCCAAGCTCGGTCGGTACGACGACGCGGCTAAGGCGCTCGTCCCGCCGATCATCGCCCCCGGGCGGGGCGCGGCCGCGCTGCACGATGCGGTCGCGTGGTCCGTGCACCGCCGTCGAGGCGAACTCGACGAGTTGGCGGCGCGCGACTTTGCCGCGCTCGTCATTGCCCGGCGGCTGGTCGCGGCCCCGACGGCCCGCCGGTGGAACCACCGCCGCACCGACGGCCGCGACTGGCCCGGCGACGCCGCCGTGATCGAGGGCCTAGCGAAACTCGGCCCGGCCGTCCTGCCGCTGGTCGTCCCCAGGCTGGGCCCGAACACGATCTCCGGTGAAGACCGCCGCGTCTGGGTCGAGATCATCAGGCGCATTGCGACCGAGCAGGACACGCCGCCGCTGATCGCGACATTGAGCCTCCTCGCCCGCGAGGCCGGCAACCGCCCGCACGCCGACCAGGTCCACAACGACGACCTCAGTGCCGAGGCGATCCACGCCGCCCTGCAGGCCGTCACGAAGCGCGAGGGCCCGAAGGAGCAGACGTGGGCGGCCCGGGCGCGGTTTTGGGGGAGTTGGTGGGCCGAGGAGGCCGCGCGGATTGTCGGCGCGAAGTAGAGCACTTCCGAGGGGCGAGTTCGCAGGACTTGCGGGACGACTCTCGCGACGAGGCGAAGCCACTGCCGCGGCCATTGCGAGGGCGGATCTGCAAAGGCGATCGCCCTAGCCGTCACGCCATCGGGATCGCCGCGCCTCCGACGTAGACTGAGCGGACGCGCAGGTCTGCCTGATCGAGCAGCACGAAATCCGCCAGCTTCCCCACCTCGATCGATCCCACCTCGCGCTCGATTCTCAGGATCGTTGCCGGCGTCAGCGACGCCATTCGCGCGGCCGTCGGCAAGTCTAAGCCGGCCACGCGGTGCATGTGCC
>DASPKW010000451.1:0-10691 GCA_035627895.1 Tepidisphaeraceae bacterium | reverse complement strand
TAAGCTCCCCCCGGCATGACGACCGACACTCCGACGACCACAACCGCGCCCCCCGACGACCTCGACGCCGCACGCTTTCTCGCCGAGACCTGCAAGCGGCTCCAGGCCGAGATCGCCAAGGTGATCGTCGGCCAGACCCGCGTCGTCGAGGAGATCCTGATCGCCGTCTTCGCCCGCGGGCACTGCCTCATGCAGGGCGTCCCCGGGCTCGCCAAGACGCTGCTCGTGTCGACGCTGGCCCGCGCGATGGACCTGACCTTCCAGCGCATCCAGTTCACGCCCGACCTCATGCCGTCCGACATCACCGGCACCGACATCCTCCAGGAAGACCCGGAGACCGGCCGCCGCCGCTTCGAGTTCCAGAAGGGCCCGATCTTCGCCAACCTCCTCCTCACCGACGAGATCAACCGCACGCCCCCCAAGACGCAGGCCGCCCTCCTCCAGGCCATGCAGGAACGGCAGGTCACCGCCGGCAGCCGCACGCTCGCGCTGCCCGACCCGTTCTTCGTGCTCGCGACGCAAAACCCGATCGAGCAGGAAGGCACCTACCCGCTGCCCGAGGCCCAGCTTGATCGGTTCATGTTCATGGTCACGGTGCACTACCCGACGCGGGCCGAAGAGCTCGAGGTGCTGAGGCGGACGACGGGGGCGGCGCCGGAGCCGGTCGAGCGCGTGATCTCATCCGCCGACATCCTCCGCTTCCAGGAGCTCGTGCGCCGCGTCCCGATCGGCGACCACGTGCTCAACTTCGTCCTCGACGTCTGCCGGATGACCCGCCCGGGCGAGCCGGGCGCGAGCGACTTCGTCCGCCACTGGCTCAGCTGGGGCGCCGGCCCCCGCGCCGGCCAGTTCATGGTCCTGGCCGGCAAGGCGCGGGCGCTCATGCGGGGCCGCCTGCACGTGACGATCGAGGACGTGGAGGCCGTCGCGGCGCCGGTGCTGCGCCACCGCATCGTGCCGAACTTCAACGCGGAGGCGGAGGGGATCACGGTCGAGCAGATCGTGGATAAGGTGCTGACGCTCGTGCCGCGGGGGAAGGGGGAGCGGTTGCTGTGACGGGAGGGCGAGGCTGAACGGGAGGGCGAGGCTCCGTCCGAATCGTTGTGATGAACGCCGAGGACGCCGAGGACGCCGAGGACGCCGAGGACGCCCGGCGACGCGTCGCGGGACGGACGCCGAACCGCGCTCGCTTGCCGAACACGCGTGCCGCGTCGATTCCTCTATAATCTCGGGCGTGAGTGACGAGCCCACTCAACCTCCGCCCCCGCCAGTCCTCCCCTACCGCCGCGCCACGCCCTACGCGGGCGAGCCCCTCTCCCTGACTCCGCCGTGGCCCACGCCCCTCGAGTGGGTCGGCGCCATCACCTGCGGCGGCCTCGCGCTCCTCCTCGCCTCCGTCTTCCTCTTGCTCCTCTGGACCGTCTTGGTCGAGTGGCACTTCGGCGTCGGCCCGCTCCTCGGCATGGTCTGCCTCGGGACGTCCATCGCCTATCTGACCGCCGGCGCCTGGACCCTCGCCACCCGCCGCCGCAGAGAATGGCGCGCCTCCCCCGCCGTCCGCCGCCGCACCTGTCCCACCTGCGGCTACGACCTCCGCGGCGCCCCCGGCGACCCCTGCCCCGAGTGCGGCACGATCCCCCCCGAGCCCGTCGACGCCGTCGCCGCTAGGCTCGCGCGGATGCACGGCGACGACCCCACCTCGCCCACGTAGGACACGACGTAGGGCACGCTTCAGCGTGCGGAATCCCTTCGCCGACGCGAAGCGTCCTTTTCATTCCGCGCCGTTCGTGATGCCGTCCCGCACGCTGAAGCGTGCCCTACGAACCGCCCCTCACGGCTTGAGGAAGTGCTCGAAGAACGCGTACACCACCTCGTTCGCCTCCGCGTTCGGCCCGTGCGCCGGGCGGTTCTGCATCCCCACCCGCCCCTCCACCCCAAGCACCTTGTTCACCGCGACCGAGTGGTTGAGCGGGATCCACCGAGCCGGCGGGTCCTCCGCACCGCCCGAGACGAAGAACGGCCGCGGCGCCAGCAGCGCGTGCAGTTCGTGCAGGTCCATCCCCTTCTCCACCATCGCCTTGTACGGCCCCGTGCGCGGCGCGTCGGCCGTGATCACGCCACGCTTCCGCTGCTCCTTCAGCGCCGGGTCCAGCCCCAAATACCACGGCTCCCAGTAGTTCACGTTCCCCCGCTTCTCGTCGAACACGATCCCCGGGTCGCTCCACACCGCCGCCGCGAACCGGTCCGACAGGGCCGACGCGAACAGGGCCCACTTCCCCCCGTACGAGTGGCCGACGATGCCGATCCGCTTGGCGTCCACCTCCGGCCGCGCCGCCAGCGCCCCCGCGCAGTTGTGGGCCACGTACGCCAGATACGACAGCGGCTGGAGCGTGGCGTTGCCCGCCGTGTCCGGCTGCCGCGCGTCCCCGCCGGGCGAGCCGATCGCCAGCGTGACGAAGCCCCGCTTGGCCAGGTGATAGGCGTACGCGCGGAACGTCAACGCATTGAGGTCCTTCGTCCGCTCGTTGGGCACGTTGATGCTCGTCTCGGGCTCGTAGAACGGCACGAGCACGGCCGGCGCCGGCTTCTCCTTCGTCGCCCCCGGCGGGACGAGCAGGTAGCCGCGCTGCACCCGGTCCTTCGCGACCGTCACCCGCACCTTGTGCTGCGTAAACCCCTCCCGCTCCACGCTCTCGACCACCGTGATCCGCGGCTCCGCCACCGCCGCCGGCCACGCCCCCATCACCCCCGTCCACTTCGCCAGGATTTCCTTCCGCCGCTCCGCCCACTGCTCGGGCGACTTCACCTCGCGCCCGTTCTCGAACTTCAGCGGGCTCCGATACTCCCCGAGTTTTCCCGCGAACTCCGCCGGCGGCGCCATGTACGGCTTGATCGTCTCCCACGGGTCGGCGGCGCGGGCGAGACTCGGGAAGAGGATTGCCGCCACGACGAGCATCGCGCGATAGGTCATAGGCGCAAAGCGTACGCTCGCGCCCGCGATACCCGCAAGCCATCCGCGCGTCTCCCGCGCGGCCGCCACATTGGGCACGGATCGGGAGGGCGAGGCTCCGTCCGTGCCGTTCTGCGTCTCGCGCCGGTTGGATTGATCGCGGAGGGCGCAGAGGCGCAAAGGCGCAGAGAAGACAAAGGAGAGGTGGGTTGATTGACGGCGACGCGTCGCGCGCGAGCACAAACCCTCCTCACCGCCAACTCTTCGTCTTCTTTGCGCCTCTGCGCCTTTGCGCCCTCTGCGAACAACCCGAACAACGCTCCGGGCGCGAACGGCTCGGACGGAGCCTCGCCCTCCCAAATGCGATTGTCCCCCCCGTCGCACGACCGTCGCATTCCCACAACCCCCTCATGACAATTGACAATTGACCATAGACAATTGACACCCACCCATGGCTCTGCCCCAAGTCCTCATCCTAGTCGAGACCTCCAAAGCCTACGGCCGCGGCATGCTCGCCGGCATCGGCCGGTACGCCCTCGCCCACGGCCCGTGGTCGATCTTCTTCGAGGAGCGGTCGCTGTTCGACCGCCTCCCCCACTGGTTCGCCCAGTGGCGCGGCGACGGGATCATCGTCCGCGGCAACTCGCCGGCGATGGTGCGCACGCTCATGACCAAGGGCGTCCCGGTCATCGAGACCGACGGCCGCATCACCGGCTTCGGCCTGCCGCTCGTCTACGTCGACAACGCCGCCGTCGCCCGTGCCGCCGCCGAGCACTTCGCCGAGCGCGGCCTGACCGCCCAGGCCTACGTCGACCTCTCCCTCCAGCGCTGGTCGCGCCTGCGCCTGGCCGCCTACCGGGCCGAGCTCGCCCGCCGCGGCCTGCCCGTCCCCCACGTCTACCGCACGCCCCCGCGCCTCCTCCGCGCCGACTGGCAGCGCCAGCGCGCCCGCCTCGTCGCCTGGATCCAGCGCCTGCCCAAGCCCGTCGGTTTGTTCGCCGAGAACGACGTCACCGGCCTCCGCGTCCTCGACGCCTGCCGGTTGATCAACGTGCCGGTCCCCGAGCAGATCGCCGTCCTCGGCGTCGACAACGACCCCGTCCTCTGCGACCTCGCCACGCCCCGCCTGTCCAGCGTCGACCTCAACGTCGAGCGCATGGGGTACGAGTCCGCCGCCCTGCTCGACCAGCTCATGCAGGCCCGCGCCGCCGGCGGCCAACGCGCCGTCGCCGCCCGCCTCCGCCAACTCCGCACAGTTCATCCGCCCACCCCCGGCCCGCGCCCCACCGACGAGCGCGTCCCGCCGGCCCTCGAGATCCTCGTCGAGTCCCCCGGCGTCGCCCTCCGCCAGTCGACCGACGTCCTGGCGACCAACGACCCCGACGTCGCCGACGCCGCCCGCTACATCCGCGAGCGCGCCTGCACCGGCATCGCGGTGAAGGACCTCGTCGCGGAGTTGCCGCTGTCCCGCCGCGTCCTCGAGCGCCGCTTCCGCGCCGCCCTGGGCCGCAGCCCCAAGGACGAGATCATGCGCGTCAAGATGACCCGCGCGAAGGAACTGCTCGCGGGCACCGACCTGTCGCTCGCCGCCATCGCCGCCCAGACCGGCTTCTCCTCCCTCAACTACCTCTCCAACGCCTTCAGCCGCGAGACCGGCATCAGCCCCCGAGCCTACCGCGCCAAACACACGCCGCGCGGGGCGCGCGGGTAGCGCGTAGGGCACTGCGTAGGGCACGCTTCAGCGTGCGAAACGAACGCCGGAACGGTCATTTCGCGCACCCGCGTCGAAACTGTCATCCCGAGGAACGAGGGATCTAGCCCCGAACGTCAGGGCCCGTTCGACATGGGCGATCAGGCCTCGAACACCACTCGCCAACGTCGAACGGGCCCTGACGCCCCGGCCAGATCCCTCGGAGTACCTCGGGATGACACGAGGGACGGTTCCCGCTCGATCGCGCCCCCCCACTCGCCGTTCGTCATTCGCACTTCGTCATTGATTCGTCATTCGAATTTCGTCATTCGTCATTTCCCAGAACCCGCCCCCACCGCCACCCGCGCCTCCCTTAACCCGATCTTCCGCAGGCAGTGGTCGATCCACATCTTCGTCAGCTTCTCCTGCGCCCCGTTCTGCGACAGTCGCGACCGCAGATTATCGAACCGCACGTGATCCAGCGGCTGGTCCTGGTTCGCGCAGGAAAACACCACCGTCTCCGCCCCCGTTACCGGGTCGTGGTGCATCTGCAGGCACTGGGCGCAGATCTCCTTCATCATGCACTGCATCGGGCTGTTGATCGAACCGATCGCGTGGTGCTCGGGGTGCAAATACGCCTTCAGCACCGTGTGCCGCGCCTGCTGCACGCCGCGCATCATGCCGTCGGAGCCGATCACGATGAACCGGTCCGCCTCGCCCAGCGCGATCGGCACCGGCCCGAGCTCGCCCTTGGCGTACGCGGCCATCGCCGCCACGATGTTCCCCACGAAGCTCTTGTCCTGCGGCCGGCCCGGCGCGAACCCCGGCGCCTCGTCGCAGCACCACGTGACCACGTCCGCCGCCCGCTCGATCTCCGCCACCTTGTACCGGTCCGCGACCTTCTTGTACCCGGCGAAGTAGATCACCCGGCTCCCCTTCGCCCGCAGCTCCTGCCCGATCGAGAACAGCACCGCGTTGCCCAGCCCGCCGCCCGCCAGGATGACCGTTTCCTCGGCCGGCGTCTCCGTCGGCTCGCCCGTCGGGCCCATCAAGATCACCGGCTCCCCCTTCTTCAGAAGCGCGCAAAGGTCTGACGACCCGCCCATCTCCAGCACGATCGTCGTCAGCAGCCCCTGCTCGACGTCGACCGCGGCCCCGGTCAGCGCCAGCCCTTCCATCGCCAGCCGTGTGTCGCCCGTGCTCGCCGCTTGCGTCTCGAAGTTCTGTAGCCGGTAGAACTGCCCCGGCCGGAACGCCCGCGCCGCCATCGGCGCCCGCACGATCACCTCCACGATGTTCGGCGTCAGCCGGATCACATCGTGCACCGTCGCGCGCAGCTCATCGTTCAGCTTCGCGATCAGGTCCTGCGGCGAAGGCAGAGTCGCGCCGAACCGCGCCAGCGCCCGCGTCACCACCGGATACCCCTGCTTCGCCCCGCCCATCGCCTTCACCACGTTCCCGGCGAACGACGGGTGCAGATCGCCGAAGAAGCTCAGCGCCCGCCCGTCCGGCCGCACCGACATCAGCACGTGCGCCGCCCCCGGCTTGCTCGTCCGCTCGGGCTTCACCGGCTGCCCGGTCTCGTCCACCGCCCGGAAGTAGCGCCCGTCCAGTTGCACGTTCGTCACGTCCTCGCGCGCCAGCACCGTGTTCGGCTGCGTCCCCGCCGCGACGATGATCGTCCGCGCCGGCAGCGTCACCCGCTCGCCCGTCGACACGAGCTTCGCCGCCTCGCCCACCGCCAGCTTCTCCAGCACCAGCGCCTTGGCCGCCCCGCCGCCGTCCAACTCCACCTCCAGCGGCACCAGGCACTCCGCGAACCGAATCCCCTCCTCCAGCGCCTTGGCCACCTCTTCATGGTTCAGCGTATAGCTCGGCGCATCGATCATCCGCCGCCGGTATGCCACCGTCACCCCGCCCCACGAGTTGAGCAGCTCGATCAACTTCGGCTCGCGCCCCTCCGCCTTCGCCGCCTCGCGCTCCGCACGGATCGCCCGCGCGTGCGCCACGAACTCCGCCGCCGTCTCCCGCTCCTCCGGCGTCCACGCCGCCTCCACCGCGCGCTCCCCGATCTCCGCCGCCAGCGCCTCGTACCGGCTCAAAAACTTCTCGACCTGCACCGGGTAGTACGCCAGCGACTCCGTCGCCGTGTCGACCGCCGTCAGCCCGCCACCGATCACCACGATCGGCATCCGCACCTGCAAGTTCGCCAGCGAGTCCGTCTTCGCCGCCCCCGTCAGTTGCAGCGCCATCAGGAAGTCGGATGCCTGCCGCACGCCGCGCGACAGCCCGTTCTTCATCGGGATGACCGTCGGCCGCCCGGCCCCCGCGCACAGCGCGATGTGGTCGAACCCCATGTCGAACGCATCATTCACCGTCAGCGTGCCGCCGAACCGCACCCCGCCGAACATCGCGAACTCCGGCCGCCGCTCCAGCAGCAGCCGGATCACCTTCAAAAAGTTTTTGTCCCAGCGCACCGTGATCCCGTACTCCGCCACCCCGCCGAACCCCGCCATCACCCGCGCGCCCAGCGGCTCGTACAACTCGCCGACGTCCTCGATCGCCTTGAACCGCTCGCGCTTGCCGTGCGCGTCCACGCCCGACAACGCCGCCGGCAGCGGCTCGATCTTCAAGCCGTCCACCCCGACCACCGTGTGGCCGTCGTTCATCAGATGGTGCGCCAGCGTGAAGCCCGCCGGCCCCAGCCCGACCACCAGCACCTTCTTCCCCGTCGCCTCGCGCGGCACCGGCCGGGCGAAGTGCAGCGGGTTCCACCGCGTCAGCAAGCTGTAGATCTCGAACCCATACGGCAGATTCAGCACGTCCTTCAGCGTCCGCGTCTCGGCCTGCGGGATGTCGACCGGCTCCTGCTTCTGGTAGATGCAGGACTTCATGCAATCGTTGCAGATCCGGTGACCCGTCCCCGCGCACATCGGGTTGTCCACCGTCACCACCGCCAGCGCCCCGATCGGGCTCCCCTGCCCCTTCACCTCGTGCATCTCCGAGATCTTCTCCTCCAGCGGGCACCCGGCCAGCGGCACGCCGAACACCGTCGCCTTCGGCTTCCCGTCCTTCTCGCGCAGCCCCTTCGAGCACGAGTCCTTGTGCTGGTGGTGGCACTTCACGCAGTAGCTCGCCTGGTCGAGCGCGCCGACCAGGTCCGTCCCGTGGTCGGTCAGCCCGAACCCCTCGCGCCGCCGCCAGTGCTCCGGCCCGAACGCGAACTGCTCCGCCCCGTTCACCCCCACCGTCTCCACCGGCACCAGGTGCAGCAGATCCAACTTCTTCGGCAACTTGAATAGCACCCCGTTCCGGTGCGCCGCACGCCCCTCCGGCGTGTGCACTGCCCACCCCGCGTACTGCGCCGCCAGCGCCAACTCGGCCGCGTGCGCCTTGTCGTCCTCGATCCACTTCGCGACCGCCTCCCCGTAGCTCTGCTCGGTCAGCGGCCCGCCGATCAGCCTCTCCAACTCCGCCCGAACCGCCGGCGCATCGATCGCCTTCGCCTGCTCGGCCGTGATCCGGTTCACCTTCTGCTGCACGAACCGCCGCTTCACCACGAACAACGGCGCCAGCTCGTGATGCTTCGCCTGCAACTCGCGCAGCGCCCCCCCGATCCCGAACAGCTCGCCGACGAAGTCCTCCACGAACGGCGCCAGCGCCACGATCAGGTCCGACTCCGACTTCCCCACCGGCGGGCTCTGCCGCGCCGCCACCAGCCGCGCGTGCAGCCCCTCCGACCACCCCGCCAGTTTCGTCAGGAACGCCTCATCGAGGCGCACCAACCCCTCGCGGGCGTACAGGTCGCCTACCGTCATCCCAAACCCAATCCGACCCCCCTGCTCCGCTCGCTGTTCAGTCACGTCTATTTTCCTCGTCTCTGCCGGCCAACCGCCGCGCGCGTATACCTTATACCTATAGGGTATACGTCGCCGAACGCCAAAGGTGCCGCTCACAGGATTTGAACGCGCCCCATCGCCGACGTTTAGCCGCGACCCGAAGGGCAAGCGACAGCGCCGCCTGAAGGCGAGCGTGACCGCCGCCACCGCAGTGGCACACTCCTTGCCATTCCACACCCGTGTCTGCTCCGCTGCCCCTCGAAACGCCGAGAAATCTGCGGAGCGCCGACTCTCCTCCGCCCCCACTGGCGAATTCTTCGCCACCCGCTGGCGACTGTTTGATATCTTGCACGACCCGCCGGATTTCGTGACCCTACGATCAGCATGGCCAACCAACACCCCACCCGCCGTTCGGTCCTCGCCGCTGCCCTCGCCTTCGGCATGGTCGCCCCCCTCGCCTCCTCGGTCGCCCGCGCAAACGCACCCGCCGCGGTCGACGCCCACGTCATGGCCTCCCTCGACAAGGCCCTCGCCTTCCTCAAATCCCAGCAAAAGCCCGACGGCGGCTGGCAGGGCGAAAAGGATCCCCCCGCCATCACCGCGCTGGTGCTGAAGACCTTCGCCCAGGACCCCAAGACCGGCCCGTCCGCCGACTTCGTCAAGAAGGGCTACGCCAAGCTGATCTCCTACCAGCTCGACAACGGCGGCATCTACCAGGACGTTCTGGCCAATTACAATACGTCCATCGCGCTCTCCGCCCTCGCCGCCTCCAACGACCCCGCCCTCAAGCCCCATGTTGAGAAGGCGTTGGGCTACCTCAAGGGCCTCCAGTTCACCGACAAGACCCCCGCCGACCCCAAGGGCACCAAGGTCGCCGGCCCCGACCACGTCTGGTTCGGCGGGTTCGGTTACGGCCGCCACGGCCGGCCCGACATGTCCAACGCCCAGATGGCGATCGAGGCCCTCCAGAACGCCGGCCTCTCCAAGGACGACCCCGCCTTCCAGAACGCGCTCAAGTTCATTACCCGCTCTCAGAACCTCTCGGAAAAGAACGACCAGAAGTTCGCCGGCGACGACGGCGGCTTCGTCTACTCGCCCCACAACGACGGCGAATCCCAGGCCGGCGTCATCATGGGTCCCGACGGCAAGCGCATCGTCCGCTCTTACGGCTCGATGACCTACGCCGGCCTCAAGTCCATGATCTACGCGGGCCTCACCAAGGACGACCCGCGGGTCAAGGCCGCCTGGGCCTGGATCGGCAAGAACTGGACACTGAACGCCAACCCCGGCATGCAGGCCAACGACCCCAAGCTCGGCGACATGACCCGCTACGGCCTCTACTACTATTACAACACCATGGCCCGCGCCCTCAACGTCTACGACGAGCCCGTCATCACCGACGCCAAGGGCGCCAAGCACGACTGGCGCAAGGAACTGACCGACAAGCTCGTCTCCCTCCAGAACCCCGACGGCTCCTGGGCCGGCGAGAAAAAGTGGTTCGAGGACAACCCCGTCCTCGCCACGGCCTACGTCGCCCTCGCCCTCCAGGAAATCCAGAAGGACCTGAAGGAACACCCCGCGAAGTGACGCCCGCCCCGTAGGGTGGGCTCCGCCCACCGTCCGCCCAGTGGGGCAGACATTCTTGTCTGTCCGGGCGGGTGAGCGGGGGCATTCTTGCCCGCCGAACCCGCCCGTCTTCTGACGAAGGAACCCGCCATGCGCTACCTCGCCCCCCTCCTCCTCCTCGCCCTCACCCTCCCCACCCGCGCCGCCACCCCCGCCGAAACCGCCAAGGCGACCATCGAGAAGTCCCTCGACTATCTCGTCAAAACCCAGCAGCCCAACGGCTCCTTCCAGCGCTCCGACCGCGAGCCCCCCGCCGTCACTGCCCTCGTCCTCCGAGCCATCGTCCAATCCCCCAAGTACGGCCCCGCGTCCGAGCCCGCGAAGAAGGCCGTCGCCTACCTCCTCACCCAGCAGCAACCCAACGGCGGCATCTACAAGGACATGCTCGCCACCTACAACACCGCCATCTCCGTCTCCGCCCTCGCCGCCGTCAACGACCCCGCCCTCAAGCCCAACATCGAGAAGGCCGTCAGCTACCTCAAGGGCGCCCAGACCGGCGCCATCGCCGGCGCGGGCGGCGCCAACATCGACCCCAACGACCCGAAATTCGGCGGGTGGAACTACGGCGGCGCCCGCGGCGGCCTCG
>DASPKW010000450.1:0-11726 GCA_035627895.1 Tepidisphaeraceae bacterium | reverse complement strand
TTCCGCCCATTCACGGGCGGCCGGCTGAGGCAACTCGTGGCGTTCGCGCTCGACGAGTCGTCCCCCGAGCGGGCCCGCGGGACCGCGCTCTACGTCGCCTCCTACCTGACGGTCTACCGTCCCGCGGACTGGCCCGTGCTCCGCGAGGCGCTCCGAACGCTCTGCGCCAGCCCGCTACTGCAACTCCGCAGCCACGCGGCTACGACGCTGGCGAGCGAGCTACAAGCCCGGGACCTCACCCGTCCCCGATTTACGCCTGAGGAGTACGCGGAGATCGAATCGTTCGTCCGCGCGCTCCCGGGCCCGTTCACGCCACAGGCCGAGAAGTTCCTCGCGCACGTCCTACGACCGCCGAACGGGTGATCCTGAACGCGGGGCGCTCCGCCGCCGCTAACGGCGCGATGAGATCGCAACCGCGGGCCGGCGGGACGGGCCGTCTCGGGCCGCGGTCGGAGTGGGAGAGTCCGACACGCCCGCCGGGCGCACCCCGTCCTTCCGTCGCGCGACGACGATCGGCCGCGTAGGCCGAAGTTCGCGAGGGTCGGGAGGGAGCATGATCGCGGGCCGTCGCGCCAAACGCCAAACTCGCGGACGCGGGAGAGAGGCGGGAAGACACCATAAGGGCCCAGCGTTTCTTCCCGCCTCTCTCCCGCACCCTCTCTCCACCCAACTTCGTTCCCCCCTCCGGAGCCCGGGGGTTCCGGGGAGATTGCCGATTGCCCATTGCCGATTGCTGATTGGGGGCCGCGACCGTTGCCCGTGTTCGGAGCGAGGATGGGAGGCCGTGCGGGGCTCGTGGGGCCGGCTCGCGTCGCCTTCGGACGGGCTGCGACAAGGGTGAATCCGCCTCATTCGCGTGAAAACGCCGCTCCCGCCCTCCTGCAAAGGCGTTTCGCGCGCGTGGGGCGCCAGCGTTGCCGGCAACGGAGGATGGAACGCATGGTCGCCGACTCGTTCATGCGCGGGAGGGCCGGCCGTTGCCGGCAACGCGGGTCGTAAAGCCTTGTGGCACGCCGGGATCTCTTTGTGTTCGCCGTCCGTTGCCGGCAACGGGCGGGAGATTCAATCGTCCGCGACTTGGCGACGCGCGTTTCCGACTTCCGTTGCCGGCAACGAAACCGTCAAGTTGGCATCGGAGGGTCGCCGATGATCGTCTGAAGACCGTCGGCGGGCGTCGCCGGTCCGCCGACGCGCGTGGTCGGGCGCGCGGCGAGGTCGGCCGCGGCTCGCGCCGGAGGATTCGGCGCCCGCGCGATGGGCCGCCCGGGTCAATCGCCGCCGGCGACCGGCCCCCTTGTGGTGCACGCGTCCCGCGTGCGCGGGCGGTGCGGCGTCGCCGATGTTTGGCCGGCGGCGTACGTCGGGGCAGGCGGGACGCCCGCACCACAACGAGCCGCCGCGATCAGAGCGACCCGTCCGCCACCCTTAACCATTGACCATTAACCACTGACCGCCCCCATGCCGCGCCCCGACTACATCCCCCGCCCCGACGGCGCGTGCCGCACGTGGGCCGCGAGCCTCGCCGGCCACCTGTCGGCGGAGCCGGCGCGGTTCGGCGTTTCGGCGGACCTCGCCGCGGAGCTGGCCGCCCGCGCCGACGAGTTCGCCGCCGCCCTGTCGGTCTCCCGGGCGGGCGGGACGCGCACGCGGATCGCCATTTTGACCAAGGACGACGCCCGCCGGCGGATGACGGACCTCGCCCGCCGGGCCGCGCGACTGGCCAAGGCGCACGCGGGCGTCACGCCGAGGGACCTGGCCACGCTCGGCCTTTCCATTGACGGCCACCGCCCGCCCGTGCTGGCCCCGCCGGCGACCGGGCCGCACCTGATGGTCACGACCGCGCCGAACTGCCGCCTGGTCGTGCGGCTCGTCGACCTGTCGAGGCCGTCGACGTTGCAGAAGCCGCGCGGCACGCTCGGGGCGGGCATCTGGGTGCGCCTGGGCCCGCGCTTCGCCGGTGCCGACCCCCCGCACCCCGCCGACATGGCGGCCGTGCAGAGCCTCCCCTACGCGACCGGCCCCGACGTCCCCCCCCGGTCGACGGACGAGTGCACGCTCGCCGCCCTGGCGACGCGCGGGCGGGTCACGCTGACCCTGCCCGCCGCCGCCGGTTTGCGGAGCGCGTACGTCGTCGCCCGCTGGTTCGACACGCGCGGCAACCCGAGCCCGCCCGGGCCGATCGTGCGGACGGCGGTGATGCCGTGAGGCGGGGCGGTCGGGCGGGGAGCCCGCCCGTGAATCCGCGGGTGGGGCGGGCGACGCATTGGAAATCGCCACAGAGCTCACAGAGGCACAGAGGGGAAAGAGGGCCAGCCGCGGAGCGGCGTAAGAGTGTTGCCCACGGCGCGAGCCGTGGGACCGCGCGACCGCCACGATCCCCCATCTCCGATTGAGCGCACGAGCCCCGGACGGGGCGTAAGACGGCGGCCAACGACTGGCGCGCGTGCGGACGGGTCTTACGTCCCTCCGGGACTCCCCGTCAATCGCGGCGTGACGGACCCACGGCTCGCGCCGTGGGCTTTAGTCTTACGCCGCTCCGCGGCTCGCCCGGGCGGCGCGGGCGGGATCCCGCCGGGTCGTGCGCGGTTCGATGGTTCCACGACCGCGAGCCGCGGAGCGGCGGCAGCGAATAGCCCATGGCGTGAGCCATGGGTCCGCGGCCCGACGAGCGTTTGCAATACTCCGTTTCGCCAAGCCCCGGAGGGGCGACAGCGGCGCGGCCGTCGTTCGCCGCTGTCGCCCCTGCCGGGGCTTTCCCGTCCGCGCTCGCCCACACCCATGGCTCACGCCATGGGCTACTGGCTGCCGCCGCTCCGCGGCTTTCGGACGGCTCGCGGTCGTGGCGTCCGATCCGGTACGATGCCGGGCATGACCGAGGCCGAGTGGCTCACGTCCGACGACCCGCTCGCGATGATCGAGTTCCTGCGCGACGGCCCGGCGTGGGCCGACGCCGTCCCGGGCGCGAATAACCGTTGGCAGCTCGAGACGGTGTCGACCGGCCTTGACCGGAAGTTCCGGCTCTTCGCGTGCGCGGCCTGCCGGCGGATTTGGGAGCGCATCCCGACGCCGGTGAACCGCGTGGCCGTCGTCGCCGTCGAGGAGTGGCTCGAATTCCGGCGTACCGGGGACGAGTTGGTCGCGGCGCTCCGAGCCTCGTCGGCCGTGGAGTACGACGACGAAGGCAAAAGGCGCGGCGAGCCGGGTTACTGGGCCGTCAAGTACCTCGGGCGCGGGTTTTACAAAATGACCGCCGCCGCCAGCGCGCTGGTCGTCGCGGTCAAGGTCCTGTCGCTGGCCGACGACGCGTACGGCGCCGCGCTCGACTTCGAACTGGCCCTCTCGTTCTACGTCCACGCCGGCGTCTTCATCCGCCCCTTCCGCTGGCCCGAGCCCGTCCCCGCCGGCGTGCGCTTCCAGCGCGCCGCGCTCGCCAGCCTGCTGCGCGACGTCTTTGGCAACCCCTTCCGCCCGCCGCCCGAATTCCCAGCCCCCCTCCGCACGCCCGAGATCGTCGCCCTCGCCCGATCGATCTACGACGATGGCGCGTTCGACCGCCTGCCAGAGCTTGCGGACGCGCTCGAAGCGGCCGGGTGCGCCGACGCCGCCCTCCTCGCCCATCTTCGCGGCGAAGGGTCACATGTCAGAGGGTGCTGGGCTGTCGACGTCATTCTCGAGAAGACATGACCCGCACCGACGCACGCTCGCACGGATCGCCAGACCATGACCGACTCCCCCGCCGCGCTCGCCGCCCACCTCGTCGCCGCCGTCGAGGCCGAGACGATCCCGGAGGCGTGGGCCGACCTCGGGGTCGATCCGCTCGCCGAGCCGCTCGTGGTCTTCTTCGTCTCGATCGCTCACCACAGCCCCTACCGGCCCTTCGACTTCGGCCGTTCCTCCCCTGCCGACGCCCTCGAAGCGGTCGAGACGGTCCTCGCCGAGCTCCGCGCCGGCCGGTCGGTCGTCGCCGTTGCGCGCCGGCTCGGGCGAATGCAGGTTTGGCCGTGGGCCGCGATTGCCACCGACTTGGCGTCCCTTGCCGGCCAACTGGAGCCGCGTTACGCCCTGTCTCCCGCGCGCCCGGAGACGGAGCTCGGTTGGACCCGCATCCCCGGCGGGATCGTGATTGCGTGTGCGGTCATGCTGCGCGGGCCGGAGTGAGCCGTTCGGCCTCCCGTCGCGTGGGCTTCCAGCCCATGCGAGCGGGTGTCGAGCGTCGGGGGCCGCTCGCACGGGCAGGATGCCCGTGCCACAAATGAGCATCCCGGCCTTCGCAACCCCTCCCTCCTGATTTTGGCGTTGACGGATCCCCCCTTCCTATCGTTAGCTGAGCAATACGCGCCCAGCCGGGCGGGAGGAGAGTCCATGCGCACGCCCGCCGCTTTGTTGATCTGCCTGACGTTGGCCGCCTGCACCGGGGACCGCTATGCGTTCCGCGACGGGCCCGACCCGCTGGAGCCGGGGCGCGCCGCCGCGAACCGGCCGGTGCCGCCGCCGACGACCGGGGCGACCCCCGTCGAGGATTTCTCGCGCTTCTCGTTGGCCGCCCCGACGGGGGATAAGGCGACGAGCGCGCTGTTTATCGAGAAGCTCGCCCCGCGCGAGGCGCGGCTGAACCGGCCGTTCGATTACAAGCTGCGGGTGACGAATTTGACGTCGGCCGTGCTGACGGACGTGGTCGTGCGCGAGCGGTTGCCCGAGTCGTTCGCGCTGACGCGGTCGGAGCCGCCGGTCGCGTCGGCCGAGGGCGGGTGGGCGCGGTACAACCTGGGCGAGCTCGGGCCGCTGGCGGTGCGGACGATCGACGTGACCGGCGTGCCGCACGCCGAGGGCACGCTCGCCAGCGCAATCGCCGTCGACTACAAGCTCGCGACCCGCACGGAGACGTCGGTCGTCAACCCGATCCTCAAATTGACCAAGGCCGCCCCGGCCGAGGCCGACATCTGCGAGGGGATCAAGTACACGTACGTCGCGGCCAACGTCGGCACGGGCACGGAGCGCGGGGTGGTGCTGGAGGACCGCCTGCCCGAGGGGCTGGTGACGGACGACGGCAAGACGGTGGTGAAGTTCGACGTCGGGGACCTTGGGCAGAACTCGTCGCGCGAGATGGTGGTGCGGGTCAAGCCGCTTAAGACGGGCACGTACGCCGGGTTCGCGGTCGCCCGCGCGACCGGCGGGGCCGAGGTGAAGAGCAACGACGTGTCGACGATCGTCCGCCAGCCGGCGCTCGACGTGGCGGTCTCCGGCCCGGCGGCCGAGTACCTGAACAAGACGGCAACTTATACGGTGACGGTGAAGAACACGGGGGATGCGCCGGCGCGCAAGGCGGCGGTGATCCTCGACACGGGCGGGAAGGGCGTGGTCGCGTCGGCGACGCTGGACGGGGCCGCGCCGGCGGCGGATGCGGCGCCGCGCGCGCCGTTCAACGCGCCCGGCGTCGGCGACCGCGCGGCGGCCCCCCCTGCCGCGAAAGCGCCCGCCAAGCTCGTCGGCGACGGCGTCGAGATCGGCACGATCGCGCCCGGCGAGTCCCGCGTCGTCACCGTCGCCGTCCGCGCGACCGCCGCCGACGGGCCGCTCGTGGTGACCGCGCGGGCGATCGCGTCGTGCGCCGCGGAGGTGTCGGCCAAGGCGACGACGAACGTGCTGACGCTGGCGGCGCTGCGGCTGGAGGTGATCGACCTCGACGACCCGATCCGCGTCGGCGACGAGGTCGCCTACCGCATCACGGTCAAGAACCAGGGTACGGGCGCCGACTCCAACCTAGCCGTCACCGTCACCCTGCCACCGGCGCTCAAGTTCGCCGGCTCACAGGGGCCGACGGACGCGATCGCGGCGGGGCAGACGCTGACGTTCGCGCCGCTGGAGACGCTCAGGCCGGGGGACACGGCGGTGTGGCGCGTGCTGGCCAAGGCGACGGCGCCGGGGGACGTGCGGCTGGAGGTGCGGCTTAAGTCGGACTCGCTAAAGGACCCGGCGGCGGAGACGGAGCCGACGCGGTTGTATTGACACCGACGCCTCCGGAGTTCAGTGGGGCGGACATTCTTGTCTGCCTGACTGGGCTTCTGCGGACCGGGCAGGCTCGGGAGGCAAGAATGCCTCCGCTCGCCCCCCGGACAGACAAGAATGTCCGCCCCACTTAAACGCGCGCGGGTAACGCCCCACGGCCGTGCCCGTGCAACTGCGTCCAAGCACTCCATTCGTTTACCGGATACCAGTGGCCCGCTAACCCGCAAGCGGGTGTGCTGCGCACCCGTTCACCCACGCCCCCGTCCGCGGGGAACTTCGGGGCGTCGCGCAGGCGCCGCGTCGTCGCGCTTGCCGAGGGTCACCGCGATGTCCAGGTACGCCTGCCCGCGCCGGACCTTGAACTTCACGCTCTCGCCCGGCTGGAGTTCCTTCAGCATTGGCATCAGGGACATCTGGTCGCGCACGTCCGTCTCGCCCAGGCCGACGATGACGTCGGCCTGCTTGATGCCGGCCTTGGCGGCGGGGCCGTTGGCGACCACCTCGTCGATCTTGAGGCCGTCGTTTTCCTGGCTGAAGCGGACGCCGAGGAACGCGCCGTCCGGGCCGGTGCTCATCGCCGGCGGGTTCCGCCGGGCCATCCAGGCCTGCCACTCCTTCTCGAACTGCTTCAGCGGCTTGCCGCTCACCTTCTCCAGCGCGGCCTTGCCGGTCGGGTCCTTGTCCAGCCCCGCCTTGAACGCCTGGTAGAACGGCTTGAGCAGCCCCTGGTCGTACAGGTAAAGCATCACGCTCGACGACTGCCCGTAGCCGAGCGTCGCATTTTTGACGAGCTCGTCCTGCTCCATCTTGATCAACTTTTCGAGCGGGATCAGCCGGCCGCTCTTGTGGGCCGATTGCAAAAACCAAAGGCGGTAGTTGTCGCGCGGGACGAGGCGCTCGCCCTCGAACTGGCCGGCCTCGTACATGCTGGCGATCCCCTCGATCACCCAGATCGGGTGCTCCTGCTTGCTCTTGTCGAGGTCGCCCGCGTGCATCGCGTGGGTGAACTCGTGCGTCATGACTTGGCCGAGCCGGCGGGCGATCAGCGTGCGCGCCTGCGGCATGTACACGCCCTCGACGCCGGGCTGGCGGATCAGCTTCTTGTAGTCCGCCGCCGACGGCAGGAGGATCACGATGTACTCATCCGGCTTGTTGTCGAACAGCTCGGCCCACTGGCTCTTCGCCTGCGCCGTCAGCCACTTCTTGACGGCCGCCAAGGTCGGCGCGTCGGTGTTGGCGACGTACACGAGCTTGTTCGGCGAATCGACCTCGTAGAGGTACTTGTCGCCGAACTGCTTCTTAAGGCTCGCGAGCGCGCGGTCGGCGTCCTTCTTCTGATAGACGTCCCGGTTGGCGACGAGCTTCTTGTACCGGGCGAGTTCGCGGAGCGAGTTGAGGTCCGGGTCGCGCTCGAGGTGGACGAAGTCGGTGAACCCCGCGTCGGCCGCGCGCTCCAAGTAGGCCAGCGCGTCGTCCGACTTGCCCTGCAGCGCCCGCAGGCAGGCCATGTTGTAGACGTTGGTGTAGTTGTCGGGGTCGATGACCAGCGCCTCGACGAGCGCGGTCTCGGCCGCGTCGAGCTTGCGCCCCTCCAGCGCCAGAACCGCCGTCTTGGACAAATCGCGGAGCTTGACGAGCTTCTGCTCTTCGGGCGACAGCGCCTTGGCCGGCCTCGTCGCCGGCGCGCTCGGCTTGGTCGCCGGCGCGGGCGCGGCCGTCGCCGCCCCGCCCCACGCACACACCACGACCAGGGCCGCCCGCAAGAGCTCGGATATGCGTCGATTCACGTCCCATAGTACGCGCGCCGACGGGCAAATGTTTCGGGCAGGCACGCACCGGGTCTTCGAACACAACCGTGGGCTTCCGCCCTCGGCTATTAGCACGCTCCATCCCCCTCCCCCTCACCTTGTCTCTCCAACGCTATACTTCCGACATGCCCCTCCCCAAGAAGGTCACCCTCGCCGACCTGCGCGCCGTGCGGACCACCGGCCAGCGGCTGGCGATGCTCACCTGCTACGACTACACCACCGCCCGCGTCATGCACGAGGTCGGCGTGCCGCTCCTCCTCGTGGGCGACTCGGCGGCCAACGTGATTCTCGGGCACCCGACCACGCTGCCCGTTCCGCTGTCGTTTATGATCCAGATCACGGCCGCGGTCCGCCGTGGGGCGCCGGATGCGCTGCTGCTCGGCGACATGCCGTTCGGCTCTTACCAGGCGTCAATCTCGCAGGGCGTCAGGAACGTTGTGAAGATGGTTCAGCAGACGAATTGCGACGCCGTGAAGCTCGAGGTCGCTGGCACACACGTCCCGCTCATCCGTACGCTCGCCGATGCGGGTGTGGCGGTCTTTGCGCACCTCGGTCTTAAGCCGCAAACTGTTGGTCTGCTTGGGGGTTATCGCTTTCAGGGGCGCACGGCCGACGAGGCCGAGGAGATTCTGGCATTGTCGTTGCAAATGCAGGCTGCGGGGGCGGCCGGGTTACTTCTGGAGGCCGTCCCCCCGGAAGTCGCAAAGGCTGTTGTGGAAAAGACTTCGATTCCGGTGATCGGTTGCGGTGCAGGACCGTCCTGTCACAGCAGTGTCATTGTGACACAAGATGGTTTGGGCCTCACACCGACCCGGCCGAGGTTCGTCCCGCAGCTTGGCGACAACGGCGCCGTCCTTCGGGACGCGTTCACGAAGTACGTGCAGGCGGTGGCGGGCGGGACGTATCCCGCCACCGAGCACGACTACGTGATGCCCCCGGCGGAGCGGCAGGCGTTTTTGGACCGGGTCGCGGCGATGGATCAGCCGTTTTGATCCGCCGACCGCGTTAACATCATCATTCAGCGGCGAGGTAGCGATATGAAAGCATTCCGTTCGACTCTCGGCGCCTTGGCCGTCGCCGGCGCGGCGACCGCCACGGGCTTTTTCGGGTTCAACTACATCCAGTCGACGCAGTTCGCGCGGGCCGCGGACCAGGTCGGGGCGACGCGCGAGCAGCTCGCGCGGATGGACGACCTCTCGTCCGTCTTCCGCCACGTCGGCAAGGTCGTCGAGCCGTCGGTGGTGAACATCAGCGTGACCAAGACAATGAAGACGGGCGACGCCCGCGGCCGGCTCCGCATTCCCGAGCACCTCCGCCGACAACTGCCCGACCTCGACGGCGATGGCGCGCCGGACCTCCCCGACTTCGACGGAGGGTCGGCGCCGTTCGAGCAGCACGGCACCGGGTCGGGCGTGATCATGGAGGTCGAGAACGGCACCGCCTACGTCCTGACCAACAACCACGTCGCGGGCGACGCGACGGCCATGGAGATCACGCTTTCCGACGGCCGCAAGTTCACCAACGCCAAGGTCGTCGGCGCGGACAAGAAGACGGACCTGGCCGTGATCCGGTTCGAGGCGGACCGGATCATCCCGGCCAAGTGGGGCGATTCCGACGAGCTTCAGAAGGGCGACTGGATCATGGCCTTCGGCAGCCCGTTCGGGTACGTCGGCTCGATGACCCACGGGATCGTCTCGGCCCTGAACCGCCAGGCCGGCATCCTCGGCAGCCAGGGGTACGAGAACTTCATCCAGGTCGACGCCCCGATCAACCCCGGCAACTCCGGCGGCCCGCTGGTGAACACGCGCGGCGAGGTCGTCGGCATCAACACCGCGATCGCCAGCCGCACCGGTAGCTTCAGCGGCATCGGGTTCGCGATCCCGAGCAACCAGGCCAAGTTCGTCTACGAGTCGATCAAGGCCAAGGGCAAGGTCGTCCGCGGGTGGCTGGGCGTGTCGATCTCCGACGTGTCGCGCGACATCCCGAAGGCCCAGTCGTTCGGGTACCAGGGCACGACCGGCGTGCTCGTCGAGCAGGTGATGCCCAATACGCCCGCGGTCGGCAAGCTCCAGCCCGGCGACATCGTCACCAGCATCAACGGCAAGGGCGTCGGCAACGTGCAGGCCCTGCGGCACCAGATCGCCGCGACCGCCCCGAACGTCGACGTGAAGCTCAACGTCTTCCGCGACGGCAAGGAGCAGGAGGTCGTGCTCCGGCTCGGCGAGCAGCCCGACACGGTCAAGCTCGCGGGCCTGCCCGGCAAGATCGAGGGCAACCCCGACGTCGACACCAGCGACAAGCTCGGCCTGAAGTACGCCGACCCCTCGCCCACCCTGCTCAAGCAGTGGGACCTGGCCGACGTGAAGGAAGGCGCCGTCGTGACCAGCGTCGACCGGAGCAGCGCCGCCGGCAAGGCCGGGCTGAGCGCGGGCGACGTGATCACCCGCATCGGCGGGAAGGCCGTCCGCAATGCGGACGACCTGACCGAGGCGCTCAAGACCGTCGACCTGAAGCGCGGCGTCCGCATGTACGTGACGACCAAGGACCCCGAGAGCGGCCAGACCGCCAGCCGGTTCATCTTCGTCCGCGACGACCGGTAACGCCGCTCGCGGCTTAGCGATCGCTCGGATCTCAAGAAAGCGCCCGGTCGACCACCGACCGGGCGTTTTCGCGCGCACACACACGCGTGTTGTCGCACGCGCCCCGCCCACGTGTGTGACCGATTACCAGCGACAAATGGCCATTCGCCATCGTGCTCGTCGGGATTTCCTTGCGGCCCACCCGGCGTGTCGGATACAGTCGGTTCGATCCGAGTCCAACACAATTTTGCGAACGGGGTGCGTTCCGTGAAGCCGGCAGACAATACGGTCGAGTTCAGCTGTGCCTGTGGCAAAGAGTTCCGCGCCCGGGTGGACCAGGGGGGACGCGCCTACGCGTGCCCCGCGTGCGGAGCCGCGATACGGGTCCCGAAGGTCGCGATCCGGGAGTTGCCTCCGCTCGACCTGCCACCGTCGCGGAACGCCAGCGGGGCGCCCGGCGCGACGGGCGCCGACGGCAGTCCTGGCGCCGGGGGCCGGCCCGTATCCGTATCGTCGCGGACCGTGCCCGGGCCGCCCGTCGAAGGCCGGGCCAAGCGATTCTTCCGCGTTCCGAAGACCGTCGGCCACCTGCTGGCGTACTTCGGCGCCGTGTGGGGGGCGATCGGACTGCTCGCGATCGTGTTGTCGGTCTTCAGCCTGTACGCGGCCCTCGTCGCCCTGGCGATCTTCATCGTCGCGACCGTGGCGCTCGGCCAGCAGTCGTGGCTCCTGCTGCGCGCCCGACAGCGGGTGCTGGTCGAGAAGGACGTGCCGCTCCTCTGGGGGATGGTTCGCCTGATCGCGTGGGACCCGGTCGAGGGCGTACTCGTGCTCCGCAATAAGTCGGTCGCGTTCAGCGACGACGATTTGCACGACGGCCAAGGCGGGGTGCGGTTCCTGTACCCCGTGATGGGGGAGGAGCTCGCGCTGCGGATCCCGCTCGAGGTGCAGACGCTCCGGTTCGCCGACGAGAACGTGCTGACCCAGGAGTACCTGAGCCTGACAATCCGCGGGACCATGAAGTGGCGGCTCGTGGACGTGCGGAAGTTCTACCTGCTGGTCAGCCGCGAGTTGCGGTCGACGACCGACGCGGGCGGCGCCGTGCAGACGTCGGCCTCGCACCGCCCGACGGCGTCCGGCGACGCCGCCGGCGCGTCCGACGGGACCACCCGGCAACTGCTCAACGCCGCGATCGAATGGCTGCGGGTGATCGCCGAAGAGCACTCGCGCAAGGTCGTGTCGCGCGTCAAATCGGGGTTGCTGCTGGCGGACCGGGTGTCGGCGGCGATCCCGGAGATGAAGGCGGCCGCCGTCGCCCCGAACGCGACCGGCG
>DASPKW010000449.1:0-4655 GCA_035627895.1 Tepidisphaeraceae bacterium | reverse complement strand
CCGCCGATGTAGATCGCCAGGCCGAGCGTGTCGTGCGACTTAAGCCACGGCGCGACCTGCTTGATGAACCCGAGCAGCACGAACCCGCCCAAGGGCGGGAAGATCGACGCCATCACGGCCAGCGGGCCGGCCGGGCCCAGGCGCTTGACCGTTTGCTTGATCCAGGCCCACGAAAGCACGGGGTGATGCTCGCGCGGCGGCGCGGCGACGTCGACGGTCGCGGGCGCGGGGGTCACGGGCTCATCCTTCATCGGGCGTAAGCATAGGCGGCGGTGCGGCGATTCAAAAGTGACTGGCCGGGGCGACCAGACGTGGAGTGCTCCGTTTTCGACTCAGGATAACACCTTCTCGAAGTTGCGCGCGGCGTAAGTGGCCGCGCGCGAGCAGACCGCGACGACGACGTACGTTACGCACGGCCGGTTGAAAAAGTGGGAAACTATTGTGTTCGGTGAGCGTTATCTGGAGAATGCCGGTCCTCTGTGTCGTTTGTCATGTCGGGTGATCGCGAAGGGAGCGAGGGTATGTCGTCGTTTTCCACGTCCGGGGCCGTCCGCACGTCCGGCCGCGCGCAGTTCGAGAACCTGGAAGGCCGGCGGTTATTGGCCGCGGGCTCGGTCAAATGGGCGCTGCCGATCGGGGCCGAGCAGGATGCCATGACGACCGACCTGCAGGGCAACGCGTACGTGGTCGGGCGGTTCACCGGGACGGTGGACTTCAACCCGTCGCGGCGCGTCTACGCGATGACCGCGCAGAGCCCGACCGGCGACATGTTCATCGCCAAGTACGGGAACAAGGGGGAGTTCCTGTGGGGCCTGCGGTTCGGCGACGCCGCGGGCGCGCCGGTCGCCGCCGACGCGGAGACGGCCCGGTCCATTAACTTCACGATGAACACGCTGCGGAACACGGCCAAGCTCCCGCTCGACCCGACCGGGTCGACGCTGTGGGTCGCCGGCACGTTCTCGGGCAGCCTCGACTTCGACCCCCACCCGCGGCGCATCGCGACCGTCCGCGCGACCGGTGGGACGGACATGTTCCTGCTCGGGGTCGACCAGGACGGCGTCCTCCGCGCCGCCACCCACCTCCAGGACCTGAACAACGAGACGGCCGTCGTCATCTCGACCCACACGATCCACGGGCCCGGGTACATTGAGGTCATCGGCTCGCAGGACGACGGGAGCGGCGACACCGGCCTGATCGAGGGGATGTACGACGCGACCGGCAAGCTGCACCAGATCGGCGGCCTCTCCGGCGGGGGCGGGGTCAGCGTCATCCCGACCGGCACCGCCGTCGACCGCGACGGGTTCCGCTGGGTGACCGGCACGGTCACCGGCAACTACACCGTCGCGTCCGCGTACACGATCGTCGACCTGGTCGGCCCGACGTCGTTCGTCCTGAAGTTCGACGAGCTCGGGCAGGTCCGCTGGGGCGCGCAGATCGACAACGCCACCATCACCGGCATCGTGACCGACGAGGCGTCCAAGACGTCCCCGAACGGGTTCGCGATCATGGGCACCTTCACCGGCTCGCCCAACTTCCAGCTCGACGGGCTCGGCCAGCCCGCCCGCCTGCACTCGGCCGGCGGGCTCGACGCGTTCGTCGCCCGGTACAACACCGACGGCCGCATCCGCTGGGGCTACCGCGCCGGCGGCACGCTCGACGACGCCCCGCTCACGCTCCACATGGACGGCTCGGGCGGCGTCTACATGGGCGGACAGTTCCAGGGCACGGCCACGTTCGGCCGCGGCCGAACCCTCGTCAGCGAGGGCGGCCTCGACGGGTTCATGGTCAAGTACGGGGCCAACGGCCGCGTCCTGTACCAGACCCAGGTCGGCGGCGCCGGCGACGACGCGGTCGCCAATGTCGCGATCGGCCAGGGCGGCGACGTCCTGATCGCCGGGCCGCTCACCGCGCCCGGCCTGTACGACGTCCTCGAGCGCCGGCAAACGCTCGCCCCGTTCTCCGGCAACCCCGAAGACATGTACCTCGTCCGCCTCGACTGACCTCCGATTTCCATTTCAAACGATCACCCCGCGGGGCAGTCCGATCCGGACTGCCCCGCGGTCGTTCGCGGTCCGTCATTCGGTCGTCTTCACGAGTCGCGCGAACCGGATTCGCGCCCGCCGCCGCGCCGCCTCACCGCGCGTCGGTCTTGTCGGCCGCTTCCCGCACGGGCGGGGCGGCATCCGGGTGCGTTTTCGTTTCGTCCGTCCGGCCTGCGGTTCGCGGCGCGACGCCTGCGGACGTGCGCCGCTGCCCGTCCGGGCACAGGCGCAGGACGGGGCACCGGGTGCACGCGGGCGCGTGGTGGTAGCAGCACTGCTGGCCGTGGAGCATGAGGATTTCGTGGTGGTCGTACACCTGCTGCGGCGACCACTCGGGCGCGAGCATCGCCTCCATGACGGCGTGCGACGGCCCGACCGCGAGCGACTGCGGGATCAGGCCGAGGCGGACGGCGACGCGGTGGTGGTGGGCGTCGACCGGCAGGGCGCGCATGCGGAGCGACGAGAACGAAAGGACGGCCGCCGACGTCTTGGGGCCGACGCCGGGGAGTTGCTCGAGGAACGCGCGGGCGGCGCCGGGGGACATCGTCGCGAGGAAGTCGAGGCGCAGCGCGGCGTCGGGGTCGGCCGCGCTTTCGGGCGTCGCGCCGGCGCGCAGGTCGGTCAACCGCCGGAGCACCTGTTGGATCCGCGGGGCCTTGAGCTCGGGCCAGGTGACGGCGGCGATCGCGCGCTCGACGTCGGCGGTCGGCGCGTCGCGCACGGCCGACCACGTCGGGAACGCGGCGCGGAGCGCCTTGAACGCGCGGCCCGAGTCGGCGTTCTTCGTCCGGTGGGACAGGAGCGAAGAGATCAGCTCCGACAGCGGGTCGAGGTGGTGGAAGTAGGGAATCGGGCAGCCGTACGTCCGGCAGAGGATCTCGTGAACCTCGAGAAGCTTGGGCGACGTGACGGCGGACGGAGCGGGGTCCGGAAGGTGATCGAAGAGGGACATGCGCGCGGCCTCCGTGCCGGGGTATTCCTCGAAACTGTAGGGTGGGCACTGCCCCCCGTCCGCGCGGGTCGCGGAATTTAGAGCGCGCGAGCGCCGCGTGACGCGCCGGGCAAGCTCGGCGGCCAAAAGGTTTTAGGGGAGTGTGATAACATCGCGCCCGATGTCCCGTTCCATCTTCGTCCAGAACGGCGAAGAACTGAGCAAGCACGCCGACTACCTGGCGGTCACCAACGGCATCGGCCACGAGGACACGTGGTACGATGGGAACGAGCCGAACAACCGCGGACATCAACCCGGTGCTTGAAGGCCTCGACCGCTTCAAGACAGCGGGGAAGCTCGTGCTGAGCATCGACTACGTGACGGCTGACCATCGACTACGTGACGAAGGTAAAGCCGATCAACGGCTTCTACGCCAAGGCGCTGACGAAGGGCTACGTGCCGTACGCGAGCGTGCGGGAGTTGGACCGGCTGACGGTGAACAAGGGGCACGAGCCGCAATGAGGCGGCGTCGCTCTCGTGGAATGACTACGTCCGCCAAGCCCAACCCGTGTTCGCGCGGACTACTTTTGGCGTACCGGCTGCCGAGATCCCCGCGTCGCCGGTTTGGCACGCCGACCGGACTTGGGCCTGCTTAGCCGGACTGAGGCGGGGATCACCAGCTCGATGTGAATGTCTTTGTCTTCGAGCAAGAGTTCGGCGGCGTTGCGCACGTTGGCGATCAACTCGTCGAACGTCCGGCCCTGCGTGATCACGCCCGGCTCCTCAAGCGCCTGCGCGACCAGCCAGCCCTCGTCCGGGGTGACGTTGACGTGGAGGATTCGCATCAGAGCTCCTTCTTGACCGACTGCCAATCCAGGCCGAGTTGCTCGGTGATCGCGCGCACCGTGCCGCGGGCGAGTTCGTTGTGCCGGGGGACCGCGGTCCGCCTGCCGTCAGGCGCCTCGAGGACCGTGTGGCCTGCGCCTTCGCGAACGACGCGCACGCCCCGCCGAGAATACGCCGCCATCACCTTTCGACGATTGTAGCTCATCGTGTGGTGCGACGATTAGAACCGCGCAAAGAAAAACCCGCCACAGTGGGCGGGTTCTCGAATGCGCGACCGGGCGCGGTCCTCACCCCATGTGCTTGATCATTTCATCCGCGAACTGCGAGCACTTCACTTCCTTCGCCCCGTCCATCAACCGCGCGAAATCGTACGTGACCGTCTTCGCGCCGATCGCCTTGTCCAGGCCCTTGGTGATCAGGTCGGCGGCCTCCTGCCAGCCCATGTACTCGAGCATCATGACGCCGCTCAGGATGACGGAGCCGGGGTTAACCTTGTCCTGGTTGGCGTACTTCGGGGCGGTGCCGTGGGTGGCCTCGAAGATCGCGTGGCCCGAGACGTAGTTGATGTTCCCGCCGGGCGCGATGCCGATCCCGCCGACTTGGGCGGCTAGGGCGTCGGACAGGTAGTCGCCGTTGAGGTTGAGCGTGGCGATCACGTCGAAGTCTTCCGGGCGGGTGAGCACCTGCTGGAGCGTGATGTCGGCGATCGCGTCCTTGATGACGATCCCGGCGCCGGGGCGGCCCGCGGGGATCTTGCACCACGGCCCGCCGTCGATCTCGACCGCGCCGAACGCGTCCTTGGCGAGCTGGTAGCCCCAGTCGCGGAAGCCGCCCTC
>DASPKW010000448.1:0-2703 GCA_035627895.1 Tepidisphaeraceae bacterium | reverse complement strand
GGGTCGGGCAGCGCGTCCGAGTGCCGCTGGGGCGCAACAACAAGCCGGCCAAGGGGTACGTGGTCGGAATTCGCCCCACCACCACCTATCCGAAGATCAAGCGTCTCACCGCGATCGACGACGAGCGCGTGCTGGTCGATGCGGGCATGATGGAACTGGCCCGTTGGATGAGCCGGTATTACGTCGCGCCGCTCGGCACGGTCATCGAGAGCATCGTCCCCGCGTCGTAGCAGTTCCACTTCCCGAACGGAAACTGCGACCCGTGGTCCGCAGTGAACACGAACACCGTGTTCTCGCCCAAGTGCTTCCGCGCCGCGTCGTACGTCAGCCCCAGGTCTCGATCCATGTTCCCCACCGCCGCCAGATACCGCGCCCGCGCCTGCCGCGTCTCTTGCGTATCCACCGTGTTCGCCGGCAGCGTCACCTTCGCCGGATCGATCCGGCCCGTCTCCCTCGGCCACGGCACGTGCGGCCAGTTCGTCCCCACGATCAAACACAGCGGCTTCTCCGACTTCCGCTCCGCCAGCCACTTCACCGCCGCCCCCACGCAGTCGTCTTCGTGGTATTTGAAGTGGCTGACGTGATCGAACCCGTACTGCTGAACCTGCGCATAGTGGGCCGTCTTCCCGATCGCCACCGTCTCGTACCCGAGCTCCTTGAAATACGCCGGCCACCGCTTCACGTCCGCCCGCGGCCGCGCGTGGTTCGCCATGGCCCCGTTCCGCGCCGGCTCGAGTCCCGTCAGCAGCGCCGCCCGGCTCGGCGCACAGCTCGGCGAGTTCACGAACGCGTGCGTAAACGTCAGCCCCGCCCGGGCCACGCGCTCCAGCGCCGGCATCGCCACGTCCCGCCCGCCGTAGATCGAACAGTCCGCCCACCCCAGATCGTCCGCGATAAACACCACGACGTTCGGCGGGCGAGCAGGGGGGGCAGGGGGGCTCGGCTCGGCGCCGCGCGCCGGCACGAACGAGAGCGCAATGAGTGCGAGAGCGACCGCAAATCGACCCGTGCGAGACATGACCCCATGATATCCGACCCGCGACCGCGATCGCGACACTTGGGACCACATGCCCACCGAACCCGACATGCACCCGCCCCCGAACGGCCCGCCGCAGGCGCTTCGCGTCGTCGCGATTCCCCCCTCAAAACGAACGAGCCCGTCCGACCAAAGCCGAACGGGCTCGCTCAATTCTTCTTCGCGCCCTTCGCGTCTTTGCGGCCCTCTCCCCTACTTCAATTCCACCAACGACCCCACCTTCGGCAACGCCCCCACCAGCGGCCGCGCGTACTCCTTGAACGCATCGCTGATATCGTTCCCGTTCACAATGTACGACTCGTCCAAATGCTTCGTCTCCCGCGCCACCGTCGCCAGCGGCGTCAGGAACGTCTCGATCTGATACGCCCCGCCACCGACGCGCCGCATCGCGACCGACCCCTGCGTGTTCGCCGGGTCGGCCGAGTACTTCGCCGCCTGCGTGCCCACCAGCCGTGCCTCCTTCGCGTCCACCTCGCTCACGAACGGGAACGACCGCTGCAGATACCCCAGCGTGTCCGCCCGCACCCGCAGCTTCTTCCCGCCCGGGTTGTTCAGCT
Organism: Tepidisphaeraceae bacterium; assembly: GCA_035627895.1. Classification (GTDB taxonomy): domain Bacteria; phylum Planctomycetota; class Phycisphaerae; order Tepidisphaerales; family Tepidisphaeraceae; genus DASPKW01. Next base: position 1,110 of record DASPKW010000448.1, on the reverse strand, counting down.
TCCGCGTCACCAGCGACGACAAATAATCACCCAGCGCCCCGCTTCCCGACAACTGCACGTTCCCGTGCGCGTCCTGCTCGAGGTTCTCCGCCATCTTCTCCGCCCACGTCACGTACTTGCCCTTGGCGTTCTTCTCCGGCGCCGAGATCCCCTCGCTCACCGCGATCAGGCACCGCCCGAGCTTGGAGTACACGCGGTCCACGTCCGCCAAAAACTTCTCCTCCGTCAGTGGCGCTTCCGGCACGTAGATGAGGTGCGGCCCGTCGTTCTCGTACGTCCGCGCCAGCACGCTCGCCGCCGTCAGAAACCCCGCGTTCCGCCCCATGATCACGTCGATCTTGATCCCCGGCAAACTCTTGTTGTCGTAGTCGTCCCCCATGATCGCCATCGCCACGAACTTCGCCGCGCTGCCGAACCCCGGCGTGTGGTCGTGCACGCGCAGATCGTTGTCGATCGTCTTGGGCACGTGGAACACGTTCAACTCGTACTTCTGGTCCTTCGCCATCTCGTGCACGATCCGCGCGCTGTCCGCCGAGTCGTTCCCCCCGATGTAGAAGAAGTACCGCACGTCGTTCTTCTTGAAGTTCTCGAAGATCCGCTCGCAGTACGCCGCGTCCGGCTTGTCCCGCGTCGACCCCAGCGCCGCCGACGGCGTGTACGCCACCCGCTCCAGCAGTTCCGCCGGCGCCCCGTTCAACTCCACGTAGTCGTTGTTGACCATCCCCTTCACGCCGTGCCGCGCCCCGAGCAGCCGCCCGATGTGCGCCGACTTCTGCACTTCCTGCACGACGCCCACGAGCGACTGGTTGATGACCATCGTCGGACCGCCGGACTGACCGATTACCGCGTTGCCTTTTGCCATGGTGTGTAATTCACGTTGAGGTAAAGCGACTTCCCGATTCGAACGGACCGGGCATCATAAGAAATCACCCGCGGACGTCCACCGCGCCGCGTCTGAGATCAGACAGCTGCAACGCAACGCTTTGCTGACGCGCCCGATCCCGAAACAGTGGGGCAGACGTTCCCGTCCTTCTCCCCGATTGACTTCACCCTTCCCGCCCCGATACTCCGCCTCCACTCGTACCGGAGCCCCCCATGAGCATCCCCCCA
>DASPKW010000447.1:0-8339 GCA_035627895.1 Tepidisphaeraceae bacterium | reverse complement strand
GAAGGGGAGGTCGGTTGACGGGGTGGACGAGGTAAGGCGATATCAACACACGAGTTGGGCGGGGGCGGGGGGTTGCGGCAATCGGTACAAAGCGGGACAAACCGGTACTTTTCGGTACCTTTGTGTACCGGATCGGCGGGGCGGTCGTGGCGGGTTGTCAAAGAGCGCTCGGTCTACTCTACGGGCGGTGTCACGCGGGGGTGGCGACGGGCGCGCACGGGTGTGCGATGGCGGGGCGGGGCGGGGGAAGATTTTGGGGGATTGTCACCGCGGGGAGTAGCGCCTGACGGACGACGGGCGCGCACGGCGGCGGGGGGAGGGCGGTCACCGGAAGGGAACGGCTCGGGCGGAGCCTCGCCCTCCCAGAGGCGCGCCCTCGCGGGGGCGCGCTCGTCGGGAAACCGCGCAACCCACGGAACGAGTTCCGTGGTCTTTCGAGTGCGCTCTGGTTACCGAAGGGGCCTGCGCGGGGGGGCGACCGGTTCGTCGGCGAAGACGGGGGTGGACTCGCGGCGGTCGCGGTTCGCGTCGCCGGCGATCGAGGGGAACTTGGGCGGTGAGAGGCGCGGGGCGAACGAGTTGGCGGTCGGCGTCTCGCGGGCGGGCAGGGTCTGGGGCGCCGGGTGGGCGGGTCGGTGGGCGATGGGCGCGGGCGGCGGCGTCGGTCGAGGGCCGCGTCGGCCGTAGCGGATCGAGGGGCCGGCGCGGAAGGGCGGCGCGGAAGTGAGGACGGGTTTCGCGGGCGCGGCTACGACGGGCGCGTCGGTCGCTGGCAGGCGGTCCGGCTGGGCGGGGGGATCTGCCGGGATCGGTTCGGCGATGGGCTCGGGCAGGGGCGGGGGAATGATTGGTTCGGCGACGACCGGTTCGATGACAGGTTCGGCAACTGGTTCGGCCACGACGGGCGCTGAGACGACCGGTTCGGCGACGATGGGCTCGGCTGCTTGGTCGGTGGCCGGGGCCGGGTTGGCCGGGGGTGCGTCGGGCGTCGTGTCGGGTGTGGTCTGGGCGACCGGTTCGGCTTCCGCGGCGCCGTCGTCGGACGCCCCTGGGCCGGTTGGCCCGGTCGCGCCTTCGGGGAGGACGGAGCCGTAGCGGTTGGCGAGGATGACCAGGTCGTTGAGGCCGACGGTGCCGTTGCCGTCGAAGTCGCCGTCGGCCCAGGTTTGCGTGCCGGCGAGCCCGTAGTGGTTGGCGAGGATGACGAGGTCGTTGAGGGCGACGACACGGTTGCCGTCGGCGTCGCCGGTGAGGACGTGGAAGGCGTAGGCGGGCGCAGTGGAGGCGGCGCCGGTGTCCTGCGGCTGGCCGCGGAGGAGGGTGGCGGTGTAGTTGCCGTCGGGGAGGGGGGTGGCGAAGGTGAAGGTGGCGGTGCGGGAGACGGGGTCGTAGGTGACGCTGGTGGCGGGGCGGTCGGCGGTGTCGCCGGTGCGGCGGAGGGCGAGGTCGGACGGGAGGAAGCCGCCGGCGGGGGGGGCGACGAAGCGGACGGTGACGGAGGGGGATTGGCCGTGGCGGACGATGCCCCAGGCGGGGGCGGGGTTGCCGACCAGCACGGCCATCGAGAACTCGGAGGTGCCGACCGACGTCTGCTGCAGCGGTTCGGGACCGGTCGCGGTCGCCGAGACGAACCACCCATCCGGCACGCTGGCGGCGAGGGTCGTCGAGAACGTTGCCTGCCCGTTCACGTCGGTGCCGACGAACGTCGACCCGAGGTAGACCTGTCCCTCGCTGTGGCCGGACGCGTCGGGCATGGCCGAGGCGTAGAAGTCGATGGTGTAGCTCGTGAAGACCCGGGAATTGAGGGCGCCGCTGATCGTGATCGACGATCCGGTCGAGCTCACGCCCGCGAGCACCGGGAAGTTCTGGAGGCCGTTCGGGCCGGCGTCGGCGTCGAGCGCGTCGTTGGGGGTGACGCCGGGGGTCGTGCCAAGGTCGATCCCGAGCCCGCCGTTGTCGTGGATCGAGTTCCCGCGGATCGAGGTCCAGCGCTTGGAGTAGGCGGACTCGATGACGGCGACGCCCGCGCCGGCGTTGTAGGCGATCTCGTTGCCCTCGCCGGGGCCGGTCGAGCCGACCGTGACCATGTCGTGGACCTCGACGCCGGCCCCGCCGTTGCCCATGGGCGCGCCGGACGCGCTGACGCCGATCTTGTTGCCGGTCAGCCACGTGTAGCTCCAGACGTACACGCCGGCGCCGCGGTTGCCGGAGATCACGTTGCCGGCGCCCGGGGCGCTACCGCCGACCGCGGCGTAGTCGGTGTAGAGGCCGACGCCGTTGGGCAGGGGCTTGTTGCCGGTCACGTCGACGCCGATGTAGTTGCCCTGGACGACTGTGGAGCCGGAGTTGGTGCCGGCGTACATGCCGGCGGTCGTGTTGCCGGAGATGACATTGCGGGCGGCGGCGACGGTGCCGCCGATGACGTCGGCGTCGCCGCGCGACCGGATGCCGACGTCGTTGGGGCGCGCGACGAGGCCGGTCGGGTCGGTGCCGACGTAGTTGTTGACGACCGTCGTGGACACGTACGTGACCGAGTCGATCCCGAACGCGCGGTTGCCGGAGATCACGTTGCGCTCGTGGGGCGCGAGCCCGCCGATGCGGACGTCGTCCGCGTCGGCCATGATGCCGACGCGGTTGGGGGCGACGTTGCCGGCGGCGTCGAGGCCGACGTAGTTGCCGGTCAGGGTGGCGCCGCGCGAGTCGACCCAGATGCCGACGTCGAACCCGGCGACCGCCAGCCCGCGGACGGCCGACGTTTCGGTGTCGCTCGACCCGGCGATGGACAGGCCCCGCCAATGGCCCTGGCCCATGAGCTCGACGATCGGTGCGCCGGCCCATCCGGCCTGGGTGGTCGCGTCGATCGCGACGGCCTCGGTGATTTCCGGGAGGGGCGAGAGGGGTGCGATCCGGTAGACGCCGGCACCGCCGCCGATGGCGAAGTGGATCTGGTCGGGCCCGAGCAGGGCGTTGGCGTCGAGGATCGCCTGGCGGAGGGAGCCGGCGCCCGAGTCGGCTGTGGTCGTGACGATGAGGGGGAGGGCCTCGACGGCGGCCGGGGCGGACGTTTCACTGGTGTTGCCGGCGGCGTCGGTGGCGGTGGCGACGACGTGCTGGGCGATCGACTGGAGCGTGATCGGGACGGCGAACGTGGCGAGGCCGGTCGCGTCGGTGGTGACGGTGGCGGTGGCGTAGGGGGGGGTGGAGGTGTGCGACTCCGCGCCGGTCAGCCCGTCGAGGTAGAAGTCGAGCGTGATCGTCGCGTTGGCGGCGCCGCGGAACTCGCCTCGCACGCGCGTCGTTCCGTCCGACTCGCGGGTGATCTTGGCGAGCACGGGCCGGTTCTGCAGGCCGTTCGGGCCCTCGTCGAGATCACCGGGGTCGTTCGGGGCCGCCCCGCCGGTGCCCAGGGCGATCGGCCGGAGCACGTCGGCGGCGATGCGGTTGCCCCGGATCACATTGCCGGTGCCGGACTCGACGAGGACCCCGTAGCCGGAGTTGCCGTGGATCGTGAGCGGCTCGGTGGCGCTGCCGACGCGGTTGTTGCTTGACCGGACGACGACCCCGTGTCGCCAGCCGGTGAGGTCGATGCCCCCGACGGTGATCTCGTCGGCCGCGAGAATCAGGCCGTCGACCGCCCCGCCCGGCCCGCGGAGGATCAGCGGCCCCGGCCCGTCGTACGACCAGACGAGCGACATCCCGGGGTTGTCGAGGGCGGGGAGGGCCGTCGTCAAGACGATCTGCGGCGTGAGTCCCATGTACGGGTCGAACCGGATCGTGACCGGGATGGCGCTGGCGTTCGCGTCGAGGATCGCCTGCCGGAGGGAGCCGGGGCCCGCGTCGTTCGCGTTGTCGACGGTGAACGCGGGGACGACGGGGGAGACCGGCGCGGTCGCCTCGCTCGTGTTGTACCCCGGCCCGGTCGCGGTCGCGGTCAGGGCCCAGGCGAGGTCGGGGCGGGTGCCGGTCGGGAGCGTCAGGTCGAACGGCGCGAGCCCGGCCGCGTCGGTCGTGACGATTGCCGGCGCCAGTTTCGATGCCGCCGGTGCGCCGGTTCCCGAGGCGGGGCCGAAGTAGAAGTCGAGCACGTAGGTGGTGTTCGGGGCCGCCCGCAGTTCGCCGGTAACGCGCAGCGACGCCCCGTACCGCTCGACGCGCGTGACGGCCGGTGCGTTCTGCAGGCCGTTGGGCCCGGCGTCGGCGTCGAGGGGGTCGTTGGGCGTCCGGCCGTCGGTGCCGAGGTTGATCGGCAGGCCGCCGTTGTTGGCGATCCGGCTGGCGTCGATCAGGTTGCCCGACCCGCCGACGACGCGCACGCCGTCGCCCGCGTTTCCGTAGGCGCGGGCGCCGGCGTCGACGCGGTTGCGGCTGCCGTCGATCACGATGCCGTGGCGGAAGCCGGTGAGCGCGAGCCCGGTGACGGTGGTGTCGTTCGCGTTGATCACGAGGCCGGCGGCGGCGGCGGCGGCGGGGGCCGCGGCGGTCACGGTGGCGGCGCCGTCGAAGTAGACCGGGACCGTCACGGGCGGGAGGGGCGTGAGCAGCTGGACCGACGACGTCGAGAGGAGGATGCGCGTCGGCAGCCCGGACGCGTTGGCCAAGTCGATCGCGGCCCGCAGCGAGTTCGGGCCGGCGTCGGCCGAGTTCGAGACGGTGTAGTACGCGGTCTGCCGGAGCGGGACGGACAACGAGTCTTGCGAGACGTTCCCGTCGGCGTCGACGGCGATCGCGAACACGCGCGCGCCCGGGGCCAGGCCGGGCGTTCCGGTGTACGTCCACGCGCGCGTGGTCGCGGCGTAGTCGAGGTTGACGGTCTGGTTGCCGAACTGCGCGTACTCGCCCGCCCGCGCGTTGCGGGGCCCGGTGTCAGCGGGCTCCACGTACAACTGCATGGTGTACTTCGCCACGGGGGTGGCGAACGTGCCGGGCGCGCCGGTGTACGAGCCCGACAGCCAGACCGTCCCGCCGCCGTACGTCCCGTACGACAGCGTGGGCGAGTTGAGCAGGCCGTTCGGGCCGGTGTCGGCGTCCTGGTTGTCGTTGGCGGTGGCGCCGAGGTCGATGTGGCGGCGGCCGTTGCTGTAGAACGCGGAGCCGACTATTCGATTCCGGGTGCCGTCCTCGATCGTGACCGCGGTGTCGCGGTTCCGGTAGACGGTCACGTTCTCCAGCCGGTTTCCGCTCCCGCGGACGATGATGCCATCGTCGAACTCGGTGACGGCTACGCCGGTGACGACGCTGCCGTCGCCCTGGAGCACGAGGCCGACGGTGGCGGCCGGCCCGCCGACGAGGTGCGGAAAGACGGCGCCGCCGAACCCCGGCTGGGTCGTGCCGTCGATGCGGACGGCGTCGGTGACGGCCGGGAGGGGGGACGCGAGCACGATGTTGCGCGAGGCCTGGTCGGCGGTGACGGGGAGGGCGAAGTGGATGTAGTCCAACCCGGCGGCGGCGTTGGCGGCCAGGATCGCCTGGCGCAGCGAGCCGGGCCCGGCGTCGGCATTGGTCGTGACGACGAGCGGGACGACGGCCGTGACGGCGACCGCCGGCGAGAACTCGGAGGAGCCGGCGGTCTCGTTGGTCGCGATGGCGGTAATCACCCACCCGGCCGGGACGGTGTTGGCGGCGAGCGGGACGTAGATCGTGGCGGCGCCGCCGGCGCCGGTGATTACGTCGGCCGTTGCGAGGTAAAGCCGGCCCTCGCCGTGGCCCGAGGGGTCGGCGGCGGGGGACGCGAAGAACTGGATCGAGTGATTTTTCGAGGGGGCGGAGGTTAGCACGCCGCTGACGTAGATCGTACCGGCGCCGTCGGTGCGGGCGGCGGTGAGGACGGGGAAGTTCTGCAGGCCGTTCGGGCCGTGGTCGGCGTCGGGGGCGGGGTCGTTGGGCGTGACGCCGTCCGGGCCCGCGCCGCCGGTCGACAGGTCGATCCCGAGCAGGCCGTTGTCGTAGATCGAGTTCACCTTGAACAGCACGCGGCTCGCGGCGGATGCCGTGCCGTCCGGGTCGCTCACCAGGATGCCGGTCTTCCCGTTGTGGGCGATCACGTTCGCGTAATCGTAAGTGTAGCCGGGATTGGGGAACGCGCCGATCTGCGACCAGTCCTCGTGCCCGAAAATGTGGATTCCGTTCCCCCCGTTGCCCAGGGGGCTGCCGGTGGCGCTCAGGCCGATCCAATTGCCGTACGCGAAGACGCGCCCGCCGACGGCGATCCCATCCCCGGTGTTCCCGGCGATCAAGTTGCGATCGCCCGTCGACGCGCCGCCGATCGACGCTGCCCCGTTGAGCAGGAGGATGCCGGTCTGGTTCGGGACGGCGACGGTGCCGGTGGCGTCGGTGCCGATGTAGTTGCCGGAGACCTGGTTCCCGTCCCCGGACGCGAGGATCGCGATCCCGTACCGCGTGTTGCCCGAGATCACGTTACGGGGCGCCGCACCGGAGTGGCCGATGACGTTGGACAGCCCGTAGACGGTCACGCCGTCGACGTTGGGGGCGGGCGTGACGCCGTCCGGACGCAGGCCGATGTAGTTGCTCCGGACGACCGCCGATTGCCCGCGGAGGACGAGGCCGAACACCCCGTTGCCGATCACGTTCCGGGCGCCGTTGATCGCCCCGACCCGGCCGCTGTAAATGTCGACGTTCGTGTGGTTCCCGGCCGGCGCCCCGGTCGGCGTGAGTCCGACGTAGGAGCCCTCGACCGTCACGTAGCCGTTCGGGCCCCCGGTGACGCCGTACTCGAACGAGCCGATGCTCAGACCGCGGAGGGTCATCGTGGCCTCCGCGTTCCCGCCCAGGTCGAACCCGCGCGACGGGACGTTGCTCCCGGGGCCGCGCACCTCCACGATTGGGGCGCCGGCGTAGCCGGGCTGGGTCGTCGCGTCGATCGTGACCGACCCGGTGACCTGCGGGAGGCCGGTGCTCACGTCGATCCGGGTGGCGCCGGCGGGCAGGGCGAACCGGATCTCGTCGGCCCCGGCGTTGGCGTTGGCGTCCGACATGGCCTGCCGGAGCGACCCGATGCCGGCGTCGGCGTTCGACGTGACGGTGAAGACGGTCAGCAGTTGCCGGGCTTCGAGGGACTCGACCGCGGCGGCCGCCGCGCGCGAGAGGACCGGCTTGCCCGTGGGACGCGTCCGCCCGTTTTCCCGCTGATTTGACATGACTGATGCCCGCCCCCGATTGCGGGCCCCTTGGTTCGAGAACGTGTCGGCTTGTTGCAACGCTCACGCATTGTCGCGGGCCGGCCCGGCCGTGTCTAGGGTCGGCGGACGCACACGCCGGTGCGGTCTCTTGTACAATCTCCCGTTTATGCGGATTCTGCTGGTGACCCATAGCCCCACGCTGACCACCGGTTATGGCCGGGTCGCGGCGGAGTTGATTCGCGGGTTTTGCGCGGCGGGGCACGAGGTGGTTGCGCAGGGGCAGGGGTATGGGGGCGAGGGGCACGGGCTGCCGTGCAGGGTCGTGCCGTGGGATGAGGGGAACACAGTTGCGGCGGCGCTGGCGGAGCATCGGCCGGACGTGCTGCTGACGGTGGGCGACCCGTGGATGTTCGAGGGGCTCGATCGGCTGCCGCGGGCGGCGGGGGTGCGGTGGGTGGCGTATTTTCCGGTGGACGGGGGGCCGGTGCCGGAGGGGTGGAAGGCTTGGTTGCGGGCGGTGGACGTGCCGGTGACGTTTTGCGAGTGGACGGCGGATTTGGTGCGGCGCGAGGCGGGGGTCGAGGCGCGGGTGATTACGCACGGGGTGGACGTGGGGACGTTTCGGCCGACGGACAAGGCGGTGGCGAAGCGGCGGGTGGGGGTGGAGGGAAAGTTCGTCGTCGGGTGCGTGGCGGCGAACCAGCAGCGGAAGAACTTGCCGGCGCTGGTGCGGGCGTTCGCGGAGTTCGCCAGGGGGAAGGAGGACGTGGCGCTGTACCTGCACACGCGGATCGACGGGTATTGGGACGTCGAGGCGCTGGTGCGGCGGTTCGGCGTGGAGCCCAAGACGCGGGCGACGCTGAACCTGGACCCGCAGCGGGGGGTGGACGATGCGACGCTGGCGACGGTCTACAACAGCTTCGACGTGTTCGCGCTGCCGACGATGGCGGAGGGGTTCGGGCTGCCGATCCTGGAGGCGCAGGCGTGCGGCGTGCCGGCGCTGGCGACGGATTGCTCGGCGTGCACGGAGTTGCTGCCGGACCCGGTCCAGCGGATCCGCGTGAAGGACACGCTGATCATGGCCCGGAACTTCGAGCAGGCGATCGCGGACGAGGGGGATCTGGCGGGGAAGTTGGAGCGGTTGTACGGAGATCGGGGGCTGCTGGCGGAGGTGGGGCGGCGGTCGCTGGCGTTCGCGCGGGT
>DASPKW010000446.1:0-4494 GCA_035627895.1 Tepidisphaeraceae bacterium | reverse complement strand
CGAGGGGCTTTCCGTCGCGGCGGGCGGCGGCGAAGTGCTCGGCCAGGAATAAGTCGAACGTCCCCCGGTTGGCGAGCCCGGTCAGGCCGTCGGTCGTCGCCTGCACCTTGAGCTGCTCGTTCTGGATTTCGAGCGTGTGCTTCTGCTCGACCAGGCTCATGGCCTGCTGTTGAGTGCGGAGCGTCAGCTCGACCAGGGCTTCGTTGGCCTTCTTGAGGATCTCGTCGTAGTCGGTCGTCGCGCCGAGCTTGATCTCGAACAGCGGGGCGACCTCCTTGGTCTTGTTGCCGACCTCGGCCATCATCGCGTCGCAGTCGGCCTCGGACATCCGGAAGTGCTCGGCGCAGAACTTGCGGACGCGGGTAATCGCCTCGGCCGGGTTGGGCTCGACGAACACGTCGGCGCACCGCCCGGCCATGTGGACGACCTCGGCCATCTTCCGCAGCGTCGGGTCCTCGACGGACCCGGGCGCGTGGTGGGCGGCCATCGGCGTGGCCAGCAGCGGCGGGAGTTTCCACAGCCCGGCGAGCAGCCCCGACACGTCGGCGTGCGTCAGGCCGAGCGTGGTGCGCTCGACCTCGACCAGGTCCATGTGCGTCGGCGACTTTTTGTGTACGTCCCCGTACGCGTCGCCCAGGACCGCGTCGAGGACGAGCATGCCGATGTCTTTGAGCAGCCCGGCGAGGAAGCACTCCTCCTGCTGCACGAGCTGCGTGCGGACGGCCAGGATGCGGGCGGCGGTCGCGGCGTAGACGCTCCGCCGCCAGTAGTCGACGTGCTTGAACCCCTTGGACTTGGTCGTCCGCAGGCTGGTGACCAGCGAGAACCCGAGGACGAGCGTCTTGACCGACTGCAGGCCGAGGATGACCAGGGCCTGGCTGAGGTTCGACACGCTCTGGGACCGGCCGTAGAAGGACGAGTTGACGGTGCGGAGGATCTTGCCCGAGAGGGCCGGATCGCGGGAGATCGTGCGGGCGATCTCGGCGATGTCGACCTCGTCGCGCTGGGCGAGGTTGAGCACCTCGATGGCGATCGCGGGGAGCGACGGCAGCGTGGGGCACTGCCGGATCTTGGTCAGGAGTTGTTCGTTCATTGGGGGAGCGAATCCCGCGACCCGTCCCCCGAGGGAACGAGCGTGCGACCCACGGCGATCACCGCGCGCGACGTGCCAGACGGCCCTTGGACACTGTGTCTCGCGCGGACGCCCGCCGGTCGGCTCGGCACCGGCCGCGCCGCGCGAAAATGCTATCACCCGTTTCATCGTCCCGACCGGCCCGCCACTTGGGCAAGAAAACCTACGCGCGGGGGGTTATCGGTCGCCCCGCGCGACGCCGGCACGTGAGGCGCCAAACCCCGAGCGACCCCTCCGGATGTTCGGAACAGATCGTCGCACCCATTGCTCCCCCGACCGGCCCGCGCATACCATCGCAGACCCATGACCCTTTTCGATAAAATCCCCGGCTGGCTCAAGGCGGCCATCTTCCTGGGGGTCGTCGCGATCGCGCCGGTCGTGCTCGTGTCGATCCTGGTCGCGGGACGGAACGGGCTGATCTTCGCGGTGATCGCGTTCCTTGTTTACTTCATCGTGCTGTACATCACGGGGATCCGGCGGTACTCGGGGGACCGGTGAGTCGGTGTTCGGGTATTCGCTAAGCCGCAAGCGGCATGCGTTACTCCTTCAGCGCCTTTTCGACCGCGGCGCGGATCTTGGCGTCCTGGCCGCCGCCGACGAAGACTTTCTTGACCTTTCCGTCCTTGCCGATGACGACCGTTTGGGGGATGCCGCTGACGCCGTACTTTTCGGAGACGGACGAGTCGGCGTCGAGCAGGACGTGCAGGTCGGGGCAGACCTTGGCGGCGACCGGCTGCACCTTTTCCTTGGGTTCTTCCAGGTCGATCGCGTAGGTCTTGACGGACTTACCGTCCTTCGTGAGTTCGGCGTGCAGCTTATTGAGCTGCGGGAGCGATTGGATGCACGGGCCGCACCAGGTCGCCCAGAAGTCGAGGATCACGACGCTGCCGCGCTGATCCTTCAGGGAAACCGGTTTGCCGTCGAGGCCGTTCAGCGTGAAGTCCGGGGCGGCCTTGCCGGCCAGCGCCGCCGCCTCGCCGCCTTCGGTCTCGGCGGCGCCCTGGTCTTTCGCCCCGCCCGGGACGGCCCACGCGAAGGCCTCGGCCCTGGGGGTGCCATTGGCCTGAACGGACGTGTAATCAAAAGTCAGCACGAATGTCTCGACGTCCTCGCGGCCGGCCTCCTTGATGTGCTGCTTCATTTCCAGCACGACGCGGCGGATCAGGTGCGTGGCCGGGTCGATCGCGACCGTGTAACTCTCCTTCGGGGCCTTGAAGGCGAGCTGGGTGTACACCTTGCCGTCGATCTTCAGGTCGGCGGCCTTCGAGACCTCGGCGATGTCTTCTTCGAGGAACTTCCCGGCGTCGTCGAGCAGGGCGCACAGTAGCGCCGGGTTCTGCATCTGCAGCAGGTCCTTCATCGGGCTGGGGAACTTGTCGGAGGCGACGCGATCCTTCGGGGCTTCGGCGGTCTTGTAGTCGTTCTTGGCGGGGCGGTAGGCGTACGCCTGGGTGCCGGTCGACCCGACGACGACGTCGTCCTTGACCTCGTGGCGAAACTTGTTGGGGGCGGCGAACGAGCCAGTGATCTGGGCGCGTTCCTGCTGGGCCTGCCCGCCGACCTTGATGTCGGCCGACAGCGTGCCGGCGAGTTCGAGCGCCGTCAGCGCTTTGTACGCGGCGGTGATCTTCGCGAGTTCGGCCTTGGCCTCGTCCGAGACCTTGGCGACCAGCTTCTTCTTCTCGACCGCATTGCCGTGGTCGGGCGCATCGGCGCCTTCGACCTTCAGCAGCTCTTTCCCGTCGATCTTCTGGACCTTGACGCGCGGCTTGGGCTGGGGCGGTTCAGGTTTGACGTCCGGCTTGGCGCCGGCGGGCTTCTGGCCGTCCTTTTCCGGGTCGGGCGTAGCGGCGGGGACGTCGGTCTTGGGCGCCTCGGGCTTAGCGGGGTCCTCACCCCACGCAGGCATCACGCCGGATGCGCCGAGAGCGAGTGACAGCGACAGGACCAGCCGACCGGTACGGGTGCGCAGCTTCACCATGTGGACTCCTATACCACATGTTAGACGCCCGCGGGCCGGAAGTTGCAGCGCGCGCCGGTTGCGTCACCGGATCGGCTCGAGCGGGTCGACCTGGCGGTCCTCTGCGTCCGCCATCTCGTCGATCGCGCGGAAATCGCTTTTCGAGAGACGGCGGAACAGCTCGCCCACGGCCATGAAGAGGAGCATGAGCACGCAGAACGACGTGATCAGCCAGCGGGGGCGTGGGTCGACGCCGTGCCAGCCGTCGGCAAGTTTGGCGACGACGAGGGCGTTGTAAACGGCGTAGGACCCGAGGTAGCTGAAGGTCAGGGCGGTCAGGGCGAGCAGGCCGAGGACGGTCATCGTCCGCGGGCGGGCCGGGGCGTCGGCGTCCCCTTCACGATCGGTGAACAGGCGTTGCGGGCTCATCGTTCCTGATATACGAAACGAACGCGCCCCGGGCGAAACGGGGGCGCTATTTGCCGAGCATTCGTGCGACTTCAACGTGCGGTTTGGGAAGGGGATAGCGATCGAGCTCGCCCAAATCTGCCCACGTCCCCCCTGCCGCGGGCGGACCGGCGATCTGGCACGAAAACACGTCGAATTGATAACGTCGGTGGGTCAGCGCGTGCGTAATCACGCCCAGCGGCTTGGGCCGGGTGATCTGTAGGCCCGCGAGTTTGGCGACTTTGCCAACGGTGGGGCGCGTGCCGGCCAGGTCGAGTGTCTTGAACTGCCACATGCCCGCCCAGCGGCCGTCGGCGGGGCGCTGCTCGATCAGGTAGCGGTCGGCGGCGTCGGTCACGCACAGCACGACGCGGTGGAGCAGCGGCGTAGGCTTGGCCTTCTTCGGCACCGGGATCCGCTCTTGCACACCGGCCGCCTGGGCTTGGCAGTGCTCGCGAACGGGGCAGATCAGGCACTGCGGCTTCCGCGGCGTACAGACCGTCGCGCCCAGTTCCATCAGGGCGGAGTTGAAGTCGCCGACGCGTTTTTCCGGGAGGATCTCGGCGGCGCGACGCCAGAGGAGGGCTTGGATGTCCTTCTGGCGCGGGTCGATTTCGATCTGATCGAGCCGGCAGAGGACGCGGGTGACGTTGCCGTCAAGGATTGGGGCACTCCGATCGAAGGCGAGGGAGGCGATCGCGCCGGCCGTGTATCGCCCGATGCCGGGGAGGGTCAGGAGCGTATCGACGTCACTCGGGACGATGCCGCCGTGGACGGTGCTGATTGTTTGGGCACAGCGGTGGAGGTTTCGCGCGCGGGAGTAGTAACCTAATCCCTGCCACAGACGGAGAACATTCTGCAAATCCGCCCCGGCTAAGTCCTCAATGCGCGGGAAGGTCTGGATGAAGCGGTGAAAGTAAGGGATGACGGTGGCGACCTGCGTCTGCTGGAGCAT
>DASPKW010000445.1:0-20438 GCA_035627895.1 Tepidisphaeraceae bacterium | reverse complement strand
GCCGAGCTTGCCTTCGACGCCGACCTCGCGGGCGACGGTGGTGACCTGGTCGGCGAAGATGGCGAGCGTGTCGATCATGCCGTTGATCGTGTCGGACAGCTCGGCGATCTCGCCCTTGGCGTCCATGGTGAGCTTGCGCTTGAGGTCGCCGTTGGCGACGGACGTGACGACCTTGGCGATGCCGCGGACCTGGTTGGTCAGGCGGTCGGCCATGAAGTTGACGTTGTCGGTCAGGTCCTTCCACGTGCCGGCGACGCCCTTCACCTCGGCCTGTCCGCCCAGCTTGCCTTCCGTGCCGACCTCGCGGGCGACGCGGGTCACTTCGGACGCGAAGCTGTTGAGCTGGTCGACCATCGTGTTGATGGTCTGCTTGAGCTCGAGGATCTCGCCGCGGACGTCGACCGTGATCTTTTTGGAGAGGTCGCCGTTGGCGACGGCGGTGGTGACGGCGGCGATGTTGCGGACCTGGTCGGTCAGGTTGCTCGCCATGAAGTTGACGTTGTCGGTGAGGTCCTTCCAGGTGCCGGCGACGCCGGGGACGTTCGCCTGGCCGCCGAGTTTTCCTTCGGTGCCGACCTCGCGGGCGACGCGGGTCACTTCCGACGCGAACGCGCGGAGCTGGTCCACCATCGTGTTGACGGTGTTCTTGAGCTCGAGGATCTCGCCCTTCACGTCGACGGTGATCTTCTTGGAGAGGTCACCGCCGGCGACGGCCTTGGTGACGTCGGCGATGTTGCGGACCTGGCCGGTCAGGTTCGACGCCATGGAGTTGACGGAGTCGGTGAGGTCCTTCCACGTGCCGGCGACGCCCTTCACTTCGGCCTGTCCGCCGAGCTTTCCTTCGGTGCCCACTTCGCGCGCGACGCGGGTCACTTCGGCGGCGAACGACGAGAGCTGATCCACCATCGTGTTGATAGTGGACTTGAGCTCGAGGATCTCGCCTTTGACGTCGACGGTGATTTTCTTCGACAGGTCGCCGTTGGCGACGGCGGTGGTCACGGCGGCGATATTACGCACCTGGGCCGTGAGGTTACCGGCCATCGAGTTGACGGAGTCGGTGAGGTCCTTCCACGTGCCGGCGACGCCACGCACTTCGGCCTGTCCGCCCAGCTTTCCTTCGGTACCCACTTCGCGCGCGACGCGGGTCACTTCGGACGCGAAGGAGTTGAGCTGGTCGACCATCGTGTTGATGGTCTGCTTCAGCTCAAGGATTTCCCCCTTCACCTGCACGGTGATCTTCTTCGAGAGGTCGCCGTTGGCGACGGCGGTCGTCACGGCGGCGATGTTTCTCACCTGGGCGGTGAGGTTACCGGCCATCGAGTTCACGGAGTCGGTCAGATCTTTCCACGTGCCGGCGACGCCCTTGACGTCGGCCTGTCCGCCCAGTTCGCCCTCGGTGCCGACCTCGCGGGCGACGCGCGTCACTTCGGAGGCGAAGGACGAGAGCTGGTCGACCATCGTGTTGATGACGTTCTTGATCTGGAGGATCTCGCCGCGGACGTCGACGGTGATCTTCTGGGCGAGGTCGCCGTTGGCGATGGCGGTGGCGACCTTGGACATGTCGCGGAGCTGGACGGTGAGGTTACCGGCCATCAGGTTGACGGAGTCGGTCAGGTCCTTCCAGACGCCGGCGACGCCCTTGACGTCGGCCTGGCCACCCAGCTTGCCTTCCGTGCCCACCTCGCGGGCGACGCGGGTGACCTCGGCGGCGAACGCGGAGAGCTGGTCCACCATCGTGTTGACGGTGTTTTTGAGCTCCAGGATTTCGCCCTTCACGTCGACGGTGATCTTTTTCGAGAGGTCGCCGTTGGCGACGGCCTTTGTCACGTCGGCGATGTTGCGGACCTGGGACGTGAGGTTACCGGCCATCAGGTTGACGGAGTCGGTGAGGTCCTTCCACGTACCGGCGACGCCGCGGACGTCGGCCTGCCCGCCCAGCTTCCCTTCGGTGCCGACCTCGCGGGCGACGCGCGTCACCTCGGCGGCGAACGACGAGAGCTGGTCGACCATCGTGTTGATCGTGTTCTTCAGCTCGAGGATCTCGCCCTTCACGTCGACGGTGATCTTCTTGGAGAGGTCGCCCTTGGCGACGGCGGTCGTGACGGCGGCGATGTTGCGGACCTGCGACGTCAGGTTACCGGCCATGAAGTTGACGTTGTCGGTCAGGTCCTTCCAGGTGCCGGCGACGCCCTTCACTTCGGCTTGGCCGCCGAGTTTTCCTTCGGTGCCGACTTCGCGGGCCACGCGGGTCACTTCGGACGCGAAGCTGTTGAGCTGGTCGACCATCGTGTTGATGGTCAGCTTCAGTTCGAGGATTTCGCCGCGGACGTCGACCGTGATCTTCTTCGAGAGGTCGCCGTTGGCGACGGCGGTGGTGACCTGGGCGATGTTGCGGACCTGGCCGGTCAGGTTCGACGCCATGGAGTTCACGGAGTCGGTGAGGTCCTTCCACGTGCCGGCGACGCCCTTCACGTCGGCCTGGCCGCCCAGCTTGCCTTCGGTACCCACTTCGCGGGCGACGCGCGTCACTTCGGACGCGAACGAGCGGAGCTGATCCACCATGGTGTTGATGGTGTTCTTCAGCTCGAGGATTTCGCCCTTCACGTCGACGGTGAT
This sequence comes from Tepidisphaeraceae bacterium, assembly GCA_035627895.1. Lineage (GTDB taxonomy): Bacteria > Planctomycetota > Phycisphaerae > Tepidisphaerales > Tepidisphaeraceae > DASPKW01. The sequence continues at coordinate 17,822 of DASPKW010000445.1, read as the reverse complement.
CTTCTTCGACAAGTCGCCATTCGCCACGGCGGTGGTCACGGCGGCGATGTTACGGACCTGGGCGGTGAGGTTGCCGGCCATGCCGTTCACGGAGTCGGTCAGATCCTTCCACGTGCCGGCGACGCCCTTCACCTTGGCCTGGCCGCCTAGCTTACCTTCGGAGCCCACCTCGCGGGCGACGCGGGTCACTTCGGAGGCGAACGAGCCGAGCTGGTCGACCATCGTGTTGACGATCTTGGCGGTGCGGAGGAATTCGCCGGCGAGCGGGCGGCCCTCGATCTCGGTGGCCATCGTCTGCGAGAGGTCACCCTTGGCGACGGCGCCGATGACGCGGCCCGTCTCGTTAATCGGGTGCACGAGGTCGGAGATCAGGTTGTTGACGTACTTGACCGAGTGGCGCCAGGCGCCGGTGACCTCGCCGATGTCGGCGCGCTGGGAGATCTTGCCCTCCTTGCCGACGACGCGGCTGAGGCGCTCGAGCTCGCCGGCCATGCGCTGGTTGAGGTCCATGACGTCGTTGAACGTGTCGGCGATCTTGCCGTCGATGCCGGCGAGGGCGATCGGGAGGCGGACGGAGAAGTCGCCCTTTTTGAGCGCGGAGAGGGCGGCGAGGAGCTGGGTGTCGTCGAGGTCGGAGTTGAGGCGGCCGCGACCGGTCGGCCGGAGGATGGTCTCGATCGGGGGCTGGGCGGGGAAGGTCTCGGCGGCGCCGTCGCCGTCGTGGCCATTGCCGTTGCGGTGGCCGTTGCCGTTGGCGGCCGGGCGCTTGCGGCCCGCGGAGGCGGCGGGGGTGCGCCGGGGCTTGAGCTTCGTGCCGTCGCCGTCGGTTCCGATCGCCGCGGATGCCTTACGCTTGTTGGCCATGGATTGTGTTCCTCGACCGGCCCGATCCGTGGGCCGCGAATTGCGGTCGCCGCGCCCTTGCGCCGGGGTTGGCGCGAATGTGGGGCGTGTGGCGAGCGCGTGACGTCTTGTCTTGAAATGCCCGTGCGGTTCGACTTCTCTCCGACCTCTCTCGCCGGTAGGTCGCGCGTCGCCATTCGAACTGAGCCCAGCGGCCTCAGCCGTGGCAGCGCATTGCGGACGCACCGGAACTCTAAAATAGTGGGTTTCCCCTATTCTTGGGAAGCCCAAAAATCTTTTGAGCTTCCTTGTGTAATCTCGGCTATGACCGGCTTTTGCGCGAGGGTATGGTGTGGCACTCGGGGAAAGACGGAGGGCACGATGCGCGCATTCTGGGTGGCCGACCTAACCGCGGCGGGGGAGGTGCGGTTGATGCAGGAGTACCGGTACGCGCATTTGGAGCGGATTCCCGGGGCGATCGATCTGATCGCGACGTTCGCCAACTACCTCTGGCGTTCGCCGGAGGGGTTCGAGGCGCGGTTGCCGGGGTCGCATTTGAGCGTGCGGTGGGTCGCGTGCTCGGAGACGTCGGGGCTGGCGACGCTGCGCGAGCAGGGGGGCAGTGGCGAGGCGGCGACGCTGGTGTCGGTGTCGGTGCTGGTGTGCGGGCGGGAGCCGGCCGACGACGCGGCGACGCTCGGACCGGTGCAGACGCACCTGCTGAGAGAACTGCACGACACGGGCGTGGAGCCGGCGTTCGATTTGGTGGCCATTGAGCAGCGGCCACTGGTGGCGAGCTTGAACTTCGCGCTGCCGGAGGGGGCGGAGGACCGGGTGCGGTACGCGCTGGCGGACCGGTGCTTCGCGGCGGCGTTTTTTCGGAAGGCGGGATTGGCGTGAGGGGGGGCGGGGAGGGGAGACATGGAGACAAGGAGAGGGGGGGACAAGGGGACAAGGAGACATGCGCGCGACGCGTTCTCCAGTCCGATTGACGCCTCCTTTTGATGGATTCAAAACAAAGTGAGGGGCCCGCGTCCTTGGTCGCGGGCCCCTCGGGGGAAGGAGGATTGGGATGTGACGCTGTGGGGCGTCGGGCGTTGCGTTAGATCGTGTTGACCTTCAGCGAGCCGGTGGCCGAGTCCGTGTAGACCAGGAAGAGGTCGGGGACCGAGCCGTTGATGGAGGGGCCGTCGACGGCGGAGGCGTTGCGGCCGCCGCCGGTAACCTCGGTCTCGTAGCCCCACGACCCGTCGATGTTGCGGAAGGCGAGGGTCAGGGAGTCGTTGGTCTTGTTGAAGTACACGATTGCGGGCTGGTTGGTGTTGTAGGTGTACTGGAGGTCGGTGTAGAGGCCCTGCGAGCCCTTGGCGGCGACGGTGGTCACGCTCCACTTGCCCTTGCTCGACCGCTCGGCGAACTTGAGGTCGGCGTTGAAGGCGTCGTAGTAGCTGAAGCCGGGGTTGCCGCCCTGGAAGTTGAGGGAGATGTACCCGCCGCCGGCCTTGGTGTTCGGGTCGACGGTGATGACGCTGACGGACCCGTTGGCGTTGAGCTCGGCGTACTTGAAGTGGCCGACGGTCGTGTCCTCGTAGGCGACGCCGAGGCGGTTGGTGGTCGGGTTGAGGCCGAGCGAGGGGTAGCGGCCGACGTCGTTGGTGGTGTCGAGGAGGGTGGTGGTCCAGGCGGCGCCGTCGAAGGTGGCGAGCTTGAGGTTGCCGCCGGTCTTGGCATAGTAGGCGATGGCGGGGCGGCCGGAGGCGTCGATGGCGATCGAGGGGTAGAGGCCGACCGTGTTCTTGGACTCGACGACGGAGGTCGACCAGGTGCCATTGGTCTCGCGGCGGGCGTACTTCAGGTCGCCGTTGACGCCGTCGTAGTAGGCGACGTGGAGGACGCCGTTGGAGTCTTCGACGAGGGACTGGAACTGGCCGGTATCGGAGCCGGCGTCGATCTGGACGGACGCCTCGGCGGTGCCGTCGTCGTGGAACTGCTGGTAGTTGAGGGTCTTGCTCTGCGTGTTGAAGTAGGTGACGTGGAGGTCGCCGGTCGAGACCTCGTGGACGGCGTCGTTGACGGTGGCGTTGGCGATGGTCGCCGGGCCGACGGTCATGAGGGTGCGGGTCTCGAGGTTGTCGATCATCGGGCGGGCGGCGCTGGGCTTCCTGGCGGCCGGCTTGGCGGACTTGGGCGAGAGGGCGCGAAAGATCCCCGCGATCGAGAGCGTGTGCTTCGACATAACAGACTCCTGTGAGTGGCGAGTTTTTGTCGGCTCGGCGGAAACACCGGTGGGCAACATGCCCGGTTCAAGGAGGTGTTTCGCCGATCCTTCCCCGCGTCGCGGGGCGTTCGATGAGTGCCCGAAACCTACACCAGCAAATCGGCGCGGCAAACGAATCGTGGCCGATCGGATGTCAATCGGGGACTCGCTGAGCGTCGCGGCGTGAAAGATTGCCGGCGGCGCGGCGCGTGCGGCCTGTGCCGGGGGCGATAACGTCGTGGGGGGTGCAGATTTCGAACATTACTCTTGAAGTCGCCGTGGCGGGGGTGGGCGTTTCGTGTATCGGACGTGGGGGCGCACAGCGGGCGGTGATGCGTGGGGCGTTTAGGGAGATTGCCGATTGCCCATTGCCGATTGCCCATTGAGGGAGGGAGTGGGTCGACTATCATTCGCGGCGACTTATGGCGGAAGCAGAGATCATCAAATCGAGCCTCCTGATCGTGGACGACGAGGAGGACCACGCGCAGGTGATGTGCGACGCGCTGTCGCGCCTGGGGCACAAGTGCGACGTGGCGTACTCGCTGGCCGAGGCGCTGTCGCGGCTGGAGCGGAAGCAGTACGACGTGGTCGTGACGGACCTGCGGATGGGGGATGGCGGGCGGGAGGGGCTGGAGGTGCTGGGGGCGGCGAAGGAACTGCAGGACGTCCCGCCGGCGGTGATTTTGGTGACGGCGGTGAACGACGTGCCGACGTCGCGGCAGGCGATCGCGCAGGGGGCGTACGACTACATCACCAAGCCGCTCGATTTGGAGGTGCTACGGGCGCAGGTGAACCGGGCGGCGGAGAAGTCGCACCTGGCCAAGCAGAACCAGATCCTCCGCGAGCAGGTGGGAGGGGGGTTCGAGGGGATCATCGGGCGGTCGGCGGCGATGCGGCAGGTGCTGGCGACGGCCCGGCAGGTGGCGCAGAGCGACATCCCGGTGCTGATTTTGGGCGAGAGCGGGACGGGCAAGGAGCTGATCGCCAAGGCGATCCACAACAACTCGCGGCGGCGGAAGCAGCGGCTGGTGACGATGAACTGCGCGGGGATGCCCGAGACGATCTTGGAAGACGAGCTGTTCGGGCACGTTCGCGGGGCGTTCACGGACGCGCGGACGGAGCGGGCGGGGCGGTTCGAGCACGCGGACAAGGGGACGCTGTTCATGGACGAGATCGGGGACATGCCGCAGAACATGCAGGCGAAGCTGCTGCGGGTGCTGGAGAACGGGGAGGTGGTGCGGCTGGGGAGCAACGACCCGCTCAAGACGGACGTGCGGCTGATCAGCGCGACGAACAAGAACCTCGAGGAGATGGTCGCGGACAAGCAGTTCCGGGAGGACCTGTACTACCGGATCAAGGGGATCGCGATCACGCTGCCGCCCCTACGGGAGCGGCGCGAAGACATCCCGCTGCTGATCCACTTTTTCGTGCAGCAGTTCGCGGCCAAGGCGAACCGGGAGATCGACGGGGTGGCGCCGGAGGCGCAGCACCTGCTGATGGCGTACGGGTGGCCTGGGAACGTGCGGCAGTTGCGGAACACGGTGGAGACGATGGTGGTGATGTCGACGGGGCCGACGCTGGGGGTGGAGTGCCTGCCGGCGGACATCCGGCCGGCGGGCTACGCGGCGGCGGCGACGCCGGTGCCGGCCCACGGCGGCGGCGGCGGTGACGTGAAGGGGCTCCAGGGCCTGACGATGGAACAGGTCGAGCGCGAGCACATCCGGAGCACGCTGGAACTGACGCAGGGCAACCGGGAGCAGGCGGCGAAGATTTTGGGGATCGGGGAGCGGACGCTGTACCGGAAGATCAAGGAGTACGGACTGTAGCGGGGCGTCAGGTCGGGTTGGCCTGCGCGTCGGCGGCGTACAGGTTGTCCGGGTCGGGCGGGAACTCGACGCCGGCGTACGCCTCGGCGAGGTTGAGCGTGACGCCGACGCTCCGCAGGCGGACCGAGCCGTCGCGGCCGGCGACGGGTGAGAAGAGCCAGGTGCCATCGGGCTGGCGGTAGTACACCTCGATCAGCGGCCGGTCGACCGACACGAGCACGTATTCCTCGAACCCGTCGATCTCGCGGTAGCTGGTGAACTTCGGGCCGCGGTCTGCGTGCGCGGTCCGGGGCGAGATCACCTCGACGACGAGCCTAGGGTTGAGCGCGGTCAGGCGCTTGGCCTCATTTGGGTCGACCACGGGCTCGCCGCAGATGACGGTGGCGTCGGGGTAGCAGTAGAGCGGTTTGGGGCCGATGCGGACGCGCAGGTTGCTGTCGTACACGCGGCAGGGCTTGCCCTTGAGCGTGATGCCCAATTCGCGGATGACGTTGGCGATGACCAGGCTATGTTCGAGCGTGCCGCCCGACATGTCGATGATCTCGCCGTCGCGGTACTCGTGCTTCGTGTCCGAGGTCGCCTCCAGGTGCAGGTACTCCTGGACGGTGTAGAATCGCTTGGGTTCTTCGACGGACAATTCCATGGCGCGGCCATGATACACCGCGCGAGTGCCCGCCGCACTTCCAATCTCCACTATGACGATCCCCCGCTTCCGCATCGGCCATGGCTACGATTTGCACCGCCTCCAGCCCGGCGGCACGCTCGTGCTGGCGGGGGTGGCGGTGTCGACGGAGATTTCGCCGGTGGCGCACTCGGACGGGGATGTCGTCATTCACGCGACGGTGGACGCGATTTTGGGGGCGCTGGGGCTGGGGGATATCGGGGAACACTTCCCGGACACGGACCCGCGGTGGAAGGGGGCGGCGAGCCGGGTGTTTCTGGAGCACGCGGTGGGGCTGGCGCGGGAGGCGGGGTTTTCGATCGGCAACGTGGACGTGACGATTCTGGCGGAGCGGCCGCGGCTCAAGGCGCACAAGCCGGAGATGGTGCGGACGCTGTCGGCGATTCTGTCCGGCGGGGGGCCGGCGGTGGCGGTGAACGTGAAGGCGGGGACGAACGAAAAGTGCGACGCGATCGGGCGCGGGGAGGCGATCGCGGCGCACGCGGTCGTGCTGCTGGTCGGGGCGGCGGAATAGGTCAGCGGGCGGTCGCCGGCGCCTCTGCGCGGTCGGGCGGACGGGGGGCGTCGTCCTCGCGCTCGGCGTAGGCGGCGGGGACGCGCATCCGCAGCGCGTCGCGGAGGACCTCATACTTCAGGGGCGCGGGCAGGTCGATCACCTCCCCGTCGATCGCCACGCGGGTGTGGCGGCGGCGCAGGCGGAGGTCGGCCGCGGGGGTGCAGACGACGTCGAAGTCGGCCGGCGGGCGCACCCGGCGGGCGAACCCCTTGAGGACGAGCCAGATCATCCCGATGCGGCTGGTGCGGCGGGCGAGGTAGAAGTTGAGCGACCGCCGGTGCGTGCAGCTGAAGTCCTCGGCACCGAGCCGGCGGATCTGGTAGTCGCTGAGCGCGACCAGGACGGCGGGGGTGAGCCGTTTGACCGGCGGGGTGCCGTCGGTCGGGACGAGGCGGACGCGCATCAGTGGCCAGCGCGTGAGCATCTTGAAGAACGCGACGGTGTACGCCCACATCTTCTTCCGGCCCAGCACCTTCCGCTGGGCGTCGCGGTGGCGGACGACGTCGGAGTAGAGGCCGACGGCGGAGAACAGCAGGAAGATCTGGTCGTTCACCCGGCCGACGGAGAACCCGACGGTGCGCCCGTCGGCCAGCGCGTCGACGGCGCCGTCGAGGTCGAGCGGGAGGCCGAGCTCGAGCGCGAGGTGGTTGAACGTGCCGAGCGGGAGGACGCCGAAGGCGACGGCCGAGTCGACGAGCTGGGCGGCGACGGTGTTGAGCGTGCCGTCGCCCCCGCCGGCGACGATCAGGTCGTACTTACCCGAGTCGCGGGCGGCGCGGGTGACGTCGGCGAGCTGGTCGCCCGGCACGGAGCGGACGTCGGCGGCGTGGCCGCGGTCGGCGAACCGGCGGGCGATCCGCTCGGCCTCGTCGCCCGATGTGGAGGCGACGAGCGTACCGGCGGCGGCGTTGAGGAGGACGAGGACGTTCATCGGCCTGCGGACGATAGCGGCGCGGGGCGGGCGGCGCGAGCGCGCGAAATGCGGATCCCTGCCTCCCCCGGCCACGGCCGGGCCGCTAATCTCGCAGTTCGATGCCTTCGAACTTCCAGTCGCGCAGGGGAGTGAACGGGGACAGGTCGATCTCGAACGGGACGCCGAACGGGGCGGCGTTGACGCTGGCGCCGTTGAGGCGGCCGCGCTGGATGTCGAGCGTCGGGTAGCCGCCGGTGGGGTGGGGGCGGTAGAGGTCGGGTTGGGTGCGGAGGACGTCGGCCTGCACGGAGGCGGGGTGCGTGGAGAGGCCGCGGAAGTAGTGGTGGCCGTTGCGCTCGACGTCATCGATGCCGAGCGTGGCGCAGACGGCGAGGTCCTGCTGGAGGGCGATCGGGCCGACGTTGGCGAGGTCTTCGCCGGAGAGCCGGAACTGCTTGTCGGGGTGGTCCTGCCGCAGCTTGGCGATCAGGCAGGCGTTGGCGATGCCCTTGAAGACGCCCTTGCAGTTCTTGTGACTGGTGCCGGCGTAACCGGCGGCGAGGGCGTCGGTCAGGGCGCCGGGGTAGCCGTCGGATTCGTCGATGATGATGGGCGGGCGATCGGCCCAGGCGCGGAGCTCGCGGCCGAGATCGGCGGACAGCGCGACGTCGCGGTGGAAGGGTTGCTCGATGAAGATCAGGCGGTCGAGGACGGGGCGGACGCTGGGGTCTTCGGCGAGCTTGCTCCAGAGCTCGCGGAGGGGGCCGACGGCCTTGAAGTTCTCGTTGCAGTCGAGGGTGTAGGCCCAGTCGGGCGGGCAGTGCTGGCGGGCGATGGCGAAGAGGCGGGTGAGGCGGTCGCGGTCTTTGGCGATGTCGCCGGCGACCTTGATCTTGAGGCGCGTGAGGCCGTAATGGCGGACGGCGGATTCGAGGGATTGCGGGAGGCCGTCGTCGACGCGCTCGGCAGGGGGGACGTCGGCATCGGTCAGGTAGTCGACCATGCCGACGGTGTGGCGGGCGAGGACGTGCGAGAGGGGTTGGGCGGGGAGCCAATTGCGCGGCTGGGTGTCGCCCAGAGGCTGGTAGTCGAGCATGAGGCGCTCGTCGGGGAAGCCGGAGAAGCGGAGGCCAAGGAGGTTTTCGCGGACGGCCTGGTGGAAGGGGGCGCGCTTGGCCTTGCAGACGGCCTCGATGACGGCGCGCTCGACGAGGCTGACGCCGAACTGGCGGAGCAGGGGGGGGTACTGCTTTTCGGTTCCCCACATTTCCTGTTGCTGGTGGACGCGGCTGGCGAGGACGTAGGCGGAGTCGGCCGGGCCAACGAGGATCGAATGGTCGGCGGCGTGGCGGATGACGTCGAGCATGCCGCGGACGTCTTGTTCGAAGGGGGTGGCAGGGTCCTTGGTGAACCACTTGGGCGGGAGGTGGTCGGCGGCGGTGCCGGTGGTGGTGACGCCGTCGACGTCGACGGTCAGGCGGAGGAAGAGGTGGGGGCAGGCGAGGAGGGTCGAGATCCCGTAGCGGAACGGGATGCGCGTTTGCATGTTGAACAGGCGGATGTCGATGGCTTTGACGGCGAGCATGCGCGCTTTCGAAGGGACGACGTAGGGCTCGCTTTAGCGAGCGGAACGTCGGGGGCATGAGGGAAAGGAAAAGGGACGCTGCGCGGCGGCGAAAGGATTCCGCTCGCTGAAGCGAGCCCTACGCGAGCCCTACGAGCTGCGGCCCAGGTAAAGGTCGCGGCCCTTCACCAGCGCTTCCATCTTCCGGTCGGCGATGGAGCGTTTATTCATCCAGAAGCCGCAGTCGGGGTGGACCCACTTGATGCGGGAGGGGTCGCCGAGGTTTTTGGCGGCGGCCTCGATTCGGGAGGCGATGAGTTCGGGGGATTCGACGGTGTTGACCTTGATATCGACGACGCCCAGGCCGATGGCGATCTCGGGGCGGAGCTCCTTGAAGTAGGCGAGCTCGTCGTAGCCGCGGAAGGCGAACTCGAGGACGACGTGGTCGCAGTGGAGCTTGTTCATGAAGTTGATCAGCTTGGACCAGTGGCCGCGCTGGATCGACTGGCCGCCGTAGTTGCCGAAGCAGATGTGGACGCCCTTCTCCTTCGGCTTCTTGGCGGCGTCGAGGACGAGGTTGATGGCGTCGGCGGCCCAGCCGCCCTCGTCGGGGTGGCCGGGGAGGTTGGCCTCGTCGATTTGGAGGACTTCGGGGTCGAGGTCGGCGACCTGCTTGGCGAGGGCGGCGCCGATGCCCATGGCGAGGGCGGCGCGGTCCTTGTAGTGGTGGTCCATCAGCGTCTTGCAGAGCATGTGGGGGCCGGTGAGCGTGAACTTCATCGGCGACGTGGTGAGGGCGCGGGCGCGGCGGTAGTCGCGGGCGAGGTTGAGGGTGCCCTCGTCTATCGGCCCCTCGACGACGCCGGCGGGCTCGGCGCGGAAGCCCATGCCGGGGATCCTGGAGAACTCGGCGATGTCGGAGCGGGTGACGGCGCTACGGACGTTGGTCATCGGGCGGATGAAGTACTCGATCATCCCGTTGGTGTCGGGGTGGTTGACGTCGAAGCGGTAGAGTTCGCCGTCGGCGACGACGTCGATGCCGGCGGTCTCCTGGATCTTGAAGACGACGCGGGTCGCGTCGACGAGGGACTGCTGGCTGGGCAGGGCGGCGAGCCAGTCGGGGACGGGGTAGGAGCCGACGACGGTGGTGCGGATGGCGGGCGGGGTGGACATGCGCGGGGCCTCCTGGGGGTGATGTGAGGGGGCGATTGTCGATCCGGGGTGGCCGGTTGTCCAACGCGCGCGGGTGTGCGGCGCGGGTCACGGTCGGGAGAGATTGTCGTCGGGTTCGTACGCGCGCGTGCTTGTCGACGCTCGCCGGGCGCGGAAACTGATCTCATGGCGCGCAGGCGGTCGTTATCCCAGTGGGAGGCGCTCAACGAGCGGATCGTGACGTGCGAGCGGTGTCCGCGGCTGCGGGCGCACTGTCTGGAGACGGCGCGGGTGAAGCGGGCGGCGTTTCGCGACCAGGAGTACTGGGGCCGGCCGATCCCGAACTGGGGGCCGGCGGACCCGGCGACGGCGCGGCTGTTGATCGTGGGCCTCGCGCCGGCGGCGCACGGGGGGAATCGGACGGGGCGGGTGTTTACGGGGGATCGGTCGGGCGATTTCCTCTTCCGCGCAATGTACGAGACGGGGTTTGCGACGGCGCCGACGAGCACGCACGCGGGGGACGGGACGGAACTGGTGGGTTGCGCGATCACGGCGACGGCGCACTGCGCGCCGCCGGGGAACAAGCCGACGCCGGAGGAAATCGTGGCGTGCCGGAGCTTTTTGGACGAGACGGCCGCGGCGCTATCGGGCCTGCGCGGGGTGATGGCGCTGGGGAAGATCGGGTGGGACGCGAGCGTGCGGCTGATGGCGCGGGTGGGGCGGCCGGTGGCGCGGGGGGCGGCGTTCGGGCACGGGGCGGTGGCGTGGTCCGATAAGAACGGGGCGGGCGGGCCGTGGTTTTTGATCGGGGCGTATCACCCGAGCCAGCAGAACACGTTCACGGGCAAGCTGACGCCGGCGATGCTGCGGGGGGTGTTCGAGACGGCGCGGGGGTTGATCGGGGAGGGGGCGCGGGCAACCCGCGGCGGGGAGCAGGGTATGTGACGGGGGAAAGTTTGATAATGAGGGGGGGAATCGGCATGATACGCCGCTCGATTCGCCGTTGTCGAGTCGGGACACGTCACGTTTGAGGTTGGCCGAGGAAGATAGAAGAGGAGCTACGCGTATGGCAGCGCACGTCGGGACCGTCAACTACAGCGGGCCGCGGGAGATCGACCAGGGGCAGAACCGGATGCTGTTCTGGGGGTGTTGGATCGCCCTGATCACGACGGCGTTCGGGTTCATCACCCGCATGTTCCTACTGCCCACGTGGGCGCGGGAGTTCAACCTCGACCCGGCGCAGGTCGGGCGCCTGGCGGGCATCGGGATCTGGCCGTTCGCCGTGTCGATCATCGCGTTCTCGCTGGTCATCGACCGGATCGGTTACAAGACGGCGATGGTGATCTCGTTCCTCGGGTACGCCATCTGGGCCGTGATGGGCGTGAGCGCGTATTACGTGTCGCAGGGGGGGAACAAGGAGGGCGCGTTCCAACTGCTGTACTGGGGGTCGCTGATCCTGGGCCTGTCGAACGGGACGGTTGAGGCGTACATCAACCCGGTCGTGGCGACGATCTTCAACCGCGAGAAGACGAAGTGGCTAAACATCCTGCACGCCGGGTGGCCGGGCGGGCTGGTGCTGGCAGGGATCATTACGATCGGGATCGACCAGACGGCGTACAAGGACGTGTGGAGCATCAAACTCGGGCTGATCGCGATCCCCGCGATCGTCTTCCTGGTCATGCTGATCGGGCTGAAGTTCCCGGTGCAGGAGCGCGTGGCGGCGGGCGTGAGCTATCGTGAGATGCTGGCGGAGTTCGGGATCCTGGGCGCGCTGGTCGTCGGGTTCCTGGTCGTCCTGCAGTTGATGGACTTCTTCAGCAACGGCGGGACGACGCCGCTGTCGACCCTGCAATACGCGATGTTCATCGGGCTCGGGCTGGCGATCGTGGCCGGGTTCGCGGCGTACACGAAGTCGATGGGCCGCGGGTTCATGTTCTTCATGATCATCATCATGATGCCGCTGGCGACGACGGAGATCGGCACGGACGGGTGGATCACGGGCATCATGGAGATGGAGTTGCACGGGTGGCACGCGGGGTGGGTGCTGGTGTACACGTCGTTCATCATGATGGTGCTCCGGTTCGTCGCCGGACCGATCATCCACTCGTTGTCCCCGCTCGGCCTGCTGGCGGTGTCGGCGGTGCTGGCGATCGTCGGGCTGACGTTCCTGGCGGGCGCGCAGGGGCTGTTCCTGATCTTCGCGGCGGCCTCGCTTTACGCGTTCGGCAAGACGTTCTTCTGGCCGACGATGCTCGGCGTGGTGTCCGACCAGACGCCGCGCGGCGGGGCGCTGACGCTCAACGCGCTAGGCGGGATCGGCATGCTCGCGGTCGGCGTGCTCGGGTTCCCGTACATCGGGACGCTGCAGGCGGACAAGAAGATCGACGCGATCGCGGCGACCGACGCCGCCAAGAGCGTCCCGGGGCTGGTCGTCAACGGGACGCTCAAGGAGGAGGTCCTCGAGACGAAGAAGGTGTACGAGATCATCCCGTACAAGACGGTGAACGACGCCAAGCTGAGCGCGGCAATCGCCGGGCTGCCCAAGGAGAAGCAGGCGGAGATCACGACGGCCGCCGCCGGCAGCGCGAAGAAGGCGCTGCGGAACATGGCGATCTTCCCGGGCTTCATGCTGGTGTGCTACATCATCCTGATCATCTACTTCAAGTCGCGCGGCGGGTACTCGGCACAGGTGCTGACCGGGCACGCGGCCAAGGATGAGAAGTTCACGGGCGGGGTCGAGGGCCCGGTTCGCTGAGCGGGTCGCGGTCGACGGGTTGATCGCCATCACACCGGCACGCGCGATTTCGCGCGTGCCGGTTTTCGTTTTGACCCGCGTCGGGGGCGCGGGTGGCTCGGCGGGGTGGGGGGGCATATCATCGGCCGCATGACGCAGACCGCCGCCGCCGATCGTTTGCCGTCGACTGTTACGGACCGCTCGTTGTCGGTGAGCGGGCTGGCGAAGGCGTACCCGACGCCGGCGGAGCCGCTGGTGGTGTTGCGCGGGGTTGCGCTGGCGGTGGCGCCGGGGGAACGGGTGGCGGTGGTGGGGCCGAGCGGGTCGGGGAAGTCGACGCTGCTGAACATTCTGGGGACGCTGGATTCGCCGACGGCGGGGACGGTGCGGCTGGCGGGGGTGGATCCGTTCGCGCTTTCGCCAAAAGACCTCGCGGCGTTCCGTAGTCGGTCGATCGGGTTCGTGTTTCAGGATCATCATTTGCTGCCGCAGTGCACGGCGATGGAGAACGTGCTGCTGCCGCGGCTGGCGCTGGGGAAGACGACGGCGGCGGACGGGGCGCGGGCGAAGGAACTGTTGGAGCGCGTGGGGCTGAGTGCGCGGGCGACGCACTTGCCGGCCGAGCTGTCGGGCGGGGAGCGGCAGCGCGTGGCGATCGCGCGGGCGCTGATGAACGAGCCGGCGCTGCTGCTCGCGGACGAGCCGACGGGGAATCTGGATTCGAAGACGGCGGACGCGATCGCGGATTTGCTGATGGCGGTGAGTCGGGAGACGATTTTGATCGCGGTGACGCACAGTTCGGCGCTGGCGGAGCGGTTCGGGAGGCGGGTGCGGATGGCGGACGGGGAAATGGTGGAAGGGTGAGGGGAGGATGAAGGATGAATACCGGTGTTCCTCGTTCAACCCGTCCCACCTGTCATCCCGAGGTACTCCGAGGGATCTGGCCCCGAAACGCGAGGCCTGTTCGACGTTGGCGATCGGTGATCGAGGACTCGCCGCCAAAGTCGAGCGGGCCCTTTGGTTCCCGGCCAGATCCTTCGGAGTACCTCAGGATGACGGTCGACACGCCGCTCTACTTTCCTAACGTGATCTGACCTCTCCGTGCCCTCTGTGGTTCACTCAACCGGCGGCCGAATCAGGATGCTCACCAAGACCAAACTGCTCCTCCGCAATCTCCGCCACTTCCGCGGGGCGAATCTTGCCGTGATCGCCGGGGCGGCGGTGGCGACGGCGGTGTTGGCCGGGGCGCTGCTGGTGGGGGACAGCGTGCGCGCGAGTTTGACGGAGCTGGCGAACCGGCGGCTGGAGTGGGTGGACCACGTGATGGTAACGCCGCGGATGGTGTCGATGGCGCCGGTGGAGCGGCGGTCGCACGGGGGGAAGTCGGAGTCGCTCGTGGACGCGCTTCGGGCGGATCCGGAGTTCGCGGCGCGGTTCGAGTTCGTGACGCCGGGGGTGCTGGTGCGCGGGTCGGTGGCGGTGGAGGACGCGCGGCCGCCGGTGAAGGCGGCGGGCGTGCAGATGATCGCGCTGCGGGACAAGTACCCATCCGCGAAGGATTCGGCGTGGCTGAACCCGGCGCTGGCGAAGTCGCTCAAGCTCGGGGGGCTCAAGGCGGGTCAGCCGGCGCCGGCGGCGCTGCGGTTCACGATTCCGGCGCCGGACGAGACGCCGAAGGATTCGGCGCTGGCCAAACGGGGGCGGAACGAGACGATCACGTCGATGTCGGCCGGCAATGCCGTCGTCGCGGAGCGGGACTCGTTCCGCGACTTGTTCGATTTGGCGGGCGGGCAGCGGTCGGGGGCGACGGCGTGGCTGTCGTACCCGGATTTGCAGGAGACGTGGGACGCGGGCGAGCAGGCGAACTTGTTCCTCGTGCAGGCGAAGGCGGGCCACACGACGGCGGCGGACGCGGAGGCGCTGAACGCGATCATCCGCAAGGTGGCTGAGCCGGCGGACTATGCGTTGGAGCTCGTGCCGAGCAGCGACAAGTCGCAGGTGGCGCTGACGTCGAGGTCGACGTACGTGCCGCCGCGGGTCGTGGACGCGGCCGAGGCGCTGGCGAAGGAGCGGGGCGTCGCGCTGCAGAAGGTCAGCGTGTACCTGGTGAACAAGGTGGTGAGCGTCGCGCCGCCCGCGGGGGCGAGCGCGGCGAAGGCGCCGCGGCCGCAGATCCACTACGCGATCGCCGCGGGGATCGATCGGATTGACGGGAAGGCGTTGCGGGACGATCAGGTCGTGCTGAACCGGTGGACGGCGGAGCAACTGGGCGTCGCCAAGGGCGCGAAGCTGCGGCTGGACTATTACCTGCGGCAGTCGACGGGCGAGCTGGCGGAGGTTCGATCGGATCGGGACGGCGTCGGGCTGACGTTCGAGGTGGCCGATGTGATCGAGATGACGGGGCTCGGGGCGGACCCGTCGCTGACGCCGACGTACAAGGGGCTGTCCGACGCGGAGTCGTTCTCGGACTGGCGGCCGCCGCAGGGGCTGAACATCGATAAGAAGCTGGTCACAAAGGACGATGACGCGTACTGGGGCAAGTACAAGGGGTCCCCGAAGTTGTTCGTCAGTTTGAACACGGCTCGTAAGCTCTGGGGGACTGAAGCGCCGGGTCAGAACCCGGCGTTCGGCGACGTCACGTCGTTGCGCTTGCCGACGGACAAGGCGAAAGAGTTTGTCGACGAATTGGTGCGGCGGATCGACCCGGCGAGCGCGGGGCTGGCGTTTCGGGCGGTGCGGGCAGATCAACTGTCGGCCGCGGCGGGCGGGACGGACTTTTCCGAGCTGTTCGGCGCGTTCAGCTTCTTCCTGCTCGCGGCGGCGGTGATGCTGGTGGCGATGTTGTTCCGGTTGTCGGTCGAGCAGCGCAGCCGGCAACTGGGGCTGCTGGCGGCGGCGGGGTTTTCGTCGGGGCAGTTGCGCGGGCTGTGTTTGCGCGAGGGGCTGCTGCTGGCGGTCATCGGGGCGATCGTGGGTCTCATCGGGGCGGTCGGGTACACGGCGCTGATCGTCCACGGGCTGCGGACGTGGTGGGTCGGGGCGATCGGGACGACGGCGCTTCGGCTGCACGTCAACCCGGTCACGCTGGTGATCGGGTTCGCGGGGGCGGTCGTCGTCGCGCTGCTGGCGATCGTCTGGGCGACCCGGCGGGTGTCGAAGGTGAACCCGTCGGCGCTGCTGGCCGGAGCCTTGGGCGCACCGGCGGCGCGGCTGGCGGGTCGGCCGACCACGTCGCTGCTGATCGCGGTTATCGCCTTCCTCGGCGCGGTCGCCCTCTTCGCGGCGGGGGCTTTGCGGGCGCTGGGCCCGGCCGCCGCGTACCTCGGCGGCGGCAGTTTGCTGCTGATCGCGGCTCTGGCGATCACGTTCGCCCGCCTTCGTCCCGATTCTCGATCGACCGATCATCCCACCGCCCCGTCCCTCTCCCTCGCCTCGCTCTCGGCTCGCAACGCGACCCGCAACCGCGCGCGGTCGCTGTTGTGCGTGGCGCTGATCGCGCTGGCGTCGTTCGCGCTGGTCACGGTGTCGTCGATGCAGTCGGGGACGCCGGCGGACACGCACGACCCGAAGTCCGGGGCGGGCGGGTACACGCTGATCGTGAAGACGGACATCCCGCTGCTGGCGGACCTGGGGACGCTCGAGGGCCGGAAGCTACTCATGCGGCAGGAGGCGGCGGCGGACCCGCGGTGGGCGAAGGCGAAGTTCGCGATGCTCCGGACGTGGACCGGTCAGGACGTGTCGTGCCTGAACATCACGCGGCCGGACAGCCCGACGGTTCTGGCGATCCCGCCGGCGATGGGGGCGCAGAACCGCTTCACGTTCGCCAGCACGGAGACGGACGTCGCCAACCCGTGGGGCCTGCTCGTCCAGCCGCAGCCCGACGGCGCGATCCCCGTCCTTCTCGACGACGAGACGGCCAAGTACATCATGAAGGTGAAGCTCGGGCAGACGATCCCGCTGACGGATTCGCTCGGCCGGGCGCAGAAGCTCAAGCTGGTCGCGACGCTCGCGGGCAGCGTGTTTCAGTCGGAAATGCTCATGGGCGAGGCGAACTTCCTCCGCCTGTTCCCGGCTCAGGCGGGGTATTCGACGGTGATGGTGGAGGCGGCGCCGGCGGACGTGCCGGCGGTGACGGACCTGCTCAACGAGACGCTCAACGACGTCGGCGAGCTCGAGAAGACCGACTACTCGGCGACGATCCAGACGACGGCGGCGCGGCTGGCGGCGTACCACGAGGTCGCCAACACGTACATCTCGACGTTCCGCGCGCTGGGGGCACTGGGCCTGATGCTCGGGACGGTCGGGCTGGCGGTCGTGATGGTGCGCAACTTGTTCGAGCGCCGGGCGGAGCTGACGCTGTTGTCGGTGCTCGGGTTCGACCCGGCCCGGCGGGCGAAGTTGGTTTTGCTCGAGAACGCCGGGCTGCTCGTGCTGGGACTGGCGGTGGGCACGGTCTGCGCGCTGGCGGGCGTGATCCCGAACGTGATGACGTCGGCGCACGTGGTGAACGTGCGGGAGGTGGTCGTATCGCTGGGGCTGGTGCTGGGCGTGGGGCTGGCGTCGCTGCTGGTCGCGACGGCGGTGTTCGCCCGGCGGGTGACGCCGGGGGCGCTGCGGGCGGAGTAGGTCGTTTCCGAGGCGGTCGGATAGGGGGGGCGGCGCGGATGGACCGCTAACCCGCAAGCGGGTGCTTCGCACGGGCGGACTTGAGATTCCGCCACGCCCTCACAACAATCACCGGCTTCCGACCCACAATGGAGACCCGCCCAATGACCCTCCGCCGCCTGTTCGCCGCCGCGATCCTCGCCTGTCCGATTCCCGCGTTCGCCGCCGACGCCGCGTCCGCCACTGCGGCCGTCGCGCAGTGGCGCGGGCCGGATCGGTCGGGCATTCTCCCGGCGGACGCGCTGCCGGATTCGTTCCCCGAGGAGGGGCCGAAGAAGGTGTGGGCGCACACGACGGGGATCGGGTACGCGACGCCGGTCGCCGCGGGCGGGAAGGTCTACTTCTTTTACATGAAGGACGGGAGCGACTTCCTCGAGGCGGTGGACTTGAACACGGGCGCCTCGGTGTGGAAGCAGTCGTACCCGAACGCGTTTTCGAACCCGGGCGACTTTCCGGGATCGCGGTGCACGCCGGTCGTCGAGGGCGACCGCGTCTACACGTACGGCGGGAACGGCGAACTGATCGCCCGGCAGACGAGCGACGGGAAGCAGATCTGGCGGCTGGACGTGCTGAGCGAGACGGGCGGGGCGAACAAGAAGTGGGGGATCGCCAGCACGCCGCTGATCGACG
>DASPKW010000444.1:0-12789 GCA_035627895.1 Tepidisphaeraceae bacterium | reverse complement strand
CGTGGGGGATTGACCGAAAGTGGGCGATCATTGCGTTGGAAATAGTGGCCTGAACGCCGAGAGGCCGCAGATAGGCGCTAGTCGTTTTGGCGAGCGCTTCAGAAGAAATCCCAGTGCATTTCTTGCGCACGAGGTCCTTCCACTGCCACTTGGCCGCAAGACTGCCTTCTGTCCGCTTGCGCATAACTGCCCCACTGTAAACACGCGGAGGCAAAAAGGAAATACGTCGCCGTAGATGATCATCGAATATTACAACGGTAATTTTTGTAATTACGTTCTTGCCGCTTGATTAACCATTCTTTATGCTACACGTCCCGCAGTCGCGCTTCGCGCGAAAAGGGGCCGAACCGTTGTGCAAAAACGGCCGGCCCCGGTGTGGGGCGCGTGGACAGACGCAACCCCGAAGGACATGGTCACTACCATTACATAACGATAGACGGGGTCAAATCTTACACGCGAGTCACCGGTCTCTACAGGAGGTCACCGATGCTCGCAACTGGCTTCCCCCTTCCCCCATCCGACCTGCAGCGAATCCGCCAAGCGATTCGTGAGATCCTGCAGCGCGCGGACGATGGGTGCACGATCGATTTCACCGATCTGCTCGACAGGCTGCTGGCCGAGCTGGCGCTTTTGCGCCCCCCGTCCGACCAGGACGGCAGGCTTCAGGATTGACCATCTGCGCACCGCGCCTGCCAGGCTTGACCTCGTTAGAAGCAGCTCGCGCCCGAGGTGGGGTTATGGGGCGCGCGTCGCGGCCATCATACGCCTCAGGAACCAGCCATTGGAGCCGCCCCATGTTTCCTGATCCGAGCAGCGTGAGTAGATTTTTTCGTGGGGTCTACCAGCGCTTCGGGCTGACGATCCGCGGGATCAGAGAAGCTACAGGGGTGTTGTGGCCCCGGATGCAATTGACCCGGCTGTGGGGTGGGCAGAGTAGTTGGCGCCCGGACACGGCCGAAGAGTTCGTACCCTTCGTCGCGAATTTGACTGGCACGTCGACCACGGAAGTCTGGGATCACCTGTGGCGGCGGCGGACAGGACACCCGGTGCTCTCCCAGCTCGAGGCGTGCGTGTTCTGGCCGCCAAGTGAAAAGTCTATGCAGGAACTCGGTCGGCGTGCGATTCAGGCACTTTCGAGTGGGGCGACTTGGGTGCACGTCGGCGGCGAGCTTCCGTTGTGGATGGTGCCAGACGATTCGAGACGCCGCGCGGTGCGATCCCTGCTGGCAGCGCTGGATGTCGGCGATCATGCCGCGGCCACTCACTGGGAGGGCTACTGCGCTAAGTTGTTCGACCATCTGTTCCCTGCCGACGCCGACGCGCTTCGAACGATTCCGGGGACGGTGCTGATTGCTCAGGCCGGCTTGGCGGGGTTGATGGCGGGGCGTCCGCCGTGGGATGCGCTGGACGATTGGGATTTAGGCGACTTCATCGACGGGGTCGCGCGCGCGATGCCTGAGCGTGGTGGCAAGTTCGGGATCTTGGCTGATCCGGGGGGGGATCCCGGATCATCACCGCTCGGTACGCTGCAGGACGTCGACAGCTTGTGGATTATTGGGAACCGGTTGCTCATTCGGCGAGATAGGGGGAGTGCGGTTTGGGCTAGTTGCGAGCGCACCGGGAATCCATTGGATGACGTCTTTCTGGATGGCCAGATCGCGCTGGTCGACGGCTTGAAGCCGCTGGCCCGATTCCGGTTGCCGGAAAGGTTTGAGTAGCAGTCTGGCGAGCGACAGGCAACCCCCATAAGTTGAGGAGACGGCGTCGGATGATGACCTGAAATCGATGATGGATGCGTATACGGCCGCCGGTCGTACCGCTTCGCCGCGTGCGCGTTGGGTTCCGCAAGGCTTAGCACTTCGCCTACAGTCGGCGGATTTCGCGGCGGGTCGCGTCGCTATAGTACGCTGCGTTGGCGATCACGTGCTCGGCCGTCTCCCGGCGCCGCCGGCCGGCAGTCACGGCACAGGATAACCGTCGCGATCAGCCAGCCACTGGGGAGCGCGGTCCACCCGCGCGTGGCGAGGCGGCACCGTTGCGCCGAGCACCGCGATAATGTCGCAGAGCTGCCGCTGGAGTTCGTGCTGGCGTCCCTGCAGTTCGGCGATCGATTGAAAGACGGCTTTGATCGTGTCTTCTAGTGACTCTTCCATTTTGCGCCCTCTCCGAGTCTTCGGTTCACCATACAACTGGCGTGTCACGCACGCCAAGACGCATCGTGTATCACGCCCCCATTGATCCCAGCGCCGCTTTCGCACAATTCTCACTCGGGAGCGCCATTCGTTCCTGCTTCAAAGCAAACCGGCTGCGCTCACGCCGAACTGAGCCTCGATCGCGGCCCAGTGACGGCGCCCTTGCCTACACGCGGTATCGTTCCGGCTGACCCTGGGCCCTTCTTCTGATCGCCAACCCGTTCGGCGTCAGCGACGTAGAAAACCCCCTCATCGAAATGAGGGGGCGTTTTCGTGACCGGGAACGGTCAGGACTTCTCCTGTTCGGAGATCCAGGCGTACGCGCGCTGCAGCACGTGCGCGGCGACGAGCAGGTCGTCTCGGCGAAGGGACTGGCTGGTGTGCCACTTCCCTTCCCCGTCGCGGTACGACCGGTCGAGCACGACATCGAACGCGGCGAACGACGACTGGCCGCGCTCGACCTCCGTGCGGAACACGGCGCACTCGACCCACGATCCGTTGCTGAACAGACGCTTCTTCCAGACGGGCGGCGTGCCCTTCGTGGCGCCGTCGCCGTTGGTCGCTTGACCGTTTTGCGGCGAGGGCGCCGGTTCGGGTGGCTTGATCGGCAACTGCTGTTCGGCCGGCGCATGCGGAATCCTTCGGGCCATTTTCAGGCTCCTTTCGGGTAGATGGGTTGGTGTGACGGGAGAACCGAGAGTCGCGCGGCTGTCTGGGTCAGACAGTGGCGGCTTCGGACGACGGGAGGGCTGGGCGGGACGTGTCGGGCAGGACGAGCGAGCCGAGGCGGATCGTCGCGTGGGCGTGGGCCTGCGGGTTGGTCTTGGCCCGCTTGCCGAGGGCGAACGTCAGCGCGTTGTACAGGCGCCAGGCGGTCTGCCCTTCTTCGGCGAACTCGGGGAAGCTGGGCGTGCGCCACTCGCGGATCGCGACCGGCAGTGCGGCGGGGCCGATGATGCCGAGCTCGAAGGCTCTACAGAGCACGGACTCGGCTTGCTCGTCGGTGACTGGGCGGGCCCGCATCTGGCGGACGCGGAACGCCTCGTACTCGCGGTAGTCGGTGAGCTCACCCACCACCTTGCAGATCGCCTCCTGGTACCGGTCGATGCCGTACGTCGTGTGCTTGCGGGCGACGACCGTCTGCGCGCTGAACGCGAGGTTGTCGCAGACGAACACGCGGGAGCCGCAGCACCACTGGAGGCTGATCGACTTGTCGGTCGAGCTGCGGAGGCCGACGGCGAGGTTGACGCCGTGGGCGACCGGGGTGCGGAGCGTGAGGGTGCCGAAGAACCGAGCGTTGTCTTTCGAGAGCGCGAGGCTCTCCTTCTCGAGGGCGTACCCGGCCGCGGTCAGGGCCTGCTCGGCATAGCCGAGGACCTGGGCGTGCGGGACGGGCCGCCACCGGCCTTGCGGCGGTGGGCACCCGACGCGCGACAATTCGACGCGTGTCACTTCGCGGGCGCCGCGGTGGCAGACGAGAACTGCTGGATTCGGTGGGGCGGCCATGCGCGTACCTCCTGGAAGGGTGTCAAAGAGCGGCGAGTCCAGGACGGACTCTCCTTCCTGAAGTGTAGCGCATTTTCAGCAATTGCAGGGGAAGTTATCCACGTCGGTGGAGAAGTCATCCCGCAAATGAATTCTGCAATGCGAGCATTCTATCGCGCCGAGCGCGAAGGCCTGTTGAAACCGGGACAGGCGGGCCGGGTGGTCGAAGCCGTAGAGGGTGCGGCTGCTGGTCTCGACGCAGTTGGTCACGAACGTCGAGGTCTCGACGAGCGGGCCGGCGTCGGCGTTATAGACGTGCCGGACGTTGGATAGCGTGTCGGGCAGGTTCGGGTCGGCGGACCGTCTCGCGGACGGCGTTGCCCGTGGGGTCGCACGACGTTTCTTTCCCACAGGATTTCTCGCGCTGCGCCGCCAGAGCCCGAGTGGTCCCACGTGGTGACTTTGACGATCCGGCCCAACCCGGCACCCGCGGTCCTGAGCCTGAGCCGGTATTACGGTTCCGCTCGCGGAGCAGATCGACTAGCGGATCGCGGACTTTGACTAACTCACACGCTGGCCGCGCCCTCAGCACGGTCGACTAGATTTGAGCCCACCGGCTTGGCAAGTCCTTGCCGATTGACGTGGAAGCCGACCTCGCCCGACCGCGTCGGGTTGCCGGCCCGGTCCTACCCGTACGCGGTCTTCGGCGGTGCGCTAGTCGCGGCGATCGAGCCAGTCGCCTCGTTGGGCGTGCGTGACGGCCGAGCGTTAGGCGCTTGGCCGGGAACCATAGCAGTGCATACACTGGCCAGTCAGACGAATCAATCTTTGTCGTGAATCGTACGGGCGACGCGAGGCTCGACCCCTAGAAGTTGTGACACGTGGGGATGTTTCGGTCAGCAGCCCACGGAGAGTACGCGTGGCGATCAGCGATCGCCCTTCCATATTGTGGCAGCCTGCTCGCCGCTCAATCTCTCAATGCGCCCATTCGAGAACAGCACATGCCTAACGGCACCGTGGTGACAACCGACGGGGTCGATAACCATCGGCTCGGAAAGCACATTGTTTGAGCTTGGGAACCGGTAGATGTAATCTCGACTTGACATGATCACATTGGGATCCGCAAGTGGACATTGGATACCATCTTCTGAGATTAGCCCATCTCGAACAAGGTCTGAAAGACTTGCAGGCCAGTGTCCGTTTAGCGATCGGTAGCGATCGAGCGACGCAAAGAGCTTGCCTAGGCTAGACTCGCAACGCTCAATGCGGGTTCGACGTTCCCATTCCAACGTGCTTGTAGGCGAAAACAGTTTGGCCAGTCCCGCCAATACAGCGCAAACAATAACGATTCCGACTCCATGGCGCAAGACTGCGGATACTGGCCGTCTAAATGTCTTCATGAGACCCTTCACAATGGTCACTTCTCAAGCAACAGATTGGGAATATGAGTACGAGGCGGACCCTTTACACACCAAAGACCGACCAAGGTGCTCCATCCCCACCACTCATTTCTGTCCAGATGATGCGGGCCCGGTATATACCGAACTGGGTCGGTATTTTCCTTGCTGGTCCATTCCCCTACTGAATCCTGCGTAGCGTAGTGGAAGTCGTAAGTTCCACGGTCAAAAAACGCGCTGTCGCTGTTACTGTCTTTGTAGAAGTTGTACCGCGAATAGACTGCAATATTATGCCACCCAGGTGGAGGCGTGTGTCCCAAGTTCACACGGTATCCCGTCCCAGAACCTGTAAAATACGCGTCAAGACCAGCTCCGAACTGCGCTGGATCACCTATCACAGACTTCCAACCATTCCTACCCATTGCTGCGGTTGGCCACGAAACGTATGGAAAGCCGAAGTTGATTGACGCATTGAGTGCCCAATCTTGGCAATTCACCAATGGATCTACCGAATCTGCCAAGTCTGCGTCCGCGTTGGACATCTGCGACGTAGCAGTCGCCCATGCGGGCGGAGCCGTAATACGAGCTACCGGCGTATTGAGCTTGCTAGGCGCAAGCAATTTGCGAACAAAGTAATTGGCCCCTGCGACGATTGGACCGACCACAAAGATCGTTCGCAACGCCTTTGTAACGAGGGTATCAACAATACCAACGTATCCACTTGGATCAATCATTCCGATCGGATCATTGGCAACATATGCATATTTATGCAATTTGGACGGATCTTGTGGATTCGCTTGGAAACTATCAAAGCTGAAGAAACGCCCGACGGCCTGATTGTAGAATCGAGACCTCAGGTACTGCATTCCCAGTCCGCTATCCAACTGCTCTCCGCTGTACAGAAGCGTTGTCAGGACGCTCGCAGGGTTGGACGATAGGGCGATGCCAAACGCGTCGTAGTCGTAGACCTGGTCGCTTGCGGCTACCCCGGTCGCGATGGCGCCGGCGGCACTCAGGAGCCCGCGCGTGCTCCCGTGCCCGTCGTAGAGCAGGTATTCGAGAGCCGGGGCGGCCCCGCTGATTGCGGTCGCGGCCCGCGCCTGACCGAGGACATCGCCGCCGACGACGTACGTCACCGTCGGCGTTGCAGCGGTCGCGGATGAGCGTTCTTCGACGACCTGAGCGTGCCCGATCGGATTGGCAGTGTCGTTGACGAAGATCGTCGTCGTGTCGCTACTGGCGCCGTGCTCGACCCGCTCGATGCGGTTGCCGGACGCGTCGTAGACGTATTGCGTGTCGCCCGAGTCGGTGGCATCTGTGTCGTCGTTCGCGCTGAGGCCAACCAGCTTGTTCCGCAGGTCGTAGAGGTACTTCGTAACGTCGGAGCCGGTCGTCTTGCTCGTCGTCGAGCCGTTGGCGTCGTACGCGTAGGTCGTCCGGGTCGCGACGTCGGGGATGCCGTCGGGTTCGACGTCTGGCCCCTCGGCGACGAGGCGGTCGTTGCCGGCCGTGTCGTACGCGTACGCGGTCCGGTCGGTCTGCACGGCCGACCCGGTGTGGAACACGTGCGACTTGGTCCGGCGGTTGCCGTTCAGGTCGTAGCCGTACGTGTCGACATAATCGCCGGCGTTGTTGGGAGTGCTTGCGGTCATGGTCGTCCCGCCGTCGCGCGTCTCGCCGGTCAGCCGGCCGGCCGCGTCGTACGCCCAGTCGACCGTGACCGTGCTGAACGGCGTGGCGTTCGCGCCGTCGTACCGTTTCTCGACTACGAGGTCGCGCTGGCCGTCGCTCTCCAACTCGTAGTTCTGCTCGAACAGCTTATCGCCTTCCATGTCGACCGTCACGACGCCGGTCAACCGGCCGACCCGGTCGTACGCGTACGTGGTCACGACCCCGTTCGGCAGGTTGACCTTCCACAGGTTGCCCGCGGGGTCGTACTGGTACGTCGTGGTCGGCAGCGCGTTGCCGGCGGCGCCGGCGGCGATCTGCCCGGCCGGGCCGTAGCGGGCGCGGCGGACGGCCGGGGCGGCCGGGGTCTGGCCGGCGACCTTGGCCGAGGTGACGCTGGCCAGCCGGCCCTGGCGGTCGTAGCCGTAGAGGGTGCGAGAGCTGATTGTCTCCACAGCATTGCCGTCGGTCACGAAGGTCGAGGTCTCGACGAGCAGGCCGGTGCCGGCGTCGTAGACGTGGCGGACGTCGGATAGGGTGTCGGGGAGGTTCGGGTCGGCGCCGGGGCGGCGGACCGTCTCGCGGACGACGTTACCGGTGATCGGGTCGAACGCGGTCTGTTCCCACTGGACCTTGCGGGGGTCGCCGGACACGGGGTGGCGGTCCCACGTGGTGACCTTGACGATCCGGCCCAGGCCGGCGCCGTCGTCGTCGTACTCGTACATGCTCCGCTCGTCCCAGGGGACGGACGCCGGATCTCCGGTGGCGGGAACGGCGCCGGCGGTGGCGTACCGGTACTCGCCCCGCAGGCGGCCGCGGGCCGTGTCGTCGAAGTCGTAGAAAGTGGCCTGGCCCTTGAAATCGACGTGGACGCGGAGGCGGCCGCGGAAGTCGTACTGCCAGGTCTCGGTCTGGTTGCCAGGGAGCGTGCGGGAAACGCGGCGGCCGCGCGAGTCGTAACCGAACTCGGTCGTGTGGCCGTTGGGGTCGGTCTGCTCGGTCTGGTTGCCGTCGGCGTCGTAAACGTAATGCCAGTGCGGGGCGACCGGGGTCGTGGGGGTCGTGGACGCGTCGTCGACGGGCGGGAGCCAGACGTCGGTCAGGCGGCCCAAGGCGTCGTAGACGTAGTGGGTGACGGCCGGGGTCTCGCCCGGGCGGCGCTGAGCGAGGCGCACCTCGTGCCGGCCGCCGGCGGGCACGGACGCCTCCTCACCGTCTTGGCGGGGCGGGAGCGCGTACGTGCCGTGCTCCTGATCGCCGACGCCGTACAGCACCTCGGTGAAGCTGCGGTCGTCGGTCGAGTCGAGCGGGTTGGTGTCGTCGTCGAAGTAGGTGCGCCACGCGCGGCCGCGGGCGTCCGTGCGGGTCTCATTGACCCGGCCGCCGGCGTTGTTGACCTGGCCGGTCGTGACGCGGTTGACGATGCCCGAGCCGGGCGTGACGCCGCCGGCGCGGTCGGGCGCGTAGGTCGTGAACGACTCGAAGTCGCCGGTCGTAAAGACGAACCCGCGCGCCGCGGCGGCCGGCGCGGTGATGCGCAGGACGCCGGCGTGCAGGACGCGCCCGGCGTCGTCGTAGACGGTGCCGGCGCGGAGGTACGGGTGGGTCGCGGTGCCGAGGAGGCGGGCCGTCTCGACGACCCGGCCAGCGCCGTCGTAAACGGTCTCCTCGGCGGCGAGGAGGACCGTGGGCGGGAGGACGAGCGGGGGGTCCGGGTCGAGGTGTTCCTGGTTCAGTTCGGCCGCCAGCGCGGCGACCGACCCGAGCTTCGTCCTCATCAGATCCGACACCGTCCCCCCATCGACCGCGACCGGACGGTCTTCGGCGACAAAGTCGACGTGGACGTTCGTGTAGCGCTCGGTGCGGACGGCGCGGCCGAGCGCGTCGTAGAGGGTTCGCGTGGCGTTGGTCAGGCCGGCGGGGCGGCTGCTAAGGATGGAGCGGAACCGGTCGGTCTGCCAGACGACGCGGCCCATGTCGTCGTAGACGGTGCGGGTGTAGGTACCGTCAGGGTGAGCGACCTGGATCAGGTTGCCGTCGATGTCGTACGTGTTGGTCGTCGTCCCTTCGAAGGAGGACACCTCCTTGACCCGGCCGAGCGCGTCGTAAAAAGTGGTCGTGGAATGGGGAGGCGTGCTGCTGGTGAATATGGCCGAGTCGCCGCCTTGGTCGGCGAGGTCGAGCACGTGGTCGCCGTCGTCGACGTACCACTGCTCGAAAGTATCCCTGATGCGTTCGCCGTCGTAGAGGGTTTCGCTGGACACCCAGACGTCCTGGCCCCCCTCCTCCGCCGCGAAGTACGTGCGGATGACGCGGCCGCGGTCGTCGTACCAGTAGAACGTCGTGCGGCTGTTCTCGGCACCTTCCGTCCAGTGCACCTGACCGGCGAACGCGCCGGTCGTGGCGTTCGTGGTCGTGAAGTACGCGGTGGCCGAGAGCCGAACTCGGGTGTAGGTGTTCACCGCCGGAATGCCGGTGAGAGCTTCGTCGGCTTTGGGGAGCCCGGTCACGCGGTAGGTATGTGTCAGCAGCCCGTTCGGGAGACCCGGCTGGTTCAGGGTGTAGATGTACTCGGTCCCCGCGCCGTCCTCGTCGATCTGGAACCGGAGGTTTCCGGAGGTGTCGTACAGAGACCGGGCGATCATGGTCGTGACGGCGACCCAGTCCGGCAGCGCGTCCTCATCATCGCCGTCCGGGACCGTCTTGAACAGTTCCGACGTGACCCTGCCCGGCTTGCCCAAGGGCGAGTACTCGGAGAAGGTCGTGACCCGCCGCGTGTTGTCGTCCGGCTGCTCGATCTGCTTGTGGGGGAGTTTGGCGGCCAGACCGCCGTTCGCGCCGTGGAAGGTGGTTTCCCGCTGAACCCGCCCCGGGGCGCGGGTGTAGCGCTGGTCGCGGTCGGCGGCGGGGACCGTAAACGGGGCGTACTCGCGCATGGCAACGAGCGCGTTCTGCTGGCTCCGGGCGGCCGACAGGGCGTCCGCATCGAACAGTTCGGACAGTTCGCTCGTCAGGTCGCCCGCGTGGTAGTCGTACGCGAAGACCGTGACGTGGTAGCCGGTCAGCACGCCGCCGGAGCGCACCGTGCGGATCTGGCGAATAACGTTGCCGTGGTCGTCGTAAATGTTCTCGGTCTGGTTGGCGTCGGCGGTCGGGTCGACGACGGCCTCGCCACCCGTCGCCCCGTCTGACGTGGTGGTCCCCACCGACACCGCCTTGCCGGTCGCGTCGGTCAGCGAGGCGAGGCGGCCCGCGTCGTCGTAAGCGGCGCGCAGCATGACCACGTTCCGCGGGTCGACGACGGAGGTCAGGAAGTGCTCGCGGCCGGCGGCCGGGTCGGCGTACCGATACCGCGTGGTTCGGCCGTCGTACGTGGTGCTGATCAGGTTCCCCTTGACTTCGTCGTACGCATAGTTGAACTGCTCGCCGACCTGGTTGCCGGCCTTGTCGACGATGCGAACGGCGCCGATCAAGCCGGCGGCCGCCCCGTTCGTCCAGGCGAGGCGGTCGAATTCGACGCTGAACGTCCCCGCGTCGACGCCGCCCGTTGTGACGTTACCGTTCGCGTCCGTGCTGCGCTGGAGCCGCCCGGTCGAGGCGCGGATCGAGTGGCGCGTCCCGTCGGCCGACTTGACGACGTATTCGTTGCCGAACTTGATCGAGGCGGGGTCGTACGTGCCGGACGACTTTAGGTCGAGCCCGAGGGCGACGTAGCCCCCGCCGTCCGGGTTGCGAATCAGGTCGAGCCGGGCCGACTCGGGCGCGTTGATGTCGCCGGGAACGGACAGCGTCGCGTTGCTGCCGTCGACCGCGACGAACTGTGCCCAGTAGTTGGTGTACCCGAAGTAGGGACTGGGGTTCGTCGCGCCGTAGTTGTTCGGCACGGGCAGGAACTGGAACACGTGCCGGCCCTGGCCGGGCACGTCGACGTACACCAGGTCGCCCTCGCGGAACACCGACCCGCCGGTGCTCGCGTCGCGGCGGGCGGTCGTCTGGACGAGCGACTGGGTCGCCTCCAGACGCCACCCGTAGCCGAAGTCGAGGCGCTCGTTGGCGCGGCTGGAGTCGTACACGCGGCGCACGACCAGGGGCGACCGGCCGGGGATGTCGAACTGGAGGTCGGTCGTGGGCAACACGAGGTTGCCGAACTTGTTGTTGCTGAACAGGCTGACCGTGACGGCGGCGGGCGCGCCGGCCCCCTTCTCGTCCCGGGCCCGCAGGGACAGTCGGTACTGGCCGTCCGGGAACTGCGACGGGTCGAGTTGGTAGACGCTACCGCCCGTGGCGCCAGCCGGCGAGCCGACACTCCCGTGTCCGGCGGCCAGCAGGACGCCCTCCCCCTGGCCTGGCGCCGCGCTGCCGTCCGTCCCGAGCCGGACGAGGCGCAGTTCCCACCTGGGTGACCGCGCGGCATCGGCCGGATCGCCGTTGCCCAGGAAGTTCGGGTCGTCGACGATGACGGCGACCGTGGTGACTTTGCGGATCCGCGTATCGACCGTGTTCCCGCGGAGCGGGTCCAACTGGATCCCGGAGAAGTCGCCGGGCGAGACGATGCGCACCGATGGACGGACGTCGGGCGCGGTCAAGGTCGCCAGGTCCCCCTGCAGCGCTTGGGAGCGGCCGCCACCGGCCGACAGGGCGACGACGCGATATGTGTACGTCGTCCCGGCGCGCAGTCCCCCGTCGGTCAGCGTGGTGGCCGCGATCGGGTTGGCCGTCAGGCGGACGAAACCGCCCTCGGCCGTCTTGCGGTACACATGGTAACCGGTCGCCGCGGGGGACCCGGCCGGGCCCGTCCACGTAAGCGCGATCCGGTCGGTCGTGCGGCTTGAGAACGACAGTCCGGTCGGCGCGGCCGGCGGTGCCGCCGGCGAGGCCGACACGGTCACGACGACCGACGGGACCGCATCGCCGGTTCCGCCGATGTCGCCGCGGCGCCCGGCCTTATTGTGCGGGCGCACCTCGTACTCATAGGCAACGCCCGCGTCGACGGTCTCGTCAACAAACGTGGTGGCGTCGGCGGTCAGGCGGCCGATCGGCGTGCCCCACGGCTGCGGGGCCAGCGCGTCGTGTTCCCGCCGGAAGACGTCGAACCCGGCCTCGTCCAGCGCCTGGTCGGTCCAGGCGAGCGTGACGCGCGCGGACGTGACCTCGACGGCGGCGAGGTTGGAGGGTGCCGCCGGCTTGGTCATCGGGTCTGCGCCGGTCGGCACCGCGACGCGCGCGGACGGGGCGGACGACGTCTCGGCGCCGTCGTAGCCCGCGTAGACTGCGCGCACCGCGTAGTAGTACGTGTGCCCGGTCGGCTGGCCGGTCACGTCGATGTCGTCCGTGTACCGCGCGGTCGCCGACGTCCCGATCAGGTTGGTCGGGGATAGCGAGAAGTCCGGGGTCGTGCCGCGGTAGACGTCGTACCCGAGCAACGCGACGCCCGAGGGCACCGCGCTCCACCGGAGGCCGACCCGCTTGACGAGCCGGTCTCCTTCCGCGTACGCCCCGGCATAGCCGGCGACCAGGCCGGTCGGCGCCGCAGGCACCCCCGCCCGGGCCTCCACGGCCGCGGACGGCGTGTACTGGACGCCCTGGTCGTCGACCGCCACGACCTTGTACCAGTACTGCTGACCCGGCGCGACGCCCTCGTCCTCGTATCCCACGTCGAGCGCATCGACGATCTGGTTGTCCGGCAAAATGGACGCGAACGGGCCGCCCGCGGACGTGGCGCGGAGCACGTCCCACCCGGCGACGGCCACCGGGTCGAAGTCCGTGGGCGGCGACCACGTCACGCGGATCGCGTCGATCGCCACGGCCCTCGCGCGGACCGAACTGGCCACGTATTCGCCCCGCGTGGGCTCGCCCGCGGGCGACGCGTACACGGTCGCGGACGGGACCGACAGGGCGAAACCCGCGTCCCGCGCGAGCACTTGGAAGCCGTAGCGGAGTGCGGCGGACAGGCCGCCGACGTCGAACGACCGGGCGGCGGCGCTCTCCAGTTCGTAGTCCTGGATCGAGCCGTCGGGATTGAACCGCCGGACGACATATCCCGTCGC
>DASPKW010000443.1:0-30263 GCA_035627895.1 Tepidisphaeraceae bacterium | reverse complement strand
GACCAACTCACGCGCGACGCATGCGCCGCCGTCCTGCGAGGCCCGCGACCGCCGCCGCGGCGACCAGGCCGACCGCGCCAGGTTCGGGGACGACGACCGTGACCGTCGCGACCGCGTCGTACGGGAAGTCGGTGTAACCCGGCTTGCCGGCGTTCCAACTGAACGTGTCGTCGTCGTACGTCGTCAGGGTGTAGACGCCGTTCGGGGCCGTGGCCAGCACGTTGAACGTGAACTGTGCGAACGGGTGGATCCCGTTGTTCAACTCGAACGGGAGGTCATTGTCGGCCGGATTCGCCGCGGTCGTCGCCAGGAAATTCTGGTTCTTGGGCATGGACTCCGTGGTCGGCAGCGTCCCGCCGCTCGGCGGCGTCGTCACGGCCACGTCGGGGAACACACTGGTGTGGCTCCCGTCAGAGTCGGTCCAGTTCAGCAGGCGCGATTGGTACGTGAAGTGGTCCCCGCCCGCCGGCCCGGTGATGTCGAAGTTGACGCTCGCGCTCGTCAGCTTCTCGCCCTCGTTGTTGTGGACGTAAACCGGCACGCGGAACGTGCGGTTCGGCGCCATGTGGATCAGCGCCGGCGTGCCCGTGTTAGGGGCGAACCGCAGCTGCACGTCCGCGTGCGCGCTGGCCGTCGCCATGACCCCGACGACGCCCGCCGCCAAAAAAAGTGCCCGATTCCCGATGCGATTCACGCCCATCTCCGCCTCCGCTCCAAACGCCCAACCCCTGGCCTCCGACATTCTCCCACACGACAGGATGCCCGCACAATATTAGAGGCCGGTGAGAAAGTACCGCCCTTCGGGAAGAAACCGAAGCGAAAAATACAGCACGTCCAAAATTTCGTTGACAGTCTTCCAAAAAAATCTGTAGCGTAGCCGACTGGACGAGGCGAAACGTTTGGGCAGGTCGTAACGTCGGCACGGCGACCGAATCGTGTCCCCGCCGTTCGCGGGCACCAGCGCCGTAGAGGAGCGTTCGTCAGAATTCGCTCGGTCGTAGCGGGGCCGTCCGCCCGTCCGCCTGCATCAACAGCCAATCCGGTACTCATCCCACGTCGAGCCACCGCTGCATCGAACGGCCCGCCCCACATCTCGATTCTCACCCGGGAGGTTACGAATGACCCGCACCGCCGCCGCGCCCCCAGCCAGTCGCCACGCTTGCTCGCCGTTCGTGGTCGCCGTCCTGGCTCTAGCGATCTTCGCCGCCGCGACGGCCTCGGCGCAGCCGGTGTTCGTCTCCGCCGTCTCCCGCGCGACCCACGGCGCCGCCAGCTTCGACTTCCCACTGCCCCAGACCGGGACGGGCGGGATCGAATGCCGGCTCCCGAGCACGCTGACGCTCGTCGTGAACTTCGACCGGCCGCTCCAAGGCACCCCCCTTCCGACCGCGGCGGTCATCGCGGGCACCGCCACCGTCGGCACGGTCGCCGTGAGCGGCAATTCGGTGCTCGTCCCGTTGACCGGCGTGGCGGACGCCCAGGCGGTCACGATCCGCGTGCAGAACATCACGGACACGAACGGCCAGACCCTCGCGGCCCAGAACGTCTTTTTCCGAGTGCTGGCCGGCGACGTGAACGGCAACGGCGCCCTGACCGCGTCGGACGTCAACGTGACCAAGTTCCGGTCCACGATCGACGGCGGCGCCGTCAACTACGGCTCGTACCGGTGCGACATCAACTGCAACGGACTGATCACGGCCTCGGACGTGAACGTGATCAAGGCCCGGACGGCGACCGCCGCCACCGTCGCCGGCGGGGGGTCGATCAACACCGCCCCGACGGTCACCCCGATCGCCAACCAGAGCACGCCCGCCGGCAGCCCGTCGATCACCGCGCCGTTCACGGTCGGTGACGCCCAGACGCCGGTCGCGAACCTGTTCGTCGACGCGACGTCGTCCGATCAGGTGATCATGCCCGACGCGAACATCAGCGTCGGCGGCACCGGGGCCAGCCGGTCGATCAACTGCACGCCGCCCGCCACGGCCGCGGGAATCGTCACGATCACCGTCACGGTCAGCGACGGCCTGACGACCGCGTCCACGTCGTTCACCGTCACGATCACCGGCGCGGAGAAGCTCTACACGACCACGCTCCGCCCGGAGAACGCGGGCGTCGCCACCAGCGGCAACGGCTCGGCCACCCTGACCCTCTCGGGCGACCGCTCGTACGCGACCCTCCGGCTGACGTACGCGAACCTGACGGGCCCGAAGACCGCGGCCCACATCCACCTGGGCGACCCGGGCACGTCGGTGCCGAACAACATCGTGTACGACATCGACGCCGCCACGCCCCAGGCCGACGGGTCGTTCCGGTGGGACATCGTCCAGGCCGGGGCGTACACGGTCCAGAACATCCTCGACGCGTTCGACGCCGGCCGCCTGTACGTCAACATCCACACGACCAACTACGGCGGCGGCGAGCTGCGCGGGCACTTCGGCCTGGCGACCGGCTCGCAGACGTTCACGCCCCCGCCCGCCGCACCGGCGATCGACCTCTCGACCGCCAACATCACCGACGCCGACGCCGCGCGCTTCCTCACGCAGGCGACGTTCGGCCTCCAGGCGGACGGGTCGATGCAGTTCAACCCGTCGACCGGCCGGTTCGATTCGGCCACGCCGTCGAACCACACGATCGCCAGGGTCAAGGCCGTCGGGTACGACGCCTGGCTCACCCAGCAGGTCAACGCCACCCAGACGTCGCTGCGGGCCGAACTCCTCGCCCGCGCCCAGGACGCCGCACTCGCCTACACGATCGACGGCAACAAGGTGACCGAAACGTGGTGGCGGATCGCCCTGACGAGCGACGACCAACTCCGCCAGCGCGTCGCGATGGCGCTCTCCGAGATCTTCGTCGTCTCGCGGGTCGACGAGGCCATCGACAACCAGATCATCGGCCTGGCGAGCTACCACGACATGCTCGCGGGCCACGCGTTCGGCAACTTCCGCACGCTCCTCAAGGACGTCACGCTGCACCCGATCATGGGGCAGTACCTGAACATGCGCGGGAACGTCCGCCAGACCTCTGCCTCTGCCCCCCTGCCCAACGAGAATTACGCCCGCGAGATCCTCCAGCTGTTCTCGGTCGGCGTGAACGACCTGTGGCTCGACGGCACGCTCAAGCTGGGGACCAACGGCCTGCCGGTCCCCACCTACACGCAGACGAACATTGAACAGTTCGCCAAGCTCTTCACGGGGTGGCGCGAAAACCCGGTGGACGTGGTCTTCCCCGGGTACGACTCTGCCCTCGTCCCGCCGGCGGTGCGGGCCGACTATTACAAGTCCGATTACGTCAACCCGATGGTCGTGACCCACACGACGTCGACGAGCGGCGGCAACCCGATCTCCGACGGCCGCAACCACGACTTCACGCTCAAGACGCTCCTGCAGGGCTCGCCGGTCTTCAAGACGATCGGCGCGACGAGCCCCGTGCCGACCGGGTCGGCGGCCGCCACGAAGGCCAACCAGGAGCTCGACCAGGGACTGGACAACATCTTCCGGCATCCCAACGTCGCCCCGTTCATCGCCCGCCGGCTGATCCAGCGGCTGGTCACGTCCAGCCCGAGCCCCGGGTACATCTACCGGGTCAGCCAGGTGTTCGAGAACGACGGGTCGGGGTCGGCCACGTCGCGCGGCAACCTCGGGGCGGTCGTCCGCGCGATCCTGCTCGACTATGAGGCGCGCAGCGCGACGAACGCGACGACCCAGGGGTACGGGAAGGTCAAGGAGCCGCTGGTCCGCACCGCCCAGGTCATCCGGGCGCTGCACCCCTATTCAACCGGCGTCGCGACCGGGTACACGGGCACCACGTTCCCGTACTGGCGCATGCAGGGCACGACGACCGACTTCGGCCAGACGCCGTACGCGGCGCTGACCGTGTTCAACTTCTTCATGCCCGACGTGAGCGTGCCGCTGCTGCTGAAGAACTCCCCGTCGTCGCCCAACCCGAACGAGACGTACACCGTCTCGGTCAACGCGCCCGAGATGGACATCATCACGGAGAACTCGTCGATCTACATCCCGCGGATGTACAAGAAGGGCATCATCGACGCACCGCTGACCGTGGGCGCGGCGGGGTCCGGGTTCAACACTCAGGGGTCGTCGACCACGGACGTCCGAGTCGACATGACGCCCGAGGAGGCCCTGTGCCCGGGCACGACAAGTGCCGTCGTCACGATCGCTGACTTTGACCCCCTACTGAACCACTTGAACAAGACCCTGATGGCCGGCCGGATGCCGGCCGAGATGAAGCTGCAGATCGCGACCTACCTGAAGAACAACATCGCGACCGGCGGTTCGCCCGCGCCGACGGTGACCCAGGTCAAGCAGCGGCGGACGCGCGTCGCGGTTTACCTCGTCGTGACGTCCCCGTTCTTTGCCGTCCAGCGATAGTTAGCCCGGCCCGCGCCGACGCTCGAACGCCGCGTGGCCGCGGCGGCGAAACGAGTCGGCCACGCCGCTCCCGACCGCCAGCGATCGTCGCGCCCCCGTTCCGCTCTCACAACCCAGAGTTCGACCCCACCGGAGACCCGCATGAGCCGCCGCCCCCAGCCGATGACCGAGCAGGAGAAGGAGATGACCCGCCGCGACTTCTTCCGCCGAGCCGCGTGCGCAGGCGTCGGGATGACGGCGATGTACTCGACGATCCGCGACCTCCGCCTGATCAACGCCGCCGTCGCCGACGGCCTGGACACGGGCACGGACTATCGCGCCCTGGTCTGCATCTTCTTCAACGGCGGGAACGACTCGAACAACATGCTGATCCCGATGGAGCCGGGGTCGAGCGGCTATGACGGTTATGCGGCGGCGCGGAAGGACCTGGCCGTCCCGCTGGCCAGCCTGCTCCAGCTCAACCCGCTGACCAGCGACGGCCACACGTACGGCCTGCACCCCCAGTGCGTCGAACTCCAGCAGCACTTCAACGCCGGCCGGGCCGCGTTCGTCGCCAACGTCGGGACGCTCGTTCAGCCGATCACCCGCGCCCAGTACCTGGCCAACCCGCGCGTGGTCAAGATCCCGCCGCAGCTGTTCTCGCACAACGACCAGGTCTACCAGTGGATGACCTCGATCCCGGATCAGGACTCGCGCACCGGCTGGGGCGGGCGCCTGGCCGACCTGGTCAACTCGGTCAACGCCAGCGCGAGCAACGGCCAGCCGGTGTCGATGAACATCTCGCTCGCCGGCGTGAACACGTTCGAGATCGGCGACGTCGTCAACGCGTACAACTGCGGCACCAGCGGGCCGATCGGCGTCGACACCGGCAGCCCGACCGGCATCAACATGGCGTCGACCGGGACCGGCGTCCACGCGTGCTTCACCAGCCTGAACAACCTGGCCGCCAACGTCACCCCCGCGCCCCCGGGCGCCCCGCAACTCAACGTGTACGAGCGCGCTTATGCCGACATGACCAAGCGGGCGACCGATAATTTCGCCGCCGTCAACGCCGCCATCCTCCGCACGAGTGAGACCTCGGTCGCCGGCGGCGGAAGCGCCTGGACCTGGAACTGGGCCAACGCCTGGCGGTTCAATTACCCCCGCGCGTCGGCGACGTTCCCCGGGTCGGGGCTGATGAACCAGCTCAAGATGGTCGCCCGCCTGATCGCCGGCAGCCACCTGAACTCGGGCGACACCAACGCCAACAACAACCTCGGGCACCGCCGGCAGATCTTCTTCGTCTCGATCGGCGGGTACGACCTGCACGACACGCAGATCACCGTCGGCACCGACGGCAGCGGCAATCCGACCTACGACGCGACCTCCGGCCCGCACGCCAAGCTCTTCTCCGAGGTCAGCCAGGCCTTGGACCATTTCCGCAAGGCGCTGCTCCAGTTCGAGGGCAAGGGCTGGCTCGCGTCGACCGACCAGGTCGCGTGCTTCACCGTGTCCGACTTCGGCCGCACGTTCCCCATGAACGGCACGACCGGCTCGGACCACGGGTGGGGCAGTCACCACATCGTGTACGGCGCGTTCGGGAACCCCGTCATCGGGCAGAAGATCTACGGCGCGTTCCCGACGCTCGCCGTCAACGGTCCCGACGACACGCAGATCGGCCGCTGGATCCCCAAGATCTCGGTCGACCAGTACTCGGCCACGCTCGCCAAGTGGTTCGGCACGTCGACGACGAACCTGAACACGATCTTCCCCAACCTGTACCGCTTCTCGCCGTCCGACGTGGGGTTCATGGTGCCCAACGCCGTCAGCGACTCGCCGGCGCCACAAAGCCAGCCCATTATCATCGGCGGGGCGACACAATAGCGCCGGCCCGATCATCCCGAAAGCACGCGGACGCGCTCGGAACCCCCGAGCGCGTCCGCTTCGTTTCGATGCGCACGCCCTTGGTCCGCCGCCGATTAAGGGGGGGCGGATTCGGCGGCCAACACCGCGCCCCCGCGGACATTGCGAGGACGGCAGGCCGAGCGCGCATAAGAGGCCGCTTCGCGAACGGGCAATGATCCCGACCGCGGCATCCAGGACTACGCGACCGTCCGTGGGGCGGTGCGAATTGGCCGTGTCGGCGTGACCCGGCCCACAAGACGCTCATCGGTCAAACGAGAGCGGATTCGAGATCCACGGACATCTGGCCCCGCGGCCACTGGCGCGGTCGGTCGCACTCTGACGATCCACTTTCTGAGAACCCACTCCTGCCCGGCCGTCAGAACCGCCCTCCGACCGGCGTATCCCCTTGCACGGGCCCCCGCCGCCCGGCTTGACTCGGCGGCCCGGCTTTCCTATAACCCTGCACTCCTGGCCAACGGCCCGAACCGGCCGTACATCTGTTCGCCAAGACGCCCCCATCGTCTAGTGGCCTAGGACATTCGGTTCTCAGCCGAAGAACAGGGGTTCGACTCCCCTTGGGGGTATTGAAAAACCCGCTTTTTGGCGGGTTTTTCTATGCGCCGATTTAATTTCGTGCGCTATTTCGTGCGCGGTTTGCGCGCTCACAGTCGTGGCCATTCCTCATGGCACTGGCGCACCCGCAATCACAACAGGCGGCTTTGCTCACGTTGCACAAGCCACGGCTAACCGGGCGGACGTCGTGACCGCCGCTTGGTCACGTCACGGTAAAACTGCCTTTAAGGTCACGCGTGTCTACCGGCCTCAGGGCGACTCATGCCGACCGGCAAGAATGGCTGACTCCGTGCCCGCGGCGGTAACCGCCAAAGGGCGGATCGTCTCTCGCTGGTCAATTGGCGTGCTCCCGCCGGGGTCCTATGAACGTCTTGGAAGCTGGGTTCGGTGGCGAGGTACCCGAACGCCAGCGAGTCGGGCCGGACGCCGCGTCGGAAGGCCAGGTACTGAAGGCTGCCTGCCACATAGGATTTGGCGTGGCTTGGCAGGCTGCTGTCTGCGAGCAACGCGAGGCCTTGGGCGTCAAATCGCGGCCCGGACGGGGCACCGTCGCTTCGACCGCGGCCCAGCCCTCGATGACAGTCGGTAATGACCGCCGCGGCGAACTCCGCGAACGCCGAGGGGAACGCAGCGCGGACCAGCTCCGTCTGCAGGTTGAGCAGCTGTAACCAAGTCACGATGCCCCACCGCCCGGCACTCCCCCGCACCTTTGACCGGACGACCGGCACGTAGCCGTCGTCCACGAGGTAGATCAAGAATCGCCGGTCGAAGCTGCGGAACGCATCGAGGTCAAGGTAGCTGAGCGGGTCTGTGTCGGGCAGGTCGCAGTTTTCTTTGAGCTTGTCCCCTGGCCGCTTGGCCTCGACGATCACCAGCATGTCGCCGTCGCTGCCGCGCGCGTGGATGGTTACGTCCGCCTGCTTGTACCGAGCGGTTCGGCCGACCATCGCTTCAAACTCATACGACCAGCAGCAGTCGTCGACGGTCGGGCACGGCAGGGACGCGGCGGACAGTAATCGCGGTAGCCATTGCGACGGGTGAAGGAGGACGAGGTTCTCCCACGCCCGCGGTATCATCTGCGTGCTGTGCGTCGGTCTTGCAAACTCGTGGGGCCGACCCGGGTTGTCGGCCGGCCGCAGCAGCCGGGTGTAATCGAACCAGAGGCGTTTGAGCCGTCGGTACGGCGTGCAGCGGCCGTCCGGCGTCGCCCACCAGTCGAGCACGTCACGCTGCGCCGGCAGAGCCGGGAGGGCCATCCACCAGTGGGTGTAGCACCCGTAATCGGTCAGGCAACTGTCCGTCGTGGCCACTAGTTGCTCCTTCCTTGCCCTGACGAGCGGGACCTACGCCCGTCGCACGATTCTCACAGTGTCGCCCCGCGTGGCTGTCGGGCCGACCAGGTAGCCACATCCCGCCGATCAACTTCGATCCACCGCACCTCGTACCGCTCGCAAAGGCCTTTGATCGTGTCCGAAAGGGTGTATGCGATCAGAGCAGCCCTCGTTTCATCGAACCTCTGGCCGAGAAGCACCGCCAGCATGTGGCGGTACTTGATTGCCTGAAGCAGACCATCGAGTTGTCCGTCTCGCTGCGCGACCTCGATTTCAACGCCAATGCCGCGCCCCACATGATCCTTCAAGATGATGTCCGCACGATCACACGTCCCGAACGGGAACTCGACCGCGTGCGTTCTGACGCCCGCCTCGCCGAATACGGCTGCCGGATTCGCGGCAACGTAGTTCTTTAGTGTCAGATGTTCCGGTCCCTCACCGCCGCCTTCCGTCCAGTGGCCTTTCGGTGGCTTACGCCCCTTCGGGGCGAGCGGCAGACGGGCCGGATTCCGCTTGAAGATCGCCAGTAGCTCTTCATACTGGTCAGCGGTGATCTTCTTCAGCCCGGAGTGACCGTCGCCGTAGCCGAACATGTTGTAGTTGGGGCTTTGGTCCGTGACCCGGAGCAGGTCTGCCCTTGAAACGAAGCCGTTGGAGAACTCGTTCTTCGTCGGAGCCTTCCAACGCCAGTATCGAGTTTTCCCCCCACGGTACTTCTCAATCGCCTCGGCCTTCGCTCGTTCTTCGAGGGGGCCGGCCACGTCGGCTACCGTAACGATCCCCTCGGCTCCGCGCTTGCGTCGCACCAGCCGTTCCCTGCCATCGGCACCCTTGACGAGCGGCGCATCCCCGCTTTTCGATTCGTAGAACAGCACCTTGTCGTCGTCGTCGATCTCGACGCCATATCTCTCTTTGCCGTCCTGAAGATAAATGTCGCGGTGATGGGCGTCAGTGCTGTCCAGCAGATTCGGCCAGTGAGTGGTGAGCCAGAAGTTCATGCTGCGTCGCCCTCTCTTATGCCTTCCGCGCAAGCAACTCCGACAAGGACACACCGTCCGTACCGTCTGGCGACGGCGCATCCGTTGCACCGCCTGCGAGGTTCCTGAACACGGGGCTCTCGTAGAGGGCTAGTTGCAGGCTCTCGCTGTGCTCGTCGAACAGGTCTGGCTTGGCCGTGATGCGCGCTTCGTCGGGCGAGCCA
Source organism: Tepidisphaeraceae bacterium (assembly GCA_035627895.1). Lineage (GTDB taxonomy): Bacteria > Planctomycetota > Phycisphaerae > Tepidisphaerales > Tepidisphaeraceae > DASPKW01. Next base: position 20,886 of record DASPKW010000443.1, on the reverse strand, counting down.
GGGATCACGATGCCGAACGTGGAGTCTCCCAGCGCACGGCAATGCACACCGGGTGGCAATAGCTCCTCGTCGCCGAGAATCTGATCGACGTCTTGCGGCGTCACTGGCGATGGGAGGAACTGTGGCGGGGCCAGATCTGCCTCGCTCACCTCGTCGATGTCGAAGGCGGCCTGTTCGGCTTCGGTGACCATTACCTCGACGTTCCGAACCGCTTCCTGCCGGCCGCGGTCACGGTCACCGTCGCGGCGTAAGGCTGCGGCCTCGAACTCCTTGGGCAGCTTCGACAGGATCGGCTGCAACTTGCCCACCACGCCTTGGAACAAGCCGATCCGCTTGCTGAGGCTGAAGTAGACGTCCGCCTCCACGGTGTCGGCGTAGGCCAAGTTGATGATCCGCACCTTGGGAAACTTCTGGCCGATGCGGTCGATACGCCCGATCCGCTGCTCCACCTTCATCGGGTTCCATGGCAGGTCGAAGTTCACCAGCACGCCGCACGTCTGCAGGTTCAATCCTTCGCCGGCGGCGTCCGTGCAGACCAGCACAGCCACTTCCTTCCGGCGGAGCATCGCCTTCATCCGCTCCTTGGAATAGGTCCGCCATTCGCCCGCGGCATCCTGCTTCTCGCCGCCGCGGCCGCTGTAGGTGCCGACCGACAGGTCCAGCTGACCGGCCAAGTAGTTCTTCAGGAAATCCATCGTGTCTGTGTACTGCGTAAACACGATGGCCGAGTCGTACCCGTCGCCGAACGCGGCCTTCAGTTGCGTGACCAGTTCCTTGGCCTTCGTGTCGGTTCCGAGCTTGGCGATGGACTTCAGCAGGCTCTGGATTTCGGTCTGTTCTTCGCTCTGCAACGCCTTGTCCGCCATGGCCGCCGCTTCGTCGGCCGCCATCACTTCCTCGGCCTGCTCGTCCTGGGGCACGTCCTCTTCGATCCGTGCGTCCTCCCCCGGTTCGGGCGGAAGCCCCTTCAGCCGGGCGAGTCGGTTCTCCAACGTCTTGCGTAACGCGAAGAAGCTGCTGGCCAGCCGCCGGCGGTAGATCGTCATCACGAAGCCGACCGCGGTCTTCTTGTCCGGGCTGGCCGACTGGTAGGTCTCGCTGATGTAGTGCTCGACGGCCTCGTACACGGCTCGCTCAGCCGCACTCAGGTTGACGGGCAAGTCAGATACGACGCGATCGGCGATCGGCGAGTCCAGAAGCCCCTTCTTGTGGTACTCCCGCAACAGACTTCGCGTGTGGCGCGACATGCGGTAATGAACCGGCGTCACCGCCTTGAGGATCGCCACGGCCGCCTGCCGCTGTTTCGTGGAGAGCCGCTTGATGGGGATGTTGGTGCTGGGGTCTCTCAGCGCGGCCAGCACCTTCTTCACGTCGATCTTGCCCAAGCCGAACCGCGACGCCACCCGTTGGATTTCAGCTTCTGGGGCCGGGCCGTATTCCGTCTCCGTCACCTGGAACAGCTTGGCCGTCCGGTGTAATTCGTCGTCGCCGGGATTCGTCCCCAGCATCTCGAAGTAGTCGACGAATGTGTTCGATCCCCACACCAGCGGCACGCCGAGCACGTTGAGCAAGTCCCACATCTCTACCGGATGCACCTGCATCGGCGTCGCGGTCAGCAGGAGCAGGCTCTTGGCCTTGTCCTTAATCTGGTGCATCAGCCGGAGCAGTCGATTGGGGCCGCCTTCCTGCACCGACCCCGGAGAACTCCGGCGGGCGTGGTGCGCCTCGTCCAGCACGAGGAGGTCCCAACCCTCTGCGTCGATCAGCTCTTGCTGGCGATCCTTCCGCCGCATTAGATGGCTGCTGACCAGGATCAGCGGTTCCTTCGCCCACTCACTCCGGCCGACCTTCTTTACGGGTGCGTCTGCCAGCGGGTGGTAAAGCGGCCAGCACAAGCTCTGGCCGTCGTAGAGGGGGACGAGCAGGTTGAACTTCTCGTACAGTTCGGTCTGCCACTGGAGCAGGATGCCCTTGGGGGCCATGATCAGGATGCGCTTCGCCAATTCGGAGATCCAAGCGTGCCGAATGATGAGGCCCGCTTCGACCGTCTTGCCCAAGCCGACCTCGTCGGCGACGAGCAGGCGGAACGGCCACGCGTCCAGCATCCGCTTGTACGCCCGGAGTTGATGGGGCCACGGCGTTACCGTGCTGGTCACCACCGCGACCATCGCACCGTCGGGCCTCTTCGGGGCGTTCTTGATGTACGCCCAGATCTGCCGACGCCGCTCCTCGATCGCAGCGGGGCCTTGCGCAGGCCCTTTTCCGTCCGCAGGTATCTCGTCTTCTTTCGTTTGCCCGTCGTCACCGTCCTGGCCGTCCCCGGCCGGCGGCTTCACGAACGTGTCGTTCGTCGGCAGGTACTCCAGGATCTTGGCCTTGAGCGCGTCGGGGAAATCGAACACGCGCGCACTTTTGGCCTTGCCGGCCCAGAGCTTGGCGAACTCGCCCTCGCTCTTCTGGATCTTCTTCAGGTCCCACTCACCCCGCCACGAGCAACTCACGTCGAAGGACTCGCAGTTGTTGAGCCACCCGGACGGCGTCTCGTTAATCGACCCCTTGAACACCAGCTGGTTGCCGGCATCGTCGGTGATGATCCCCGTCTTCGCGTGGTAAAGCCCGAGCCCCGTCCTCATCTGCCCGTGCTCGTCCAGTGGAATCGCCAGCTTCACGTCCAGGAAGCCGTGGGCGATCATCCAAGCCACGTATCCGAGCTTCTGGCGTGCCCAGGCGTCTTCGTGCTGAATGGCCATGCGGTTCAGCAGGCACCTGCCCGCGGCCTCGCGCACGTCATACCCCTTCTGAATCTCCTCGATGTCGTCAGGGCCGAGCGTGCAGCCCACCAGGAGCTGCATCCGGCCGCCGCGGGCGATCAGGGCATCCAAGCCCCGGCCGGCTAGGGCGAGCACGTCACCGGAGAAATAGCCGGTCGCCCGCTGGTAGAGCTTTGCACGAGACAGCGCGGGGACGAAGAACAGGTCAACGAGGTTGCCGTCTTCATGGCTATAGGCTACGTCCCAGTCGCGGTCGCGCAGCAGCGGCCATAGGAGAGGATTGCTCGGGCCAGGTTCCACGATTCCTCATTCCTTCTCGAACAGCGTCCACTGCTTCGCCTGCGGCACTTCTTGGCCGAACATCAGCTTCCGCAGCTTCTCCAACGCCTCGGAATCCGCAGCGGCACCCGCCAAGACGCCCTTGCCGGAAACCATCTTTGGCGTGGGCAGCACCGTCAGCATGGCCTCCAAGGCCATGAGGAACGAGCCGTCCTTGTGCAGGTCGGCCTTCTCGATCATGTCGCGGGCGACGCCGACGTTCCGCTCCCGCGCGGCCTGGGCGGCGTGGTGGAGGGAGTCGAGCTTGCTCGCGCCTCCCATCGAGCCCAACGCTCCCTTCTTCGTCCGCTGGGAGGAGTCCCAAAGGATCACGTCGCCGCCCTTGACCTCCAGCACCTTGCCCTTCAGTTGCTCGTCGAAGTTCACGCCCACGACACGGGCCAGCTTCAAGGCCTCGTCGGCCGGGAATTGCGGCGATTGGTAGGCATCCCATGCCAGAACGTAGAACTCGGTGACTAGATCCAGGTGCTGTTGTCGCTTTACTGTCGTCAGTTGCTGTAGCCGCCACTCTTTCACGGCTCCACGAGCAGCCATCAATGCATCTTCGGGACGGACGGCGTAGGGGTCCCAATCCTCGTCCTCAAGCAACTGGAGTTGGGCTCCGCGAGCCGGCAACGGCTTCTGGTTGGCCCGGCCCCGCTTCATAGGCCAGAACTCGCTGAACACCTGTAGCGCGGGGCCAAAACAGGCCAAGTAAAGGTCGACGCCGCCGATACCCGCTTCCTGAAATCTAGCAACCTTCTCCTTCACGACTGCTGTAACCCTCGGCTCGACCTCTTCCCAGTAGGTGGGATCCGCATCCGCTTTCGCCTGCTCGCGGGGTCGGCAGACAAGGAAGATGGTGCTTTTGGCGGCGTTCTTGTCCTTGATGTGAAGGCTTCCTTCGGCCTCGGTCTGAATTGGCCAGCTTGCAGTGATGACGAATCCTGCGTCGACCAGCCCTTTGGCCAAAGCGTCCCACGCGCCGGTGGCTTTGTGGGTGAACATCAGCGTCATAATGCCTTCAGGCTTCAGCACGCGCCGAGCCTCTGCGAAGATCGCCTGCATCCGCTCTTGGTAATCGCGGCTGGCCCGCTTCTTTGCGCCGCCGCTGCCTTTGACCGCTGTGTGACTCTTAAACTTCGCCGGGTTGGCGACAGCCTCGCGGTCCTTGTCTGTCAGGTGGTCGGAGAAATGCTCTGGAAACAGCAACCCGGCCGTCCGCTTCAGCCAGACATAGAAAAAGTCGGCCAGCTCCGCATACATCACGTTGTCATAATAAGGCGGATCAAGTACCACCGCGTCGATGCTCGCTTCACCTATATGCGGTAGCGAATCGCCGGAGGCATTGGACAAAGTGAGCGTGGCGTTGCGAGTTGAGGCGTTAGATGCCCGATTGAAATCAAGGCGGGTGGTATCGAGATCCCCTTCCTCGCTGCAAAGCTCAATCAATTCCTTCAATGACTTTCCGGTTTGGTCCATCGTCCAGTCGTAACCGACGCCTGTTACACAGGGAGCCATCTCCGCATGGCTCCAGCAGAAGGCAAAGTCGTGACGGTTGAACGTATTGGCGACCACCTCGCGCGTCGGCATCCACACCGACATGCGAGAGTTGTAGTTGAGCATTTTGTCGAGAGCGAAGCACAGGTAGGTGAGAGCCGCCCTATCAACTTCGCTCACCTTTCCCGCTCCGCCAAGTTCGGCAACGAGATCTTGGAAAACTTCTACGCTGGTCCCGTGTCCAAGCAACTGACGCGGGGAAAACATATCCGTCCAGCGTGGCATCCCATAACGAAGTGGCTCCGTCGTCTTTAGTCCCTCGGGCACGTCCTCATTCGGTAGGATGTTCCTTGCGAGCCACTCCGGCATTTTCGCGTCGAGGGCCGTCTTCACCTGAGCGTCATTGTCGTCTTGCGGGCGTGGGGCTCGGTAGCCACGGGTCTTCTTGAGTTTGGGTTTGCCGGCCTTGGTGTAGCCGACCACTTTCTGTTCGGCGTACACGACGGCGTAGAGTTGTTCGCCCATCTGCCCGGCCTTTGCCTGGGCTTTGATCTCATCGCCGTCGATCACGCGAGCGCAATCGGGGAAGGGGCAGAGTCCGTCACCACCCTTGACGGTGCCGGCCGACTGGTGAGCTGCGTCGTGAACGATCTCGAACGTGCAGACGCGACGTTTAGGGTCGGACACGTCCGGCAGCAAGCGCACGCCGAGGCCTGTATTATTCAACTTCCAGTTCGGCGACAGTGGCACTAGCCCATTGCAAATGGGGCAGCGGACGGTGCGAGCCCAGATCCAATTCGTGGCGGTGCAGTTAGCCTTTGGCTCGGGCGGGAAAAACGGTTCCAGACGTTCGTCACGGCGTTTGATGAAGGTGTCCGCGATCGCTCTATACCGCTTGAGTAACGGCATCCCCAGAGTCGCCGGGAACTCGACGGTGCCTTTTAGAATCAGCCACGCAACTGAGTTCAGGTCGTTGGCGAAAGTGTCGCACCCGAGCCGTCTTGCTTCAAAAGGAATGGAGCCGCCGCCAGCAGTGCTGTCGAGAACGCGCGGCACGCCGCCACCGACACCAAGCGTGCGTAGATATGCCACATCCGCATCGGTTGGGTTATGCGTGAAGGCGCGGGGGTAGGTATAGGCCTCGCCTTCAAACCGATCGCCACTGCGCTTGGCTTCGTCTATGCGGACTCGTGAGGCAACCGGATCACCGTGAATCCCAAGTGCATGTAAAAACCTGTCGTGATCTGCGTCCGCGGGTAACAAGGAGGCCAGAACTGCCGCGCGGCTGGCCACAAGCGGTCGGCGAGCCCACCATACGTGCAAGTAATAGGTTGGCGGCAACGCGGTCATCGATCGCCGCTCTCGAACCGATTCTTCGCTCAACGCGGCGATCGGCAGCCAACCCTCGATCAATCGTCGCTTCAAGCCGGCCCCCGTTGTGGCAGCCGAAGCTGCTGCGGTTGCTTCCTTCAGGATTTGATTCGCCACCAGCCAAACTCCTTCCCGCCCGTGAACGGCCGTAGTCAGGCCTTCCGTTCAGGGTTGGCCGTCGATACCGCACCAAGCCATCCACGGATGATCGGGGGCATTGTCGCCGGAACCAGCCTGTTCGCAACGCGGTTGACGACGGGTCATTAGGGCAGGGACGCAGATGCCGAGCAGCACGAATTGGACGAACCGCCGCCGTCAGATGGTCTGGCCGGTATTCTGGTCGATCTTGATGACGGTGAGGTGGGTGCCGTGGAGGTGATCGAAGTCGCCGTCCGTCGTCATCAGGGGTACCGCCGCAACCTTGGCGACCGCGGCGATCCAGAGGTCGTTCTTGCCCATCCTGCGACCCACCTTCTGGCTGTGGCAGTCGATGTCTGCGTACTGGTCGATGACCTGAGGATCGTTGATGTCGACGAGGACGAACTGGCTCAGCAAATGACCCAGTGCGGTGACCTTTGCCGGACCCCACGCCATCTTCTTGGCGAACGCGTACACTTCGCCGCTGGTGACGACGCAGATCAGTGGGCGGTACGGGGTGGTGAGCAGTGAATAGTCGGCTTCGATCTGTTTGCCGACAGTCTTCCCCCGTGAGTAGTGGATGACGATGTTGGTGTCGAGCAGGTAGACGGGCGACGCCGAACTCATTCAATGTCCTCCAAGGCTTGGAGGACTTCCTCGTCGCTCTCCTCGCCCGGCCACTTTCCAAAGACGGCACGCATGCCGGCGGAGGAAGTCTGAGGCTGGAGGATCTGGCGTCGGCCGAGCCGCGCGGTGACGGCCGGGAGCTTCGAGAAAAAGCTGTCGGCAGGGCCGGCCGCGTCCACAGCCTCGGCGTCGATGCGCAGCACCGCACCTGACGGCCGGAAGTTGACCACCCCGTTCACGACGACGTCCTGGTCAACGTGTTCACGCAGCGGCTGGATGGAGTCGCCCAGCCAAATCCCCCTGACCTGCCGCCCGTCCTTCAAGATCAACGAGAAGACCTTGTCCGATGCGCGGATCATGTCCAGACGCCCCGCAAGCCTGGAGCGCACCGGCGCAGGAGTCTGCTGGTAGAGCGAGGTCGCAGCGGCTGTGACACAGAGGTCGATCTTCCGCGGGTTGGCGGCGGGCAGCCTGCCGCCGAGGAGTCGCAGCTCATCCACCCCGTGGCCGAAGATGGGCCTCTTGAATCGCTCCAGCCGCTGGAGGATGCCGACGTCGTATTTCTCGCTGTCCCGCACCTTGAGGGCGACGTCGTTGACGACATCGCCCATAAGGTCGAACGCAGTGTCCTGTGGTTCCGGGAGGGAACCGAAAAGCAGCCCCTGTTCGTAAACTTCCCCAGCAACCTCGCCAAACCGCGGAGCCTCAAAGTGCAGAACGGTGTTGCCGTCGCCGCCCCTGCTCATGTCGACGAACCGGACGTCGGTGGCGACCCGCATCCAGCTGGGCCGACTCCCTCGGAAGCGGCTGGCCCCCCGGAAGAGCATCCCTACCGAATCTTGGGCGAAGTGCTTGACCCCTTTGAGAATGGCACCGAGCGGATCAGGGTCGGGCCGGCCGTGACCAACCCTGCTCCCTGAAACCTCGATCGTATGGGCTGCAACCATGATGGCACACCGCCTTTCCACAAGCCCTCATCGGCGTTTTCGGTAAAACTGCTCGACGGGGTGGGCACCTGCGGACAACCTTGATCTTATGCCGCCAGAGCTGCCGGTGTTGATGGTTCAGCGACTACGGGGTCGTCAGCAAGATCCGCAAAGCGGCGAGGACGCGCCGCGGGTAAACGCGGTGGACGGCCATGCCCATCCAGTACCCCGCTTCCTCGCGGCTCATCTTGTCGATCCCGTCGGCGACCGCCTGGATCTTGTCGAGGTTCCGCATGGGGGCGAGCACACGGAAGAGAAGGGCCAGATTCAGCGCGACCTCCTCGTCCAGCTCGAACTTCTCGGACTGGTCCTTCTTGATGCCTGCGAGCGATATGCCGACCTGCTTGAGGCGGCGGATGACGCGGGTCTCCACAAGCCGCAGCGGGCGACCGTGGAGACTGGCCGTTCGCTCGGCCTCCTTGAGCCGCGGCGTAGCGACGCTGGGGAGCTGCCAGACCTCGATTTCCATATCGCCGCCGCCGAGTCCCTTCACCCGCATCTCATAGAGCGGCTGACTGCTGGGCTTGGAGCCGTTGGACCGTGCGTCGCGTTGTGCCGTCCTTGTCACCACGTCAGGCTCCTTCCTGTGCGGCGGCTTCGGCCTCGACGTACGCTTCGCCGCCGCCGTACTTGGTCATCGCCTTGGTGAAGTCGGTGGTCTTGTCCGCGGCAGTCGACAGCGGGGTCTTGAAGACCAGGGTGTAGGTTCCGGTGAAGTCGTGCTCCGACGCTGATCGGAGCTGCGGGTCGAGGAACGACTTGATCGCGTTCGCCTTGCCCATGACGCCGGTGAACTCGACGGCGAAGTTTTCAATTCCCTCTCCGGCGACGGTTGCCGAGAATTGGCAGGTGATGTCGGCGTCGCGGAAGTTGGCGACGGCGGTGTGGACGTTCCACGTTGGCTGCGGCTCGAACAGGCGGATGCGGATCTGCTTGAGGAATTTGGTGCCCGACTTCCGCGCCTTGTCGAACAGCTCGGTCAACGCCTGTGAGAGGGGGCCTTGGGCTGACAGCGCGGCAGGCGGCGGCTTCGGACCCGGCCCGGGACCGGGGCCGGGACCAGGCCCGGGACCAGGCCCGGGGCCGGGACCAGGGCCAGGGCCAGGGCCGGGTCCATCGTCTGGTGGGATGATTGGCTTGCGGGGCCAAATGCCCAACTCACTGGCGTGGGCCATGGTGTAGACAAAGGCGTTCTCGGAAATCTCGATCGAGCCGGGAGGATCGCCGGGACCCCAGAGCAGGTCGCCCTTCTGGTAGATGAACACGCTGGTCTCAATGCCCTGGCGGATGCACGCAACGAGCGGGCTGTTGTCCATCAGGATCGAGAGCTTTGGAGCCCGGCGAAATTCGTTTCGCAGGTCCAGCGTGGTGATGCGGCCCTTGATCTTCAGCGGGGTCTGATCCCGCACGAAGGCAGGCGCATCGGGGTGATCCCCCGCGGTCAGCAGCTTCTTCTGGTCTCGAAGGGTGCGGATGATGTGAAGCTGACCGTTGCCCGGCGAATCCGACGCGTTTGCCAATTCGATGACGGTGTGGCCCAGTTGGGCGTCGTTGCCGCCGACGGAAAGGTGGCTCGGGTAGAACAAGTGCCGGTAACACTGCAGGGTTGCGATCGCAATTTTGAAGTTAGCCTGCTCCAGTTCCTCTTTCACTTTTCGCTGCTGGTAGTCGGCCAGCTTCTCGATCTGGCCGGGGCGACTCAGAGCCAGCAGTGCCAGGCGACGCCGGACCACCTGTTTCATGTCGTGGCGGTGCCGCTCGTCAGCGACGACGAACACGACGTTGTTCCGCAGGCTCCGCAGTTCCTCCTTCGTCCCCTTGCGCGTCGCCATGCGAATGATGTCGGCCGGGAGCGACGTGGGCTCGTCGGAGACGGAGAAGGCGTCGTACCCCAGCACTGCCATGTACGGATGCCCGTCACCGATGTCGTCGGGGATCTCGTAGGGGCCAGCGGGGAACCGCACCAGCTCGAAGTTTTGGTTCTTGCCGTCGAAGAGCGTGTTGATCCGGTCGTTGAGGTAAGTCCTCAGCTCGTCCGGGTCGACATCGTTCATCGCCTTGCGGATCATCTGCTCAAGGTTCGGTTCGACCCGGAACCGCAGAGGTACGCCCGGGCGATCGTCGAGATAGAGCGATTCGGCGATGAACCGTTTGCGGGCGGCCTCTACGAACGACGGCTCCACGGCCGGCGAACAGACGGAGTAGACGAGCTGGTCGGTCTTGATGCCCTGCGCGGCGTCGCCGTAAGCCAGCGTGTGGAGGAACACGGTGCGGGCGACGTAGCTGGTCACCGGCGGCAGACCCGCGCTAAACTGCTGATCGAGCGACTGAGCGATGGCTGCCGGCTTGCCCGGTACTGCGGCGACATCCGTGGCCAGCGCGCCGGCGTACGCGTTCTGATCTAGGCGGGTCAGGATCTCTTCGCGGATGAGGTGGAAGCTGGGATCAATGTGGTGAGGGTGTACGGCGAACGCGTCGGCCGGCTGCTCCTGCCAGAGGTGATGCACCGTGCGAGCCAGCAGCCTGAGCATGCCACGGGTGCGTTGAAAGGTGGAAAGGCTGCTCGTCTTCTCCACTAGGGTGTTCAGCGTCTCGGGATGCAGCGGGTAGCCGCGGCGGAACTGCTCGCGGTTCTCCGGGCTGAACGCCTCGGCAGGGAGTGTGTCGCGGTTCTTGTCCCAAACGCCGAAGTAGCCGGCGACGACGCTTTCAGCACCTTCGACGTCGACCTTCTCGAACAGTCGGCGGCGGAGAACGTCGATCGTTTCGTCGTCGGCGGTCGGGTTGAGCTGCGTGGAGTTTCGTGAGACGACTTGCTCGGCTTCCTCGAACGCGGCCATGGCGATCTGCTGCTCGGCCTTGTACGCGTCCTTCGCCTTCTTGTCGTCCGATCGGACAGCGAGCGTGAAGACCAATCCGACCTTCGGCGTGGACGATACGGCCTTGAGCAGGGCTTGGACGAACGCGGTGAACTGGTCGGCTGCCTTCGGCTGCGCCTGTGCAGCCTTGCGCAGGTACACGGACACTTCGTCGATCAGGATCAACGCCGGCTGACCGCGGAACAACTGCGTGATGACGGTGCTGCCCGGCGCGGTGTGCGTCTCATCGCTCTTGCGGACAAGCTCGTAGCCCTCTCGGCCCGCAAGGCGGTAGGCCATTTCGCCCCAGAGTGTGTGAGCCTTCAGGCCCGGCTCAAGATGCAGGCCGTTGGCGGGGTCTGAGTTCTGCCCGTCGAGGGCCGCGACGCGCACCGTGCCCTTCGGAAGCAGCGACGGGTCGACGAACTCACCAGGATTCTTGACGCCCTTCATCCCGCGGACGGCGTGGACGACGGCGATCAGGCTGTGTGTCTTACCGCCGCCAAACTGAGTGTCGAGACGAATGACCGAGTTGACCTCGCCACCCACGCCTGACAGCCGGCGACAGACCGTCTCCAGCAAGGTTCGTAGACCCCGGGTCGGGTGGGTGTACCTGAAGAATTGGACGGGGTCCGTGTAATCGCGGTACTGCGCCTGATCCGCGACTTCGTTGGCGACACTGGCCAGATCCGCGGCAAACTCCTCGTCCCGGATCTTCCCCTGCACCACGTCAGAACGCGGCACACACAAGTCAAAAATGGTCTTCATTCGCCTTCCTTCACCACAAACCATGCGGGGGCAAGCTAACTGGGCGCATTCATTGAATCTGAGGTCACCTGCTGTCACCCTCGAACGGGGCCGGACTCTACCACAGCGGTCTGCTTCTGCCGAATCTGTCGGGAGTTGTGATCGTATCGGCGCGGGCGGTTATGGCCGATCCGGCGGCGTGGCAATGGAAACTGACCGCGTGGCGTCAGAGCCGTATCGCGGGAAGACGCACACCGGGGACTAAGGCGAGATTGGAATGACGCCGGGCGTCAGCTCGTTCGTTCCCAGCTTCGGCAGTAACGTGCGGCGTAGGCGCGAACATACCGCTGGTACACCTCCGGGGCCTCGTCGCGCATCCACAGCATCATGGCCACCGTCCGGGTGGCGAAGACCATGATCGTCCGCACGTCGTCGTCGGTCAGGCGGCTGAGCGTGTCGTCGTCCAGCAGCGGGGACGACCGGCCGGCGTGGAGGTTCTCCAGCGGGCCGTTGCGGACCGCCATCGCCACCAGCGCGTTCGCCTCGTCCCGCCGGTCGAACCCGCCGGGGAACGCCTGCTCGACCTGCTGGTCGAACGCGACGCGCTGCTCGGGCGTCAGCTCGGGCTCGTGCCGGAGGTCGCGGAGCATCCGCTCCATCTCGCGGCGGGTGGTCGGCGGCAGCTTCAGACCGTCGAGGGCACGCTTGCTCATCGTCACGCTCCGGGTGGTACGGCGGGTGGGCCAAGCTCTTCGGCAAGGGGCTTGTCCGGACGACCAACGACTTCGGCGTGCGCGGTGAGCGCCCGAGCCACCCGGAATTGCTCGACTTCCTCGCCAGCGAATACCTACGCCTCAAGTGGAGCCGCAAGGCGCTGATCCGCCGGATCGTCCTGTCGGCCACCTACCGCCAATCGTCCGCCCACCGCCCCGAATTGCTTGAGGTGGACGCGGAGAACCGCCTGCTGGCGAGGCAGAACCGCGTGCGCGTCGAGGGCGAGATCGTCCGCGACGTCACGCTCGCCGCCGCCGGGTTGCTTTCGAAGAAGGTGGGCGGTCCGAGCGTGTTCCCGCCGATGCCGGCGGACGTCGCCGCGCTGAGCTACGCGAACAATTTCAAGTGGACGACGAGCACCGGCGAGGACCGTTATCGCAGGGGCATGTACACGTTCTTCAAGCGCACCGCCCCGCACCCGAGCCTGATCACGTTCGACTGCCCGGACGCCAACGCGACCGCGACCGAGCGGCCGGTGTCGAACACGCCGTTGCAGGCGCTGGTGATGCTGAACAGCGAGAGCTTCCACGAGGCGGCGCAGGGGCTCGGCAAGCGCGTGCTGGCGGCCCCCGACGCGCGGGGCGACGCCGGACGTTTGGCGTTCGCGTTCCGCGTGTGCACGGCCCGCGACCCGTCCGCCGCGGAACTGGCCGAGCTGGCCCGGGTGCTCGCGACCGCCCGCGACTGGTACGCCACCCACCGAGCCGAGGCGACGACCCTGGTCGGTCGCCACGCCGCCCCCGGCGTCGCCGACCCGGAGAACGCCGCGTGGGTCTGCGTCGCCCGTGTCGTCCTGAACCTCGACGAGGTCGTCACCCGCGAATAGGAGCCCGACCGGTGACCAGACTTGCCCGCCCGCTCTTGTTCGCGCTCGCCCTGCTCGGGGGCGTGCCCGGCTGCGATCGGCCGCAAACCCGTACCGACGCGACCCCACCGGCGCCGGCCGCGACGTCGGCCGACCGCGCCACACCAGCCCCCGCCCCCGGCGCAGGCACCGGAGCCCCCCTATCCGCGCCCGACGCCGGCGACGGCGTCCTCGTCATCCGAACGGACCCGCCGAGCGACCTCCCTGATCGCCTTGAGATGGCCATCGCCCGCGTCGCGGGACCCGGTCAGAGCGACTACGGCTCACCCACCGTCGCGTACCCGATGACCCGCGGCGAGGCCCGAATCTCGCTTCGGCCCGGGCCGCACCGGCTCATGGGGTGGCGGCTGATCGGCCGCAACGGAGAGCAGGTGCTCGTCGGCGGCTTCGGCATCCGCCCCGCATCATCGTTTGCGGAAATCGCTGCCGGCCAAACCACGACGATCACGCTGAAGCTGAAGCGCCCGGCCAATTGACGGTCGAGAACGGACGTACCCATGCACCCGGTTTACGAGCGCATCGAACGAACCCGCCGCGAGTTCCTCACGACCGCCGCCTCCGGATTGGGTATGGCTGCCCTGGGCGCCATGCTCACCGCCGACGGCGTGTGCGCCGCCGACGTGCCGATCCGCGCTTCGCAATCCGAGATCCGCAATCCGCTCTCCCCCAAGCCCCCCCACTTCGCCCCCAAGGCCAAGTCGTGCATCTTCATTTTCATGGAGGGCGCCCCCTCCAAGATGGACCTGTTCGACCCCAAGCCCAAGCTCAACGAGCTCCACGGCCAGAAGCTCCCCGACTCGCTCACCGAGAACGTCCGCTTCGCATTTCTCCAGAAGGACACGGCGACCGTCATGGGCTCGCCGCGCAAGTTCAGGCGGCACGGCCGGTCCGGCATGGAGTTCTCCGACCTGCTCCCCCACATCAGCCAGTGCGCGGACGACATCTGTATGGTCCGCTCGATGCACACGGACCAGTTCAACCACCACCCCGGCCAGCTCCTTATGCAGTGCGGCCGCCCGACGTTCGGCCTGCCCACGATGGGCGCCTGGCTCACCTACGGCTTGGGCACCGCCGGTCAGAACCTGCCGGGCTACGTCGTGCTCAGCGCCGGCCGGGGGTCGTCGGGCGGGGCGACGCTCTGGCAGTCCGGCTTCCTCCCCTCCACGTACGCCGGCGTGCTCTTTCGCAACAAGGGTGAGCCGATCCTGAATCTCGCCAATCCCGACGGGGTGTCGCCCGAGATCCAGCGCGACAGCCTCGACGCCCTCTCGCGCCTGAACCGCGCCCGCCACGGCGCCGTGCACGACCCCGAGATCGCCGCCCGTATCGCATCCTACGAGCTCGCCTTCCGCATGCAGGCCGCGGCGCCGGAGCTGATCGACCTCTCCGGCGAATCACAGAAGACGCTTGAGGCGTACGGCGTCGAGCGCAACGACCCGCCGATCAAGGCCGACCGCGCCGGCGGGCCTGGTCAATACCGCTCCTTCGGCGCCAACTGCCTCCTCGCCCGCCGCCTCGTCGAGCGCGGCGTGCGGTTCGTCAACATCATCCATGCCTCCTGGGACCACCATTCCAACCTCGACAAGGAACTCGCCTTCAACGCCGGCATGGCCGACCAACCCATCGCCACGCTATTGACGGACCTCAAGCAGCGCGGCCTGCTGGACGAGACGCTCGTCGTCTGGGGCAGTGAGTTCGGCCGCACGCCGCTGGGCGAAAACCGCAAGAACCGCCCCGGCGTCACCGGCCGCGACCACCACCCCAACGCGTTCACGATCTGGATGGCGGGCGGTGGCGTCAAGGGCGGCCTGACCTACGGCGAGACCGACGAGATCGGATGGGGCATCGCTAAAGACCCCGTCCACGTCAACGACTTCCACGCGACGCTGCTGCACCTGTTCGGACTCGATCATTTGCGCTTGACGCACCGCTTCCAGGGCCGCGACTTCCGGCTGACGGACGTTGCCGGCAACGTCATCCCCGCGTGGGTCGCATGAGACGACCCCCGTCCCTTCATGACGAGACCGTCCCCCACCGTCATCCTGAGGTAGTCCGAAGGATCTAGCCCCGAGCGTAAGGGCCCCCACCCTTGGCGAATCCGTCCGCGAGCTCCAACTCCTTAACTGCTAACCCCAACCGCCAACCGCACAGGTATACTCCCCCCATGCCCCGCCCGCGCGCCATCCTCCTCCTTCTCTGCGCCCTCTGCGTCGCTGCGGTGAAATCGTCCGCCGCGCCGCCCGCCCCCGATTTCAATCGCGACGTGCGCCCGATCCTCGCGGAGAACTGCCTGGCCTGTCACGGGTTCGACGAGAAGGCGCGCAAGGGCAAGCTCCGGCTCGACGTCCGCGACGCCGCGCTCGCCAAGGCCGCGTTCGTGCCGCTCAAGCCCGACGAGTCCGAGGCTGTCAAGCGCATACTCACGAACGACCCCGACGACCGCATGCCCCCGCCCGAGAGCGGGAAGACGCTGACGGCGAAGCAGGTCGACACGCTCCGCCGGTGGGTCGCCGCGGGTGCGACGTACGACGGTCACTGGTCGTTCGAGCCCGTCCGCGCGACCGCAGTTCCGCAGACGAAGGCGAAGTGGGGCCGCAACGAGATCGACCCGTTCATCCTCGCCAAACTCGAGTCCGACCAACTCTCACCCTCGCCCGAGACCACTAAAGAGACCCTCATCCGCCGAGTCACCTTCGACCTCACCGGCCTGCCCCCCACACCCGCCGAGGTCGACGCGTTCGTCCGAGACGCCGCCCCCGAGGCGTACGAGAAAGTCGTCGACCGCCTCCTCGCCTCGCCCCACTTCGGCGAGCGCATGGCCGTCGACTGGCTCGACGCCGCCCGCTACGCCGACACCCACGGCTACCACCTCGACTCCGGCCGCGACATGACCGCCTGGCGCGAGTGGGTCATCGACGCGTTCAACCGCAACATGCCGTTCGACCAGTTCACGGTCCACCAACTCGCGGGCGATTTGCTGCCGGACGCGACGGTGCAATCGCGCATCGCCTCGGGGTTCAACCGCAACCACATGATTAACTTCGAGGGCGGGGCCGTCGCCGAGGAGTACCTTACCGCCTACCTGGTCGACCGCGTGAACACGACCGGCACGGTCTGGATGGGCCTGTCCGTCGGCTGCGCGCAGTGCCACGATCACAAGTACGACCCGATCACCCAGAAGGAGTTCTACCGACTCTACGCGTTCTTCAATAACGTGCCCGAGGCGGGGCTCGACGGATCGCGCGGCAACGCCAAGCCGTTCATCCGCACGCCGTCGAAACAACACGAGGCGACGCTCGCGGCGTTGCAGGCCGAAGCGGCCGACATCGCCCGATCGCTCGACAAGCCCGACCCCGCCGCCGACGCCGCGCAGGTCGCGTGGGAGCCGACCGCACTGGCCAGCGGCCGTACCGCCTGGACGCGCACGCCCGACAAGGCCACCGTGTCGAGCGCCGGCGGCGCCACCCTCACGCGCCAGCCGGACGGCTCCTACACCTCCACCGGCACCAACCCGTTCAAAGAATCCCTCACCGTCAAGTTCGCCGCGCCTGCCCGCACCACCGCGGTCCGCTTCGACGTCTTCCCCGACCCAAAGCTCAACGGCAAAGGCCCCGGCCGATCCGACAACGGCAACATCGTCCTCACCGAAGTGAAGGTCTTCGTGGGCGATGCGAAGCTGCCCGCCAAGCTCAAATATGCTTCCGCCGATTTCGCCCAAAAGGACTTCCCCGCGTCCAATGCGATCGACGGCCAGGGCACCAGCGGCTGGGCGATCGATCCGCAGGAGGGCAAGCCGCACCACCTGATCGTCCAGCCCATGGATGACATTCCGGCCGGCAGCGACGTCCGCGTCGTCGTTGAGTTCAACTCGCAATTCGCCTCCCACCATCCGGGCCGGTTCGCGCTCTCGACTACCGACTCGCCCAACCCACACGGTGCCGCCGTCATGCCGGATGACGTCGCCGCCGCGCTCAAGGCGCCCGCCGACAAGCGCACCGAAGCGCAAGCGAGCGCCCTACGGCGCTACTTCCGCGCGAGTCACCTCCCCGCCTACACCGCCGCGCGGGATCGCCTCCAGGCCGTCGACAAGCAGCGCGACAAGCTCGACGCCGACGTCCGCACCACCATGGTGATGGAAGAAATGACCAAGCCGCGCGACACGTTCATCCTGACGCGCGGCGAGTACGACAAGAAGGGCGAGAAGGTCACTGCCGGCACCCCCGCCGCCCTGCCCCCCCTGCCCAAGGACGCCCCCGTCAACCGCCTCGGCCTCGCCAAATGGCTCGTCTCGCCCGAGCACCCGCTCACCGCACGCGTCGCCGTCAACCGCTACTGGCAGGCCTACTTCGGCGTGGGCCTTGTCAAGACCGTCGAAGACTTCGGCCTTCAGGGCGATTCCCCAACTCACCCCGAGTTGCTCGACTACCTCGCCAAGCGCTTCGTGGACTCCGGCTGGGACGTGAAGGCGATGCAGCGACTGATCGTCACCTCGGCCGCCTACCGCCAGTCGTCCGCGGTCACGCCCGCGCTCGTCGCCAAAGACCCCGAGAACCGCCTGCTCGCCCGCGGACCGCGATTCCGACTCTCCGCCGAACAGATCCGCGACCAAGCCCTGGCCATCTCCGGCCTCCTCAACCGCGAGATCGGCGGCAAGTCCGTCTCCCCCTACCAGCCCGCCGGCCTGTGGGAAGAACTCATGTCCCGCGAGGACGGCGACCGCTTCAGTGCACAAAAGTACGTCCAATCCCACGGCCCCGACCTCTACCGCCGCACCATGTACACCTTCTGGAAGCGCACGAGCCCCCCGCCCACCCTCGCCACCTTCGACGCCCCCGACCGCGAGATCTGCACGGTGAGGCGCTCGCGGACGAACACGCCGCTGCAGGCGCTCGTTCTGATGAACGACCCGACGTACGTCGAGGCGTCACGGAAACTCGCCGAACGGGCGATGTCGGAGGTGAAGGGCGGAAACGATCAGCGCCTCAGCTTCCTGTTCCGCCTCGCGACCGCCCGCCAACCGTCGGCCGACGAACTCGCGATCCTCACCCGCGCACTGACGGCTCACACCGCCCGCTACACTGCCGACCCCGCCGCCGCCGAGAAGCTGCTCAAGAATGGCGAGTCGCCGGTGAGTGACGGGTTGCCGAAGCCGGAACTGGCCGCGTGGACGATGCTGTCGAGCATCATCCTCAATCTCGACGAAGTCGTTACGAAGAACTGACCCCAGTCAGCTGCAACGCAACGCGTTGCTGACGCTCTCGAACCACGCCCCGCGTGATAACCGCACGTCGATCACCGAGTATTGCATGAACCCGACCGACCCCCTCCACCTCACCCGCCGCGCCCTCTTCGGCCGAACCGCCACCGGCATCGGCTCCGCCGCGCTCGCCTCCCTCCTCAACCCCTCGCTCTTCGCCCAGGACGTGCCTGCCGCTCCGGCACTCGGTGCCCTGAAGGTCCTCTACCACGCCCCACGTGCCAAGCGCGTCATCTACCTCTTCATGTCCGGCGGGCCCTCTCACATCGACCTCTTCGACCACAAGCCTGCCCTCGCCAACGTCCACGGCGCCGAGCTCCCCAACTCCGTCCGCAACGGCCAGCGCATCACCGGCATGACGTCCGGCCAAAAGTCCTTCCCCTGCGTCGCCCCGATGTTCAAGTTCGCGCGGCACGGCCAGGCCGGCACGTGGTTCAGCGAGCTCTTACCGCACATCGCCTCCGTCGCCGACGACCTCTGCGTCGTCAAGTCCCTACACACCGAGGCCATCAACCACGACCCCGCCGTCACTTTCGTCCAGACCGGCGCACAGCAGCCCGGCCGCCCGTCGATCGGCTCGTGGCTCTCCTACGGCCTGGGCTCGGAAAACTCGAACCTCCCCGCCTTCGTCGTCATGGTCTCGCAGGGCAGCGGTAACAAGAACGACCAGCCCCTCACCACCCGCCACTGGGCCAGCGGCTTCATCCCCACCCAGCACCAGGGCGTCCGCTTCCGCTCCGGCAATTCCGACCCCGTCCTTTACCTCTCCAACCCGCCCGGCGTCGACCCCGCCGCCCGCCGCGACATGCTCGACTCGGTGCAGGAGCTCAACCGCCTCAACCGCGGCGTCCTGGGCGACCCGGAGATCGACACCCGTATTGCCCAGTACGAGATGGCCTTCCGCATGCAGTCGGCCGTCCCCGAGCTGACCGACCTGCGCTCCGAGTCTAAGGCCACACTCGCGATGTACGGGCTCGACGAGAACGGCAACGCCGAGAACGCGTTCGCCCGCAACTGCCTGCTCGCGCGCCGGATGGCCGAGCGCGGCGTCCGCTTTGTCCAGCTCTTCCACCGCGGATGGGATCAGCACAGCGCCCTCCCTAAACAACTCCGCATGCAGTGCAAGGACGTCGACCAGGCGTCGGCCGCCCTGATTAAAGACCTCAAGTCCCGCGGCATGCTGGACGACACCCTGGTCGTCTGGGGCGGCGAGTTCGGCCGAACCGTCTATTCACAAGGCGCGCTCACGAAGGACAACTACGGCCGCGACCACCACGGCCGCTGTTATTCCGCCTTCGCCACCGGCGGCGGCATCAAGGGCGGCCTGTCCTACGGCGCGACCGACGACTACTGCTACAACGTCACGGAAAACCCCGTCCACGTCCACGACTGGAACGCGACCCTCCTCCACTGCCTCGGACTGAACCACGAGCGCCTGACCTACAAGTTCCAGGGGCGCGACTACCGCCTGACCGACGTCCACGGGAACGTCGTCAAGGCGCTGATGGCGTGACGACTGCACGACGGTCTCAAGGGCGCCACGACGCGCGACCACCGTCCCATATAGCCCGCCACTTGTGGCGGGAAACCTCTCGCAGAACAGACCCCGTCCCCTCGCGTACAACCGCGGCGCGCGGCACCGCGCTCCCCCGCCACAAGTGGCGGGCTATATGAGGCGCGGCTCGCGCGATCGGCGCGTGCCGGCACCATCCCGAGCGCCATCGCGCAATCGATCAATCCCGCCCGATCCCCGCCGTGGTCATCTCGCCGGTCGCCGGCGCCCCGACGTCGTTCACCGTACCCCGGTTCCACCCGAAATCTTCCCCGCGGGCCGACGACGACGCCGAGCCGCGCATCGGCCGCCCCTCCTGCTCCTTGTCCAGCACGTGGAACTCCGCGTTCGCGCCCCAGTACACGTCGCCGAGCCCCGGGTCGTCCGTCATCGTCCGCGCCGACGGCGACCAGCCCTGGTACGCCAGCGACTCACACCCGGCGCAGACCCCGACCACCGCGGCCACCAGGGCCGCCCGAATCACAATGCTCTTCATGTGTGCTTCCCTCTCGCTCGTGCGCTCGCCATCCGCCCGGCAACGGCCGCGCGGCTCGAGCACCCACTTCCCCTCCTATCGCCCGGCCCGCCCCGCGACTTAATCACAGTCCTGCGCGCCCTGAGATTATCGCCCCCGCGCCCGTACACGTCGCCGGCGCCGCATTGCGAATTCCCGTGCATCCCTTACGATCCCGCCCGTTCCGAGCTCGCCCCGCGGGCTAGCCGCTTCAGCGGCTAGTGATCGCGCGATCGTCGTCCCACTCATCACCAGTCCCACTCATGCCCAAGCCCACCCAGCGCCGCGCCCCGAAGATGTCCCCCGCCGCCAAGCCCCGCCGTTCCCTCTTCGTCGGCGTCGACGTCGGCGCGACCAAGATCGGCATCAACGCGATCGGCCCCGACCGCCGGCCCGTCTCGCCCCTCTGGGCCCAGGTTCCCGCCCGTACGGAGGACGGCCCCCGCGCCACCGTCGAGCAGATCGTCGCCGGGGTCCGCCTCTTCCTCGACGAGAACAACCACCTGCACCACCACCTCCTCCACCTTCGCCAGTACATTCTTTGCCTCCACTCACAGATGAAGAACTGATGGCACGAATTCACCTCATCCAAAAAATGCAACAAACAC
>DASPKW010000442.1:0-16294 GCA_035627895.1 Tepidisphaeraceae bacterium | reverse complement strand
GAGTGCACGCCGGAGACGGTGTTGAACACGACGGCGGTGGGGTACTACTTCGGGCGGGACATTAACAAGGCGCTGAACGTGCCGGTCGGGCTGATCCACACGTCGTGGGGCGGGACGCCGGCGCAGGCGTGGACGACGCTCGAGGGCCTGAAGTCGGAGAAGGAACTCGAGGGGTACGTGAACAGCTTCCAGCAGACCGGGGCGAACATCGACAAGCTCCGGGAGGACTACAAGGCGAAGGTCCTCCCGAAGTTCGAGGCGGACCTGAAGAAGTGGAACGAGGGGGAGGGCAAGACCCAGAAGGCCGCTATGGCGGCGTGGGCGAAGGAGGCGGCGGCGGCGAAAGCGGCGGGGAAGCCGGCGCCCGAGCAGCCGAAGGTCAAGCAGGCCCCGCGGAAGCCAAACGCGCCCGACAGCAACCCGCACACGCCGAGCGTGCTGAATAACGCGATGATCGCGCCGCTGGTGCCGTACGCGCTGCGCGGGGCGATCTGGTACCAGGGGGAGTCGAACGCCGGCAAGGCGGCGGAGTACCGCACGCTGTTCCCGACGATGATCAAGGACTGGCGGCGGCAGTGGGCGGCGGGCGACCAGGGCGACTTCGGCTTCTACTGGGTGCAGCTCGCCAACTTCATGGACCGCGACGCGAACCCGACGCAGGGCGAGACCGGGTGGCCGGGCCTGCGCGAGGCGCAGTCGATGACGCGCAAGCTCCCGAACACGGGCGAGGCGGTGATCATCGACATCGGCGAGGCGAAAGACATCCACCCGCGGAACAAGGACACGGTCGGCCAGCGGCTGGCGGTGGCGGCGCTCAACGGGACGTACGGGAAGGATGTCGTGGGCTCGGGCCCGCGGTATCAATCGATGTCGGTCGAGGGCGACAAGGTGAAGCTGACGTTCACGGACGTGGGCGGCGGGCTGACGATCGCGGCGGCGCCGCCGATCAAGCTGGGCGAGGAGCCGGCCAAGCCGCTGGACAAGCTGGTCGGGTTCTCGATCGCCGGGCCGGACAAGAAGTTCGTGTGGGCGAACGCGAAGATCGAGGGGAACACGGTCGTGGTGTGGGCGGACGGCGTGACCGAGCCCAAAGCGGTGCGGTACGGGTGGGCGAACAACCCGGAGGTGAACTTGTACAACAAGGAAGGCCTGCCGGCGTCGCCATTCCGGACGGACGACTGGGTCACGCCGCCGGCGCCGCAGGGGAAGAAGTAAGGGTTAGTCGAGAGTAGGAAATGAACCATGGAGGCACGGAGGCGCGGAGAAATCCGATCTCCGTGCCTCCGTTGCGTTTTGAGCCGCGAAGCGGTGACAAAAGGTAGCCCCGGGCGACAGCCCTGCGTAACAAGCGCAATGCGAGCAAAAGCTTCGAAGGGGCGGCAGATGCTCGGTGGATTTCAGAAGTTGATCGGCCCGCGTTCTGTCGCCCCTCCGGGGCTTTCGGGGCGCGCGGGCTATGTACCCGGGGCTCGCGCCCCGGGCTACTTTTTGTCGTCCCTTCGGACTGCGCTCGAACTCAACCGGGTCTTAGCGCGACTCACACCACTCGTGTGGCGCGCGCCGCATCGTTCGGTTATCATCCGCGTCCCTTCCGAAAGGACGTCACACTTATGCCCCGATCGACTCGCCGAATGCTGCTGATCCTCGCGCTCCTCGCGGTTGCCCTGCCGGCGGGCGCGTGGAGTCACAAGGAGCACATCCAGTTGACTCGGCTGGCCGCCGGGCGGTTGATGGCCGACCCGAACACGCCGGCCGACATGAAGGCGTGGCTCAAGAGCGTCAGTCCGCAGGTGCTGACGATGGACGAGGAGCGGCAGTACCTCATGAGCGCGCGGGTCGGGCCGTTCCCGCGCGGGGTGGAGGGACTGCCGTACTGGGCGGTCGTGCCGGACCTGGTGGCGATGACGGACGGGCCGGGCGACAGCGGGCGGAAGATCCAGCCGTTTGACGTGCCCGAGCGGATGCTCCACTTCGTGGATTGCGAGTACTTCAACAAGGACATCGAGCGGCGGCGGTACCGGCACGACTTGTCGAACAAACCGAAGCTGTACGCGTTCCCGACGGGCCTGAACGACCCGCACCCGGACGATAAGAATTACAAGCCGTGGGCGAAGGCGGGGATGTTGCCGTTCCGGGTCGAGCAGTGTTACGCGCAGCTGGTGGAGAATTTGCGGAAGAAGCGTTTGACGGACAAGCCGGGGCAGTTCCCGCGGGATGAGCACGCCGCGCGGTGGGCGGGGTACTTGGCCCATTACGTGCAGGACAACTGCCAGCCGCACCACTCGACGGAGGACTACAAGTCGCGCGCGTACTTCGCCGAGAAGCGGACGGCGCCGAACGTGCACTGGGACATGGAGGGCCGGCTGGTTGACGACGACAACAACGACTACCCCGAGCTGCGGAGCGAGTTCTGGACGGTGTTCGCCAAGGCGCTGGACGAGGTGAAGGACCCGATCGACACGATCGACCTCCGGACGGCGACGGTCGAGGTCGCGCTGGTCAGCTACGACGCGCTGCCAACGATCGGGCTGGCGGCGATGAAGGCGTACGAGCAAGGCGGGACGCCGGACAAGCCCGAGGGCGGGGTGAAGGGGTTCGATGCGGGCAAGTTCTTCCACGCCAAGGGCAAGTACCTGGGGCGGGAGCGGACGGTGCTGGAGATCAAGGCGCACCAGATGGCGTGGTCGGTAAAGCGGGTGGAGAAGCTGTGGCTGCGGGCGTGGGAAGAGGCGAAGGCGCCGGTGGTGGAGCCGTGATGAGTAGCATTCCTGGTACCCGCCGTCATCCTGAGCGCAGCGAAGGATCTAGCCCGGCAGTGTAAATGCGTCCGACATTGGCGCGCGACCCTGGTCCTTCGCGGCAAGATCCGTCGATGCGCTCAGGATGACGGATAGCGATCTTCTCCGCGTTTCTGCGGTGGACTTGTCCGCCTAGAATTCTCACTATGCGCGCATTCGTGTCCGGCCAGATCGGTGTCGACAAGGGGGCTTACCTGACGAAGGTGCAAGCCGCCGCGCGCGAGAACGGGGTGGACCTGGTCGTGTGCCACCTGGGCGAGATGATGTACGCCGAGGCGCCGGACGTGCCGCGCGGGCGGATCCTGAACTTGCCGATGAGCCGGCTGAACTCGCTCCGGCGGGCGGCGTTCAAGGAGGTGTTGCGGCTGGCGGACCGGCACGAGCACGTGCTGCTCAACACCCACGCGACGTTCCGCTGGCGGCACGGGTTGTTCGCGGCGTTCGACTTCGACCAGGTCAAGGCGTTCAACGCCGATTTGTACGTGACGATGCTCGACAACGCCGAGAGCGTGCACCAGCGGCTCGTGCGCGACCACGACATCGACCACACGCTCAAGGACATCATGGTCTGGCGCGAGGAGGAGATCCTGGCGACCGAGATCCTCGCGAACATCACGCGCGGGTACGGGCACTTCTTCATGGTGAGCCGGGGGCGGAACGTGCCGACCGTCCAGACGATCTACCGGCTGATGTTCGAGCGGCACCGGAAGAAGGTGTACCCGTCGTTCCCGATGAGCCACGTGATGGATTTGCCCGACACGCTGGCGGAGATCGAGCGGTTCAAGGCGACGATCAACGAGCACTTCACGACGTTCGACCCGGCCGACGTCGACGAGTACGCGCTGCACACGAAGGCGATCCAGGCCGTGCAGGAGGGCAAGAGCACGATCGAGGTGGAGGGGGCGGAGGGGCGGATGACGCTCAAGACGGCCGAGGTCGCGCAGATCTCCGGCGACATCATGGGCCAGATCTACGCGCGCGACTTCAAGATGATCGACCAGTCGGACATGATCGTCTCGCTGGTGCCGGAACTGCCGAATGGGAAGCCGGCACTGTCGAGTGGCGTCGAGCGAGAACTTCAGCACGCGTTCGAGGGGGGGAAAGAGGTGTACGTGATCTGGGCGTGCGCGGGGACGCCTAGCCCGTTCATCACGGAGACGGCGACGCGGGTGTTCAAGGGGACGGACGAGGCGGTCGAGCACTTCCGCGCACGGGGGTACGTGAAGTAGCGCGCGGTCGGGATCTGAGCGACCTACGCGAGGCGGCGACGGCGTTTCGGCGGAATGTTTGCTATACTCTGGATGATCCCCGTCCCTACGGAGCCGCCATGACGATCCGAGCCATCTACGAAGACGGCGTCTTCAAGCCGACCAAGCCGGTCGCATTACCCGAGCATTCGGAAGTAGAGATCGTGTTGACGCCGATCCCAGCGCCGGACGACGGCCTCGACGCCATTTACGAGGTCATGGGAAGGCGGTTTGAGTCGGGTCGGTCCGACGTCGCCGAGCGGCACGACGAGCACCAGCCATGACGCCGGTGTTCCTCGATACCGTTGGCCTGATCGCGACGTGGGACAAGAGCGACCAATGGAATCAGGTCGCCACCGAAGGCTACCGACGGATTATCGCCGAGCGCCGCCCCGTTCTAACGACGAGCTTCGTACTGA
Organism: Tepidisphaeraceae bacterium; assembly: GCA_035627895.1. GTDB lineage: Bacteria > Planctomycetota > Phycisphaerae > Tepidisphaerales > Tepidisphaeraceae > DASPKW01. Next base: position 11,830 of record DASPKW010000442.1, on the reverse strand, counting down.
TCGAGTGTGGGAACGCCGCCGCTCGGGAGCCGTATCGTTCCGCCGTCGCAGACCTCCGCACCCTGCTCGAAGCGCGCGGCCGACTGATCGCGCCGTCACCCGATGATTGGGCGAACGCCTGGACCGCCTACGAGCTCGGTCACGCAACCAAACCTGGCATCGTCGACCCCGTCTCATTCGAGATCATGCGCCGCCTCGGCATCACCGACGCGTTCACGAACGACCGCCACTTCAAGGCGTTCGGCTTCAATACCCTCTTCTAATCGCATTCGCCGCGCGATCACTTTCGGCCCAGGTGCCGATCGACGAACGCGTACGCCTTCTCCCGGGCATCGTCCGGGAAGTCGTGGGCGCAATCGGGATAGATCACGCTCAGATTCTCCCGCTTCCCGTACAGTTCGAAGATCTTCGCCGCTTCGGCGACGCTCTCCCGGACGCCGCGGACGTCGAAGTTGGCGTCGCGCTCGGGGCTGACGGTGAGGAACGCGCGCGGGGCGATCGCGGCGAGCAGTTCGGGGAAATCGAAGGGCATGCGGTCCGGGTCTTTGCCGTAGGCCGTCGCGATCCGCGGCATGTACCGGGGGCTTGTCCACCCGGTCAGGTTGCCGTCGTAGTAGCGGTGGAACCGCGTGAACCCGCAGCTGGACACGACCGCCTTGATCCGCGGCTCGAACACGGCGGTGAAGATCGCGTTGTGCCCGCCGAGCGAGTGGCCGATGGCGCCGAGCCGCTCGCCGTCGACTTCGGGAAGTCCCTGGAGCAAGTCGACGGCGCGCACATTGTCCCAGACCGCGCGCATCGTCCCGCTGTGCCAGCCCTCGGCGGGGTCGAATTCGCACTTGTAGTCGCCGAACGTCGGGTAATCCGGCGCGAGCGTCACGTACCCCCGGCGGGCGAGCTCGATCGCGTACGCGCGGTTCGGCTTGTCGCCCATGCCGGCGACGATTCCCTTTCCGAGCGCGCCGGTCGGGTGAAGGCAGAGGACCGCCGGGCGCTTTGCCACGCCGCCGCCGCGCGCGGGTAGGAACAGGTACGCCGCCACGCGCCGGCCCGGCCCGGTCGCGAACGTGACGGTCCGCCGGACCACGCTGTCGCCCACGGCCGCCTCGGCTTCCACCTTCACATCGAGTGGAACGCGCTTTTCATTCCCCGGAAACTCCCCCGTTACCGCCTGCATTCCCGTCAATACGTCCCGGCGGCGCGCCTCCCAGTCGGCCACCGTCCGCAGAGGTCGGCGCGCTCCGCCCTCGGCCGGGTACCACGACAGGTCCGCGTGCGGCGGCAACGGCGGACGCGAGGCCTCCGGTTCGCCGTCGCCCGCCACGGGCTTCGCCGCGCCATCCGCGGCGATGGTTTCCCGCGCGGCGCAGGTCAGGCAGATCGTCAGGCCGAGCACTGCCGCACCGTATCGCCGACTTCGGAGGCTCATGCCCATTCATACCGGCGCAGGGGCCGACGGTCCGATTGCGGTCCGCGTGTCGCTTCTGTAAGCGTCCGGCCCCAGATACCATTCATATGAGGAACGCCACCCGATGATCCGCTACGTCACCGTCTATTGCTCTTCCTCGTCCGCCGTCGCCCCCGTGTTCGTTGAGGCCGCCACCGCCGCCGGGCGGGCGATCGCCGGGAATGGCTGGACGCTCGTGTACGGGGGGAACCCGATCGGGCTGATGAAGTGTTTGGCCGACGGGGCCCGGGCCGCCGGGGGCGCGGTCGTCGGAATTACGCCCCAGCTTTTCGTGGATAAGAACTACCACGACACGCTGGCGACCGAGCTGCATGTGACGGCGAACATGCGCGACCGCAAGGCGCTGATGGAGACGCGCGGGGACGCGTTCCTGACGCTGCCCGGGGGGCTGGGCACGTTCGAGGAGATCTTTGAGATCATGGTCGGCAAGCAACTCGGCTATCACGCCAAGCCGATCGCCCTGCTCAACACGGCCGGGTACTTCGACCCCCTGCTGGCGATGATCGATCACGGGATCGAGCAGCACTTCATCAAGGCGAAGGTGCGCGACCTGTATTTCGTGGGGGAAACGATTGAACAGGTGGTGGAGCACTTCCGGTCTTATCGCCCACCCGAGCTGGCCGATAAATGGTTCAGGACCCCCTGCCCGGCGGCGACGTCCGAAAAGGTGGACTGACGCCCCGCCAGCCCAGTCAGACCGGGCTATGATGGAATCGTGTGACCCGGGTCACCGGACGATTCCGGGGGAGGTGCGCGTGAAGCTTTGCAACTGACCGACTCAACTGACGTGACCGACGACTTCGTCGAACCTGACGAGCCCGTAGACGAACTCCCGGAGACCGATCCGGCCGAGGACGAGGTCTCGTTCGCGCCGGTCGACCCCGTCGTGGCGGCGACCGCGTTCACCGCCCGTCGCGCGTTTCGCTTTCGCGACGTGTCGTGGACCGTCGCCGTGTGTGCGTCGATCGTGGCGCACTTCGCGTTGGTGTACGCGCTGCTGTTCGTGCACGTGTCGGAGTTGACGAAGGAGCTGCACGCGTACCACCCGCCGCAGGTGACGGCGGAGGAACTCGCCCGAAGGACGCGCGAGGCGGAGGAGGCACTGGCTCCGCCGCCGTCGACGTTCGCGGTCGCGGCGCCGACGAATCCGCCGGTCGCGCTCCTGCCGGAGTCGCCGCAATTTCCGCCGCTCGTCGAACTCGCGCCGGTGCTCCCGCCGCCCCCGCCGAAGCCGCAAATCCCGGACAGCGAGTGGGGCGAGAAGAACGCGAAGGGGATCGCGCTGTCGACCACGGAGGGCGAGCGCCCGCTGAAGGCGCCGACGGGCAAGCAGGAGCAGGCGTTCGCGAGCCGGGACCCACAGGGCCCGGGGCCGATCCCGGACGACCCGTCGAAGTCGCTCGCGCCGCCGGGGAGCGGCGGTGACGGCCGACGCCCGACGCCGGACGGCGCCGCGGCGGATAATTCCGCCCGGCCGACCCCGCCCGCGCCGCCGAGCGATGCGGCCGGGACACCGCCCCCGCCGGCCGTGGTGAAGTCGGACTTGGGGACGGGAGCCGCCGGTTCGGCGATGGCCAACGTCGCCGGTCAAGCGCGCGACGCGCTTCGGGCCCCGCGCGAGTCGACCGGGCCCGAGCCGATCCCGGCGCTGGAGCCCGAGGGGCCGCCGGGTGAGCCGGCCTATGCGGATTCGCGGCCGTCGCAGGTCCTGCCGCGGCCCGAGTCGCGGGTGATCGCGATCGAGGTTCACGTCGCGGGCGCGGAGCCGCCGACCGAGGTCGAGGCGCTCACGCGTCCGCCCGGGGACCGCACCGTGCTCGGCCAACTCCAGCCGATCGCGCAGATCGTGTCGGCCGAGCCGCCGGGCGCGCCGGACGTGCAGGCGGCGCTGGTGCCGCTCGTGCCGCCGCGCCGGGAGCCGGACCCGCTCGCCAGACTCGTCGGACAGTCGCAGGGCGATCGGCCGGAGGAGCTCGAGGCGCTGGTGAGCCCGCCCGGGGTGGATCGTGAGTTCGGGAACAGCGCCTCACTGGCTGATTTGGTTCAACCCGAGAACGCGGGCGCGCCGGACGTCGTCGACGCGATCGCCGCGATGGTCCGGGCGCGCGAGGTCGAGCCGGCATTGCTGGCGGAAGTGATGGACCGGCCCGGGCCGTCGCCCGAAGAGATTGCCAAGTCGGACCCGCAGACCGCGCCGGCCGAGGTTGCGCCGCCGACGCCAACCAAGCCGACGGAGACGGTCGCGCCCAAGCCGGTGCAGGTCGCTTCGGCGTCGAAGGCGGTGGGCGGGACGCCGGGCGTGCCCGTGCCGCCCGCGGACGCGGCCACGGATGTGGGGATGGAGTCCGATCCGTTTTCGAAGACGCCCAACGTCGAGTTCCGTGATGGGAAGGTCGAGGCGCGTAATGGGCGGAAGGTGAAGTCGATCCGCCCGCGGTTGTCGGACGCGGCCCGGCGCGATCTGATCTCGCTCGCGTCGCCGTCGGTGCTCGCGAAGGTGCGGATCGACAAGACCGGGAAGGTCGTCGACGTGACCGTCCTGCGCGGGAGCGGGAGCGAGGCGGTCGACATGCCGGTGTATCGGGCGCTGTGGGAGTGGTGGTTCGAGCCGCCGGTGGACAAGGCGGGGAACCCGCTTCCGGACGTGCAGTTGATTGCGATCCACTGGGGATGATGGGATTGCCCATTGCCCGTTGCCTATTGCCTATTGCCGATTGCGGATTGAACAGCCGAGGGGCGTCCCCATTGTCATTCCGAGGTACTCCGAGGAATCTGGCTGGAAGTTCGAGGCCTGTCGGACGTTGGCGAATGGTGTTCGAGGACTGCGCGCCAGAATCGGGCGGGCCGCGACGCTCGAGGCCAGATTCCTCGGAGTACCTCGGAATAACAGGTTTGACGTCGGCGCGCGAAGCAATCGTCTCTGGGCAATCGGCAATGGGAAATCGCCCACTCGCTCGATAAACTCGCCGTCGTGCACGTCAAGATCTTTAAATCCGACGCCCGGGCCCGCGAGAAGCCGTGTCTTCGGTGCGGGTACAGCCTGCGCAAGATCGAGTCGACGCACTGCCCGGAGTGCGGGCTGTCGGTCTGGCTGTCGCTGAACAACAACGACAATCTCGACCGCAGCAATCCCGACTGGCTGCGCCGGATGGCGCTGGGGTTGTTGGTCATGGCCGCCGCCGCCTTAGCGGGCCTGGCGGCCCACGGTTTGGCGGCCAAGCACCGGCTGGACGAGGCGTCCTACGAGTCGCGGGCCAGGCAGATGATGGAGGACCTGGGCGACGACGAGTTCCCCGACGCGCAGGCGCTGGCGTTCCTCCGCAGCCCGCCGCGCAAGACCACGGTCATGCTCTGGTACGAGCTCGGCGCCGGGGTGGCGTTCCTAGTCACGTACCACCTCGGCCTGGTCCTCCTCACGTCGCCGGAAGGCCGCCACCCGGACAAGTTCAGACCGATGCGCGTGCTGACGTGGATCGGCGCGGGCGCGGCAGCCCTGTTCACGGCCGGCGCGGTGTCCGCCGTCTTCAGCCCCGTCGCGCGCGACGCCAGCCCGACCATCGGCGGACTCATCGGCGTCGCGGCGGGCGTGATCACCTGGCGGACGCTCCGGCGGCTCGCCAAGCGGGTCCCGAACATGGCGCTCGCCCGCCTCTACGGCTGGCTGACCCTCGTGCCGCTGATCTCGTTGCTCACGATTCTCCCGTTCCTGATCCGCGCGATCGCGTACGAGGTCGGTTTGGTGGTCGACGGGCTGGTCGCACTATATTTCCCGGTCGCCGCCGTACTGTTCATCCGGTTCGCCGTCCTTTTGCGCCGCCAGGCCCGCGAGGCCGATAACGCGTGGGCGTCGGAGACGGCTGCGCTGGGGACGGTGACGGTGCACCAAGCGCCGCCGAAGTGGGACGACTGACACGCGCGCGCCGACAGCCGACGGAACGAATTCCGCGGGCTTTGCGGTGCGCTTCAGGGCTTAGAGGGATCGTGGAAGAAACGTGCGCTGCGGAATCGCGAAGTGCGAAGCCGCAAGCGGCGCGCGGCCACGCGCATCCGTATTAGATGGAATCGTCCCCACGGTCCGCGATCGCCTCATCCCCACCCGGCCCGCCGCGGAGCAAGTCGTCGGCGTCGCCGTCGCGGGCGTCGAGGACGTCGTCGTCCTCGTTACCGTAGAGTTCGTCGATGCCGGACGAATCGACGAGCGTGTCGTCGCCGAACTCGCCTTGGAGGATGTCGTCTCCGAACCCGCCATCGAGGTAGTCGGCGTCGTCGCCTCCGAATAGATCGTCGGCCCCGTCATCACCGAACAGGTCATCGGCACCCGAGTCGCCGAAGAGGGTGTCTGAGCCGTCGCGGCCGGAGAGGGTGTCGTCGCCGTCCCCGCCCTGGAGGAGGTCGTCGTCCTCGTCCCCGTCGAGGACGTCGCGGCCGGTGCCGCCGAACAGGTCGTCGTTGCCGAACCCGCCGAACAGGTCGTCGTTTCCGGCCTCGCCGTCGAGCGTGTCGAAGTTGTCCTCGCCGAGGAGGTCGTCGTTGCCGCTCCCGCCGAGGAGGACGTCGTCGCCCTGTCCGCCGAGAAGACGGTCGTTGTCGGCCTCGCCGAGCAGGTCGTCCTCGTCCAGCCCGCCGTCGAGGAGGTCGTCGCCGGTGTGGCCCAGGAGGGTGTCGCGGCCGGCCTCGCCGAACAAATCGTCTTCGGAGCCCAGGCCGAGCAGGCGGTCGTCGCCGTCGCCGCCGAGGAGGGTGTCGGGGTTGACGGAGCCGTAGATCGAGTCGTTCCCGCCGCCGCCGAGGAGCGTGTTGAACCCGCGGTCGCCGTAGATCGCGGCGCTGGTGAGGATGTCGTTGGCGATCTCGACGCGGTCGTTCCCGCGGTAGCCGTAGACCTCGATCACGCCGACGTCGGCGGCGAAGAAGTTCTGGCGCACGCCGTTGACGAACACGCGCAGCGTGACGCCCCCGTCGCGCGTGTTGATGGCGATCGAGTCGCTCCGGCGGGTGCCTTGAACGACCAGCACGTCGCCGACCAAATCGGCGGCGAGCAGCGTGCGCGACTCGAGAGACTCGACGGCCGAGACGGCGGCGTTCCGAAGTGCTTCGACGTGTTTGCGCATGGGTGGATGGGTAGGTGAATCGATCGAGATTGAGACACCCGACTCCACCCGACGTTAGCACCTTCACCCCGTCGCGGGCTACCACCGCAAGAACAAGAATGCACCCATCTGCCAGAAGCCCCAGCACGCCAGCAGGAAGAGGGCCACCATCGCCGCGACCACGATCGGGCCGTTTCCAAGCCGGCGTTTTGACCGCCGCTTGGGCGCGTACGAGAGGACGGGCTTGCCGGCTTTGCCACGGGCGTCGTCCGTTCGCGACTCCGCGTCGGTGCGTTTCATCGGTTGGGCATTGAGCGGGGAACGCCGTTCGATGCGCCGGGGAGCCCGGCGGCTAAAAGAGGAAGCGGGGCGGCCTGCGCTAGACGGTCCCCGCCCAATCCGGCGGCAGGAGCAGCACCGGGATCTTCGTGTTCTTGATCAGCTCGACCGGCACGTTACCCGCGAGAAGCCGGGCGAAAATGTTCTTCCCGGTCAGGCCGAGCACGATTAGCGTGACCTGCCGCTCGGCCGCGACGTTCAGGACGGCCCGGGCGATGTCTTCGCTGAACATCAGAAGGGTCTGGACGACGATCCCCTTGTCCTGGAGCGCTTGGCGGATCAGGTTGATCGCGGCCTCGCCCTCGGTCTGCTCCTGTTCGCGCATCTGCCCGCCACTGGGCCGGGAGACGTGCACGGCCAGCACCTCCGCCCCGAGGCGCTTGGCCATGTCCCCGATCGGTTCGACGCACTTTTGCGCCGCCCACGGACTCGACACCGCCACGAGAATCCGGCTCATGGCGGGGAATGGTAACCGAGGAAGTGCTCATTGCCCATTGCCGAATGCTTTCGCCCGATAACGCCGTCATAAACCGCCCCACCGGCCCTGCCGATAAGTCCACCGGGAAGAGGTCGTACGCGATGCGAGAGAAGAACCGTGGACCCAGGGCGCGGGGGATCAGGCTGGCGATCGTCGTCGCCTTCGTCGCGCACGCGGTCTGCCTGTTCTACCTGCTCCCGCTCCCGAACACGTACCGCCCGCCGATCGACCTGACGCGGTTCGAGATCGCGGCGGTGAGCTGTTTTGGCCTGATCTCGCTGGCGGCGGGGGTGCTCGGGTTCCGGGTGTTCCTGCGCCGCCGGTTCGCCGCCGAGACCCGGCTGGCGCGGTCGGAGGCATTCGCCCGGGCGACGGTCGACGCGCTGCCGACGCACATTGCGATCATCGACGAGTGGGGCGCGATCGCCTCGACGAACCGGTCGTGGCGGGCGTTCGCCGAGGCCGCCGGGGCGGCGCCGGCGGCCGTGGGCGAGGGGACGAACTACCTGGCCGAGTGCGACCGTGCGGCCTCTCGCGGGTGCCGGGAAGCCGCCCAGGTGGGGACGGCGATCCGCGACGTGTTGCGCGGCGGACGTGCGGACGAGTTCTCGCTCGAGTACGCCGCCCACACGCCGGCCCGCCGCCGGTGGTTCCTGGCGCGGGTGACGCGGTTCCCGGGGCCCGGGCGGGCACACGCGGTCGTCGCCCACGAGGACGTGACGGCGCGGAAGCTAGCCGAGGAGCAGCACGAGAAGGCCAAGCAGGAGGCCGAGGCCGCCAACGCGGCCAAGAGCGCGTTCATCGCCAACACGAGCCACGAGATCCGCACCCCGATGAACGCGATCCTCGGGTACGCGGACATGCTGCTCGACCCCGCGGCCACGCCCGACGACCGCCGGCACTGCGTGAAGGTGATCCGCCGCAACGGCGAGCACTTGCTCGCGATCATCAACGACATCCTGGACATCTCGAAGATCGAGGCCGCGAAGATGACGGCCGAGCGGATTCCGTGCGATTTGCCGCAGCTGGTCGCGGACGTGATCGGCCTGGTCAAGCCCAAGGCGGTCGAGAAAGGGCTGCGGTTCCGGGTGACGTTCGACGAGGTGATCCCGCGCACGGTCACGACCGACCCGGTGCGGGCGCGGCAGGTCCTGGTCAACCTGATCGGCAACGCGATCAAGTTCACGCACGCCGGCGAGGTGCATTTGCACGTGGCCCGTGAGATCGCGTACTTCTCGCAGACGCTGCGGTTCACGATCACCGACACGGGCGTGGGCATGACCGACGAGCAGGTCGGTCGGTTGTTCCAGCCGTTCACGCAGGCGGACGCGTCGACGACGCGCAAGTACGGCGGGACGGGGCTGGGGCTGACGATCTCGCGAAAGCTCGCGCAGCTGCTCGGGGGCGACATCAGCGCCGCGTCGGAGGCCGGGCGCGGGTCGACGTTCGCGTTCTGGCTGGACGCCGGGCCGCGCGACGGCGCCGAGCTCGTCGACGGATTCACGGAAGCGCAGCTCGAGTTGCCCGAGCCCGACGCCGAGGCCGCGGCGAGGCAAATCCTGCTGTCGGGTCACGTGTTGCTGGCGGAGGACGGGGAGGACAACCAGCACCTGCTCACCGTGTTCCTCGAGCAGGCCGGGGCGACCGTCACGCTGGCGACGAACGGGGCCGACGCGGTGCGCCTGGCCCTGGCCGGAACGTTCGATCTGGTGCTGATGGACATGCAGATGCCGGTCATGGACGGGTACCGGGCGGCCGGAGAGTTGCGCCAGGCGGGGTACGACAAACCCGTCATCGCACTGACCGCCCACGCGATGGCGGAGGACCGCACCAGGTGCCTGGCCGCCGGGTGCACGGACTACCTGACCAAGCCGATCGACCGGGTGAAGCTGTTGGAGACGTGTCGGCAACACCTGCCGAACGCGGTGTACCCGCTGCGCGGGCGGGGTGGTGATGCGAGTTCGACTGCCGAATCGCCCGCGCTTTCCGACTCGCCCGCACCCCCTCTCGACGAGTCCGCGGAGTACCCGATCGCTACGACCGGGGCGGCCTCGCCGCTTGCGGCTGCGCCGGATTCGACCGCCGAAGACGCGATCATCCCGCTCGAAGTGAGTCTCGAATGCTCTCCGACGAGCGCCGACGCCCCGCCTGCCGGCGGGCCGCTCCGCAGCGTGCTCGCCGACGACCCGCGGGTGCGGCGCGTGCTGGACGGGTTCGTGCGCCGGCTGCCCCAGCGCGTCGACCAGCTCGCCCGGAGCATGGCCGGACACGACGTGGACGCCCTGCTGGCGGCTGTACATCAGCTCCGCGGGGCCGGGGCGGGGTACGGCTTCGGCCCCCTGTCCGACCTCGCCGGACGGGCCGAAGACGCGCTCAAGGTGCACGCCGACCTGGAGCGCGCCAAGGCGGACGTCGACGAGCTGATCGCGCTGATCCGCACGGTCGACGGGTACAACCCGGCCGCGGAAATGCAGCGCGCGTAAGGTGGACTGCTTCCAGGGGCAGGAACGTTTCAACGTGATGTGTCGATGACTGGCGCGGTGGCTCGGGCTGTCAGCCGACGAATGAACAGCCGACTCGCGGGCTGGTAGCCCACGCCACGAGCCGCCCTCGGCTATGACGCGCGTCGCTCGCGATCACGGCACCGGCGTCGTCCCGATCAGCCGGCCTCGATACAGGGCATCCGTTCCGCCAGACTTGACCACGCGCACGCCGCCGGCCCGCGACCGATCGAGTTCGTGGATGACGCGCCCGGCTGAGTCGACGAATCGTCCGGTCGCCGATTCCCGCGTGAACCGCAGGTGCACGAACCCGTGCGACGAGCGCGCGAGCTTCGCCCGGCCCTCGCGAAGCATGACGTGCGTGCCCGCCCCGCCGCCGCCGGCGACGAGGAACGTCGCCCGCCGGCCCGGGACGTCGAGGTGCTGGAGCGTGTGGTCGTGGCCGCACAGGTAGAAGTCGACGCGCCCGCGCTCGAACAGTTCGCCCCACTCGCGGATCAGCTTCGCGTCGTCGCCGTGCACGCCGTTGCTGTAGAGCGGGTGGTGTCCGCACGCGACGACCCACGTGTCCTTGGGCGTGCGTTCCAATTCGGCCGTGAGCCAGCGTTTCTGCTCGGCCCACCGCTCTTCGGGCAAGTCGAACGCGTTGCTGTCGAGCATCAGGAAGGTGACCAGCGGCTTGGGCGCCCCGGCCGGTAGGTCGACCCGGTACCAGCGGCTGGGCATCTTCCAGCGGCTCTTCGGGTTTTCGGCGGCGTACGCGAGCTCGGTGTCGTCGTTCTTGTCGACGTAGTCGTGGTTGCCGAGGATCGCGTAGAAGGGGAAGGCGAGGATCGCAGGGTCGTACGCGTCTTCGAACAGCGTTCGCCACTTCGGGTCTTTCGTGCCGTCAGTCAGCGCCGTGTAAAAGTTGTCGCCGAGCATGAGGGCCGCGTCGGGCGCGCGCGGGAGTTGGCCGACGTACTCCGCCATTGCGCGGCCGACCCACTGCTTGTCGGGGGTGTCGTCGGTGTCGCCTAAGGCGAGGACGGAGACCTCGGCGGACGGCGCGGCCGGGGCCCCGCGGACGTCCGCCCGGTACACGCAGGTAAACTGCCCTTGATTGCATCCCGCCAATAGCCCAGCCGCCATGACGGCGACCATCCAGATCCCAATCCTCACCCGCACCTCCCGTGAAAGTCCGAGGGAGCATACCCCGAGTCGTAAATCGGTGTCGCCGCCTCTTGGAGCCGCCCCGATTGCGGGGCGCGACCGGATTCGTTCGATAGCGACACACTTCGCGGGGATCGAGCGCCGTTGGACGCGCCCCGCAAGCGGGGCGGCTACAAGAGGGTTCCGCGCCGTCCTTGGGATCGAACGGCTCGGGCGCGCAGCCTCGCCCTCCCGGCGATTTGGCATCCACCCGCCTTCCGCTACAATGCGCGCTTCACCCGGAGTGTTTACGTGGCCCAGGCCGACATCATTATCGCCGACGATAGGATCCTCCCGCAGGCCGTGGACCTGTACAACGCGATCTTCCGCCCCAAGCGCGAGGTCGACTTCTTCAAGCGCCGGTTCACCGGCCGGTACAACACGCTCACCCTCATCGCCCGCATGGACGGCAAGCCCGTCGGGTTCTGGATCGGGTTCGAGCTCAAGCCGGGCATGTTCTACCACTGGCTGGGCGGCGTCCTGGCTGACGCGCGGCGGCACGGCGTGGGCCGGCAGCTCCAGGAGGCCCAGCAGGCGTGGGCCAAGGACCACGGATACGAGTACGTCCGGTGCGAGTGCATGAACCACCAGCGGGAGTTCGTCCACTTCGCCGTCTCGCTCGGGTACGACATCGTCGGGATCCGGTGGGATTCGACGCACGCGGACAACCTCGTTGTGTTCGAGAAGAACCTGATCGAATAGAAGCACCTCCCCGTGTCGTATACACAAATTGACATTGCCGAGGTCGGGCCGGCCGAATATC
>DASPKW010000441.1:0-12665 GCA_035627895.1 Tepidisphaeraceae bacterium | reverse complement strand
TGGGCGGGCGGGCGCGGGGCCTGCTGGTACGCCTGCAGGGCCTTGGCCTTGAGCTCGGGCGGGAACGGGCCGTTGACGCCCGACAGGAGCTGCCACTTCACGTACGCGTCGGCCCGCGGGTCGGACGAGATCCGCCGGCTGATGCCCTCGAGGACGGTCTCGGGCGTCACGCCCGGCGGCTTCTCGGCGGGGAAGTAGTCGCTCTTCTCGCGCGGCAGTTCGCCCTTCTTCTCCTTCACCGCCTTGTTGTACTCCAGCAACAGCGCGGTGGCGGCGGTCTGGACGGCCATCCGCTCGGCGGGCTTGAGCGGCACGGGCCGGGCGGGCTTTTCGGGGGTCGCCGGCTTCTCGGGCGTCGCCAGTTTTTCCGGCGCTTCGGACTTCTCCGGGGTGGTCGGCTTGTCGGGTGAGGCGGGCTTGTCTCCGGCCGCCGCCTTGGCGGGCGCCTCGGGGGGCTTGGCCGCCGGAGCGTCGGCGGCACGCAGCGACGGCGCGATCACGCCGACTCCGAGCGCGGCGACGATCGCGGGAACCAACAGGCGGGCGGTGGGCTTCATAGTGTCTCTCGCGACGTGACAATCCGATGATCGTTCGACCCGACGGGCGTAGGGTACTTCAATCCTACGCAACAGGACAAGCGATTTCCGCCGCCGCGCCGACCCCTGTGAGGTCGGATTCGCACCGGAGGTGCGATCACGTGCGGTGATCCGATCGACTCCGCGTCCGCCCAGATCCCGCTTCGCGGGAATCCGACTCCATAGGAGTCGGCGTGGAATATCCGGCCCACCTGTCTACCGCTCCACCGGCTTCATCCCCATTGCCTTCGCCACGGGTTCCGGGTCTTCGTACGGCAGCGCCATCAGGAACTCGACGAGGTCGTTCACCTGCGCCGGCGAGAGCTGGCTCGTCTTGCCGTGCCGGTCGCCGACGTTGCGCGTGGTGAGGACGTCCGCCAGCGTCGCGGCCTTGCCGTGGTGGAGGTACGGGGCGGTCTTGTACAGGCCGAGCAGCGTGGGCGTGTCGTAGGCGGGCGGCATCTTTTCGGACGGGTCGTCTTTGCCGGTGCCGACGTCGTGGGGCTTGCCGTCGGTGTAGAAGGGGCCGGCGTGGCAGGTTGCGCACGCGGTGGCGGCGGAGAAGAAGAGGTCCTTCCCGCGTTTGGCGGCGTCGGACAGGCCCTGTTTGGCGTGCGCGCTGAGCGGCAGCTTGTGCGTGTTCGAATACGCGCTCAGCGCGTCGAGGTCCTTTGACAGACCCTTGTTCGGGTCGCCCAGTTCCTTGTTCATCCGCCCGCGCACGAGCCCGCGGCCCTGCATCAGGTTTCCGCGGATCGTGTACTCGAAGTCCTGGACCTCGTCGCGGTCGGCAGACCAGTGGATCGGGTGCGTCCAGGCCATGAACCCGAGGGCGGGCGTGTCGCGGAGGCCCTCGGGGTTCTGCCAGGTGCGGCCGTCGGTCTCGCCGTCGGGGTGGCAGGACGAGCAGGCGATCCAGCGGCGCGACGCCATCGGCTGGAGGGCGGAGTAGAAGAGCCGTTTGCCCTGCAGCACGTCGGCCGGCAGGGGATTGGCGGTGACGGGGATCAGCGTCAGTTTGCGGACGGTGGCCGCGTCGTAGGCGACGACGTTGAAGTCCAGCGCGTCGTAGATGTAGAGCGTCTTGCCGTCCGGGCTGAAGCGGACGGCCCGCGGGTTGTTGCCGAGGACCTCGGTCTTGCGGTGGACGATCTCGCGGTAGTCGTCGTCGAGCACGTCGCACGCGTACATGTCGTTCGTGCCGGCGAAGATGACGAAGAACCGCTTGCCGTCCGGGGAGACCGCGACCTCCCACGGGTTGGCGGTCACGTGCGTGCCGATGAACGAGTCCATCGGGATGCGCTTGCGGCGCTTGGCCGGGGGCGGGGCCGGCGCGACGGTGTCGATGATCGACACGTACGGGAAGATCGAGCCCTCGCCGTGGGCGCGCTCGGTGGCGCTGCGGATGTGCGAGAGGTAGGCCTTGGGGCGGGTCGGGTGGAGCGTGATCTGGCGGGCGAGGTTGTCGGAGGCGGTCGCGGGCCAACGGTCGGCGAGCTTGCCGGTCGCCAGGTCGATGGCGAGCACGGTTCCGGTGTAGTACTCGGTCGCGAAGAGGCGGGCGCCGTCCCTGGTGATCGCCAGCCCGCGGACGTACGGCCCGGCGTCGAACGTGCGCGTGACCTTCATGGCGGCCGCGTCGATCTCTACGATCTGGCCGGGGTAGCTGAGCGTGACGTAGATTTTGGCGCCGGCCGCGTCGGAGACCACGCCGTACGGTTCGTCGGCGACGTCGACCTGCCCGAGCGATTGGCCGGTATCGGCGTCGAGGAACAGCACGCGGTCGTCGTGGTACGCGGCGACGGCGAGCTTGTGCGAAGACCCGACGAACGACACGCCCTCGGGCTTATGGCCGGCGGGGAACTCGCGGAGCTTCTTGTGCGACGGGAGCGCGACGATCGAGACCGTGCCCGAGTCGCGGTTCGAGCACGCCAGGAGCGTCCCGTCGGCCGAGATGTCCATGAGCGAGTTGGACTGCCCGGCGAGGGCGGGGAGCGAGAGCAGCGTCAGCAGCAGGATCGCTTTCGACATAGGTGTTGCCCGCGACCCCCGATCCAATCTTCGACTTCCGTAGCGCAGGAATCGCGCGATAAGGCCCGCACCCTTTACCGGGGTGCGGGCCTTGGGTATTCGAAGCGGGGCGTGCGGCAAACGAGAATGTCTGCCCCACTGTGAGGCCCGCTTAGTTCAGGATCTTCTTCGTGTCGGCGGCGACGGCCTTGACCTGGTCGTCGGTCAGCTTGGCGGTGTCGAACGCGTGGTTGGCGGCGACGCGCATCTTGTTCCACATCAGGACGGTGACGGCCGCGTCCTTGGAGATGTTGTACTTGGCGGGGCCGGCGGCACCGTCGAAGACGGTGAGCGGGACGTTGGTGATCTTCTGGTCGGCGGCGAGCTTCTCGAGCTGCTTGGCGCCGGCGTCGGCGTCCTCGGTCAGCAGGACGACGAACGCCTTCATGTTCTTGTCCTTGTTCGCGCCGACCTGCTCGTCGATCTGCTTGACCAGCGCGGCGACCTCGGGGGTCACCTCGCGGGTGAAGATCGTCGTGACCGGCTTGGCGCCGTACTGGCAGCGGTAGCAGAGGCTCTTGCCCTTGCTCGGGCCGGTGATGTCCTTGACGTTGAACGCGGCCGGGGACTCACCGGCGGCGAGGCCGGACTTGACCTCGGCGGCGATGACGAAGCCGGCGGTGGCGAGCAGGGCGAAGGCGGGGACGATGAAGCGCTTCATGCGGTTCCTCCAGAGTGGTTTGTCGGCCACCCGCGGGCCCGGCGGCGTGTGCCACCGGTCGAGGCCGTGCGGGCGGGCAATGGCGACGTGTTACCTGTGATATCGATGTAACGGGGAAATGTTAAGTGTATTCGCGCGATCCGCGAATCTCATTTCGCGACCTTGACGGGGAGCGGAGTGCCGACGCGCTCTCCCTTTGCGTTTTCGTAAACGAGCAGCCCGTCGACCGCGCCGCCCGCGGGCAGTTGGTCGGGCTTGTATACGGTCGATTTGAACGCGATCTGCGTCGTCCCACCGTTTGTCGTCAGCTTGACGCCCTCGATCATTACCGCGCGGGTCGAGACAGGATACCAGTCCACCTTGGCGGGCGGGGCGGCGTTCCACGTGACCATTACCGACGGTTCGGGCTTGCCGGCGGAAGACTTCTGCTCGACCTGGCGGATCACGGCAGGGTCTTGAGCGACCGGGAGGCGCGCTCGCCAGGTCGCGAAGAGCTTTTCGTTGGCGGGCTTGGCGTCGGGGGCGACGGGGAGGGTGATCGATAGCTTGGCCCTGCCGTCGATGCAGTCGTCGTGGCAGGACTGCCAGTCGGCGTCGACCTTGAGCGTGACCGGGTCGCCGGGATTGAGGGTCTTGGGCGCGGTCACGGGGATCATGAGCAGGACGTCGTCCTCGTAGGCGTAGGTGAGGCCGAAATCGTGGTCGAGGCGGACGGGGACGGGCCACTGGACGGGACCGAAAGTGAACCCGTCGGGGCCGGCGGGCTTGAGGACGGTGGCCTGGCCGGTCTCGCCGGGGTTGGCCCAGTAGACGTGCCACTTGGGCTTGATCTGGAGGCGGACGCCGAGGGTGAAGGAGGCGCCGGGGGTGATGGCCGAGACGTCGGCGACGAGGGTGGGGCGGACGAGGGCGGCGTCCATCGGCCCGGCGGCGAGGGCGAGGCTCGGGAGGAGCGCGAGGACGAGCAGGGGGAGTCGGATGGACATGTGGTTGGTTAGTTTTGGGACGAGGATTTGTTGTACCTCAGTCAGTGGTCAGTTGTCAGTTGCGGGCGTGGGCGGAAGGTTAGTCGTCCTCGGCGTTCTCGAGCATTTCGGTGTCGTAGGCGTCTTCCAGTTTGCGGACGTGGCCGGCGAGTTTTTTGTCGTCCTTGAGCATCGTGGTGACCTGGGCGGTCCACTCGTCCGACTCGACGCGCATAGGGGAGAGGTCGACGGGCAGTTCGAGGATCGAGGCGAGGCGGCGGGTGACGGACTCGATCGAGAGGGGGTTGACGCCGTCGATGTAGGCGGGGATCTCGGCGGCGAAGTTGATCATCTGCAAATCGTGTTCGCCGGCGCGGTTGAGGAGGTAGGAGCTGAAGGAGGCGGGGCCCTCGTAGTCGGTGAACTTGACGCCGTACTTGCGGAGCTTTGGGCGGAGCTTCTTGTCGGAGACGGAGGCGAACAGGCGCGGCTCGCGGGTGTGAGGGACGGTGCCGCCGAAGGATCCGACGAAGTAGATCCGGCGGACGCCGGTGGCCTTGGCGAGGGTGAAGACGGAGTCGCCGAACTCGCGCCAGCGGAGGTTGGGCTCTTTGCCCGTGAACAGGATCAGGTTGTGGTCGGACGAGCAGAAGAACGCGTTGGTCGGGAAGTCGAACTCGACGGTGACGCCCTTTTTGTATTTGACGTTGGGCCGGAAGAGGGCCGAGACCTCCATGGAGCCGGGGAAGTTGTAGATGTAGAACGGGTCGGGGTCGATGGCGGCGATCTTGGTGGCCTGGAGGTGGCGGAGGAGGTTCTTGACGGTGCCGGTGGAGACCTCGCCGCCGTCCATCCATCCGGAAAAGGCGAGCAGCATGGCGCCGTTGTCGAGGGCGGGGAGGGTGGGGGAGGTGATGAGGGGGTGGGGCATGGGCGGGGGATTGTAGGCCAAACGCAAGACGCCACCGTGCGTCACGGTGGCGTCTTGAAATTCGCATTCGATGGAGCGACGCAGAGTTTACCGGCTGGGCGAACGCCGCCGCCGCATCAGGATCATTCCGCCGACGGCCGCGACGAGTCCGGCTGAGGCCGGTTCGGGGACGACCTCAAAGTTATCGACATCGACGACTTGCGCCACCGACCCGCTGTTGTCGCCGAACCGAAGGCCGACCTGCCCCGCACTCTGATTCGCGGCCGTCGTGTCGGTGATGCTGTCCTGGAACAAAATCGTCCCCCCAACATCGCCTTGCGCGTAGATCTTTGAATCGAGGATGACGTTCGCGCCGCTGTTGGTCGCGGTGAACACCAGGGTGTACCAGGTGTTCAGCGCCAACGCGGCCTGGTTCTTCGTCACCCCGATCTGCGTCTGCGTTCCGCCCGGCGCGCTGGCGGCCTCGAAAAACCGCAGGGTGTCGCTGCCACCGTTCTCCTGGACGAGCGTGAGGTATCCGCCCCCGCCCACCGTGTTCAGGCGGATGAACGGCCCGAAGCTGGCTGTCGCGTGCCCGAGGCGGAAGTCGACCGTGACCACCTCGTTGCCAAAAACATTGGTGGTCGCCCCGCCGTCGCCGGGGGTGGTGTCGTAAATCGTCGCAGAGGTGATGTTCGCGTCGGGGCCCGTGAATTTCAGGATGCCGTTGGCCCCATCAACCGTCCGCGCGATATTCGAGCCATTGAGGACGTCGCGGAATACGCCGGTGGTCTGGGAGGCGGAGTTATCGTAATCCGCGGCCTCAAACGTGACCGGGGCAGCCCCCGCCCATGTGGGAGCCGCCAACACCGCCACCAAACCTAAACTTTGTACCAGACGCATCTTATCCCGCTCCTCGGAGAACAAACGAACTTTGCGAGCATATCACATTGCGCGGGCCGGAGCAACATGGTTATGGGCTATTGCGTGGCGGCAACGGTGCGGGGGGCGTGGTCGTGAAGGCGGGTTCGTTCCGGAGCCGCTTGACGATGTCTGCGAGGATTCTGGGGTCCAGCATGGCACCGGCGTGGGAGAGTTGGAGGGGTGGGGTGCCTAGCCAGTAGGGGGTTTGGCCTGGGGGGGCGGCGTTGCGTTCGCCTACGATTTGGTCGTCCAGGCGGGTGTAGGCGAACAGGGAGTACGTGGCGGTGGGGTCGTGGGTGGCCAGGGTGGTTAGGAAGGGGGAGTTGGGGCGCATGTCTTTGTGGAAGTCGGTGACGGCGTGGCGGGTGGCGAGAGTGGCGCCGGCGTGGGGGCTGGCGATGGTGAAGAGGCGGGCGATTTTGAGGCGGCGCGGGGTGGTAGGGTCGGGGGAGGGGGCGGCGGCGTGGCGGGCGACCAGGCCGCCGAGGGATGCGCCCAGGACGTCGACCTCGGTGGTGAAGTTCGGGTCGGCGGAGGGGAAGGCGCGGTCGACGGCGTCGATGACGAGCTGGCGGCACTCGGCGAAGGAGTTGCAGAAGCCGGGGGAGACGGTGACGTATTGGTTGTGAGTGCTAGTGAGTTGTGAGATGCGCCATTTGAAGTAGGGCGGGGAGAGGTTGGGGTCCAGGAAGCCGCCGATGATGACGAGGGGGCGCTGGAGGGGCCGGGGGCGGGCGGCCATGTCGTCGAGGGCGCGGTCGGCCTGCTCGAACGTGACGGGGAAGGAGGGGTTGGTGGGCGAAGCGGTGCAGGCGGGGATGAGGAGGAGCGCGAGGAGGGGGAGGTGGCGCATGGGGATAGGGGAGTGCGGGAGCCATGGAATGTCAATCCGAATGTGCGGGAGGCCATGAGGAGATGCGCCGTGGGGCGTCAACCGATGAACCGCCGGCTGGGACGGTCGGAGGCGCCCCCCGACGGAACCGTGGGCAATCCCGACGTCAAACTTTGCCCCTCTTAACTGCGATCTGCGTGCGGTATGTCGGGTTCGTGCGGAAGTCTGCGGTGGCTCGCGGACGGCGCTACTCTCGCCCAACATGATGTAAGATCACACGTATAAATGTGGCGGCCGCAGCGCGGCTGCACGTCACCGGGCTGTGACCCTTGGAGAGGGAACGATGAAATCATTCTGCCGAGTCGTCGGGGTCGCAACCGCCGCGTATCTGGCGCCGTCCGCCAGCGCCGCGTTCATTGATAACGTGTCGGCCGCCGAGCGGGCGGATTACGTCGTCGTGTACGAGTTGGACATCCCCACGACCTCTCCCGGTTGGAACACGGCGGGCGTGCTGACCGGCGCCGGCGGGTACAAGACGAACAACGCCGCGTCGATCCCCAACGGCTCCTTCGACCGGGTCGGGTACTACTTCGAGCTCGGCGGGGCGACGGCGGCGGGTCGGCCAAACGGGTGGGTGTTCGTGACGTTCGACGCGGCAGGGTTCACGAACCGCGCCGATCGAACCGGCGTGCCGAGCACGACGTCGGGCGAGTTCTACCAGCAGAACGTGTCGAACATGAACGTGTCGTCGAACGTGGCGGGGATCGTGACGGGCACGGGGATCACGACGGGCAACGTCGAGTTTTGGCCGAGCAATTACAACCAGACGAACGGCCGGGCCGCCGGGAATGGGGGACCGGTCCCCAACGCGTCCGCCAGTGCCTACGACTTCGGCGACGGCGGCGCCGGCACGACCGCTGGGCACGCGTCGATGCAGATCCACAATTACGACTTGGACGGGGCGGGCCCGGGGACGGCTGGGCAGACGCTATTCGCCTACGGCGCCTGGGGGGCCGTGCGCACGAGTGAGGTCGGGATCGGCAACAACCCTACGGCCGGGCAAGCCCCGGACTGGACGCTGACGGCCAACGCGGGGAGTTGGACGACGAAGAACCTGGTTGTGGTCGTTCACGTGCCCGAGCCGGGCGCGGCAGCGGTGCTGGGGGCGGCCGCGTGTGCCACGCTGGTCGGCCGTCGACGTCGGCGGGACTGATCCCCGTCGCACGGTCAGGCGATGTGGGTCTTTTTCTTGCGGCCGCTCAAATAGCTTTCCATGATGCAGGACGCGAGCTGGTCGCTGGACGTGTAGAAGGCGACGCCCTTGGTGAGCTTGGTGAGTTGGTCGACGAAGCCGACCCAGTCCATGCCCCAGTAGTCTTCGATCAGGGCGAAGGTGCTGATGCGGCAGTTTTCTCTTACGGCCAGCATGGCTTCCTTCAGCGTCGCGAGGGTGGATTTGGGGTCGGGGGGGTAGAGGAGGTGGACGAAGTCGCCTTCGACGTGGGCGGTGGGTTGGCCGTCGGTGACGATGAAGATCTGCTTGTTCTCGCTGGCGCGCTTCTGGAGGAGCCGGCGGGCGAGTTGGAGACCGAGGTGGAGGTTGGTGAAGTGCTGTGGGGCGCGGTCGAGCTGGTCGATCGGGACTTTGAGTTTGACCTGGTAGTCGTAGATCGTGACCGGCTTGGGCATGGTCAGCGGGAGCTGGGCCTCGCTGATCTTGCTGGCGCCGGAGTAGAAGCCGACGAAGTCGATCGAGTCCTGGGGGAAGCGCTGGCGGATCAGGGCCTGCATGGCCATGGCGACCTGCTTGGCGGCGGAGAACCGGCCGTAGCGCATCATGGAGCCGGACATGTCGAGGAGGACGACGGTCGAGCAGTTGGTCATGCCCTCGTGGAGGTGGAGCTCGAAATCGCGCTCGGTGAACTTGATGGACGTGCGGGGAGCGGTGGGGCGGTGGGGCGTGTCAATTGTCAATTGTCCATTGTCAATCGCGGGGGCGGAGGAGGGGGCGGGCTTGTCGAGAGCGGTGGGCTTCTCCGCGGAGCGCTGCATCGCGTTCTTGAGGGTGGCGTGGATGTCGAGTTCGGAGACGGGGTCGCCGAACTGGTAGGGCTTGGTGCCTTCGATGCGTTCGCCGCCGGCGCCGGGGGTGATTTTCTCGTGGCCCTCGCGCTGGCCCATGCGGAGGTTGGCGAAGACTTCGGCGAGGGCCTTGCGCTGCATGCGGCCGACGGCCTTGGGGGTGAGGTTGAGCTTGCCCTTGCCGTCCTTGTCGAGCAGGCCCTGCTTGATCAGCTCTTCGAGGAGCTCGGAGTGCTCGGGCTTCTTGGGGTCGTTGAGCATCTGCTGCAAGGCCTTGAGGGCCTGGTCGCCGTGCTCCATGATGAACTCCATCATCTGGTCGAAGCCGAAGAGCTTGTCGGGGGAGGGGAACTCCTGACCGTCGAATTCGCCGTAGAAGTACTTCATGGGTGGGGGATTGTAGGGCGGGAGGAGATTGGGAGGTGCTCGGATGGAGGGGTGGGGGTGGAAAACGAAAAGACGAAAAGACGTAAAGCGCGCTAGATGGTCGATGAGGGGACGTAACTTGATGTGACAGGGGGTGTGGTTGGATTTATTGGAGAATGGTTATGAGTAAGGTTCGGACGTTGGATTACGCCGGGCCGGCGGCGGTGGGGGATCGGCCTTGGGTTCCGTCGCAGTTGATGGCGATCGGACTGCTGTTCGGGCCGGTGTCGGCGGGGGTGGCGGCGGGGGTGAACTTCAAGCGGCTGGGGAAGCCGGGGTTGCTCGGAGCGTGCGTGGCCGTGGGCGTGGTCGTGTTCGCGGTGATGGCGGTGCTGGTGGGGTTCGTGCTGGAGGACAAGGCGATCCGGCCGGTGGCGTTGCTGATGAACGTCTCGACCGGCACTGGGTTTCTGCTCGCGCAGAAGCCGACGTTCGACGCGTGGAAGGCGCGGCACTTCCCGGGGTCGGCGAAGTATCGGCCGAGCCGGATCGGGCTGCTGTTCGGGATCGGGCTGGCGTGCGCGGCGGCGCAGGTGGGGGTGCTGTTCGCGATGCTGGCGGTGGCGGGGCGGGTGTAGTGCCCGGGCGCGCAAATGAAGCGAGGGCAGGACGCGGAGTCCTGCCCTCGGGGTGGGGCTTGCCCGGCGCGACGGGGGAGAGGGGGTCTGCGCCGCGGGGCCCCGACGAAGAGGCGTGGATTCGAGACGCGCGTGCGATCGGCGTCGAGTCGGCGTAGCGGGGATTGCCCGGGAACGATGTCCGATACAATCGACTTTGCGTCAAATGCCTGGATTCCCGCATTACCAGGCGCGCGCGGTCGTCGCCCGGGCCCGCTGGCGGTCGGCTACGATCCCGGTATGGACAACTACCGGTGGCTGGTTTACGCGGCGCTCGGCGCGGTGTCGGCGGCGGCGATCGCGCCGCTGGGCAAGCGGGGGGTCGAGCGGCTGGACCCGAACGTGGTGACGGCCGTGCGGAGCGTCGTGCAGGCGCTGGCGGTGATCGTGCTGGTGACGATCATCAGCGGGTGGGGGAGCTTGAAGGAGTTCGACGCGAAGGCGTTCGGGTTCGCGGCGCTGACCGGAATCGCCGGGGCGGCGTCATGGGTGTTCATGTTCATGGCGCTGGCGGCGCCGGGCGGGGACGCATCCCGCGTCATGCCGATCGACAAGCTGAGCATGCCGCTGGCGGTGGTGCTCGCGGTCGCATTCCTGGGCGAGCGGCCGAGCGGGGTGAACTGGGCGGGGATCGGGCTGATGTCGGTCGGGGCGGTGATGGCGGCGTGGCCGCGGTCGTAGCGCCCTTTGCGCTTGGCAAAACCCACGGAGCAAGCTCCGTGGGCTTTCGGGGTGGCTCGTTCGGGCGATGAGTCGCGATTACTTGTACGTGATCGCGCGGCGGGGGGCGGCGGAGCCGCTGAGGCGGATCTGGTCTTTGCCGAGCTTTACGTCGATCGCGGCGCAGACGCGGAGGACGGCGGTGTGGTTGTTGGAGTCGGGGCCGGTGTCCCAGGAGAAGGGGGCGGACTGGACGGCCTCGGCGATCGGGTATTCGGGGCTGAGGGTGCCGTCGACGTACTCGAAGTAGAGGACGAGCTTCTGGGTCGCGGGGATGTACTTGTAGAAGCGCATGGCCTCGTTGGCCGGGCGGGTCTCGGCGGGGCGGAGGATGGGGAGGAGCGTGGCGCTGATGCGAGAATCGTTGATCGCATCGCACCGGCGGACCTCGGTGAGCATCTGGTTGAGGGCGACGCGGGCGGACTGGGTGGCGCGGAAGAACTTGTCGTTGTTTTCGACGACGGACGAGGCGGAGTGGAAGGCGGCGCCGACGGCGGTCAGGAGGGACGAGGTGATCGCGAGGGAGATCAGAATTTCGGGGAGCGAGAGCCCGCGGCGCGGCGCGCGGCGAGCGTGAGCGGAGATCATGGGAGCTCCTGGTAGGTGCCGGGGAGGGCGGCGAAGTGCTTGCCGAAGGTGACGCCGGTGGGGTAGTTGGTGGTGCCGGTCGAGGCGATGATGATGTCGGACGTGCCGGTGAGGTTGACGCGGGTGTCCTCGAGGTTGATGACGGTCCCGCTGACGGTGGCCCCGGCGGTGCCGGTGATGTCGAGGGCGCCGGTGACGATGGTGCCGCCGACCGAGTTGGCGTTGCCGCGCATCTTGACGGTGAACTTGGGGGCGAGGAGGAACGTGCCGCCGAGCTTGTTGAGGCCGAGGAACGGGTCGGCGTCGGGGAGGGACTCGACGCCCTGGTGGACGATGTTGCCGCCGAAGTCGATTTCGTTGGTGGCGATGGACCCGGTCGGGTTGTTTTGGACGACGATGACGCCCTGGACGGTGACGCCGCCGGTGAACGAGACCTTGTTCGGGGTCTCGATGTAGATGACGCCGGTCAGGACCGAGCCGCCCGAGAAGGACGGGTTGGCGTTGGCCTTGATGCGGATGTTGGTGAACGACTTTCGGCTGGAGGACGGGTTGGTGGCGATGACCTGGGGGCCCGGGGCGGCGGTGGCGGAGGGGACGTATTTTTCGAAGGACTTGGAGTCGATGGTGGGGAACTCGGGCTCCTGGACGCCGGCGTGGACGTGGTCGAGGAAGGCCGACTGGCTGGGCTTGTAGCCGGCGATCGAGCCGTTGCCGAAGGAAGGCGCGCCGGCGGGGTTGGTGTAGGAGAAGTCGCCGGAGATCGAGGGGGTGCCGGTCATGGTGAGGGGGACCGGGTTGCTGGTGGCCGAGAGGGCGCTGCCGCGGGACAGGTTGTTGGCGGCGCCGGTGATGACGGCCTTACCGGACATGGAGATGGCGCTCTTGGAGGCGACGCCGTAGTCGAATATGCGGCTGGCGCGCTGGGCGCGGGCGAAGTCGAGGCGGATGCGGCGGCCGGTGCCGCCGCGCGGGTCGACGCCGGCGACGGTGACGGTCACGTGCTCGCCGTTCTTCTGCAGGGTGGCCTGGAAGGTGCCGCCGGTCGGGAGGGTGATGGCGGGGAGGACCCAGGTCTCGCCGGCGGGCAGGGAGAGGGTGGTGTTGTTGACGTTGGCTGTGCCGTCGAGTTGGGCCTTCACCTGGGTGCAGACGGCGGACCAGATCTGGTCGTCTGCGGTCTGGGGGGGAATGTTGACGTTGCCCAGGACGTAGCGGACGAACTCGACGCCGGACTCGGCCGAGAGCAGGGCGTGGCGGGCGTGGGTCTCGTTGCCGGCGACCTGGACGGACGTGTT
>DASPKW010000440.1:0-5012 GCA_035627895.1 Tepidisphaeraceae bacterium | reverse complement strand
TACGACGACGCCGCGGCGCTGGCCCGGACCGTGCGGGCGCTGGCAAAGGCGACGCTGGACGAGGTGAATGCCTTACGCCAGTGGGAGGTGGATTTGAAGGCGGCCTTCGCCGGGGCGTCCACGCTGGCCCAGCTGAAAACTGCGGTGGCGGCCCTGCCCGACCTCCCGCCCCGCACGTCCGCCCAGGTGCGCGCGGCGCTGCGGAGTGCCGTGGACGGAAATGTCTGACGAGGGCGATGTTGCCGCCCCCCCTCCCCTTTGCCCCCGGAACGCCCGCCCCGCCATACTCACTCCTATCCGCCGCGCCCCCTCACCCCCGGCCAGCGTCGCCCGGGGGCGGGGCGGCGGGCGGATGCGTGCCGTGTGCCGTGTGCCGTCCCCTTCCCATCCGCGGTCGTTTAATCGTGAGCGGCGCAAGTGCTGACACCCTCCCTGTTTGCCACTTTCGCGGCGACTGACGACGCCAGCGCCACCACGGCGGTGGGGGCCGGCGTGCTGCTGGCAATTGCGGTCTTTGAGCGGGTGTGGAAGCTGGTGCGGGAGAAAGAGCCCGCGAGCAAGGAGGACGTGGCCCGGGTGGAGGCGGTCGCCAGGGGGGAGGTGGCGCGGGTGGAGAAAGACCTGGCCCGCGTCGAGATCGACCTGAAGGACCACCGGGTCGATACGCGGGCGGCCCTCCACAAGCTCCGGGGCGACGTGCAAGAAAACACCACCGACATCTCCCTGCTGGTGTCGCAACTGAGGCAACTCGCCGAGCAGCAGCAGCAGATTGCGAGAGAGTTGAGTGCCAATACGAGGCTGACCGAGAAGGTGGCGACGATCATCGAGAGGGAGTTCGACCGGGGGGCGGGCACATGATCGAGGCGATTACCGGGGCGGCGGTGGCGATTGTGCTGGGCGTGTTTGTTGCTTTTCAGGTCGTCGCATCAGTCCTCCTCATCCTGTACTCGCACTCCCGCCACACGATCTCCGAGCAGAACAAGCAACTCTTCGAGTACGGCGTGGAAATTCAGAGGCTGAATCGGCGGGTCGATGAGGCCGAGCGTGCCGCGTGCGAGTGCACGTTTGAGCTGGCGGACGACGAGGACGAGGGTGAGGACTGGCGGGGGAATTAGGGCGAACATCATGGGTTGGAAACTACCGCCGTACAGCGTCGAGCAGGTGCTGGTCGCCCAAAGCCAAGTGGTGGACTGGGGGGTGCGGGCGCTGGGCGTCCCCGAACTGTGGCGCAAGACCCGGGGGAAGGGTGTCAGAGTTGCGGTCCTCGACACGGGGGCGCCGGACCACCCCGATTTGGCGGGGGCCGTATTGGAGGCGAGAGATTTCACGGGCAGCCGTTACGGTTCCCGCGACGTACAAGGGCACTCGACGCACTGCTGCGGAATCCTCGCCGCCCGCGACAACGCGACTGGCGTCGTCGGCGTGGCCCCGGAAGCATCCCTCCTCATCGCCAAGGTCTTGGGGGACGGCGGCAGCGGGTCGAGTGCCGCGGTTGCCGCCGGCGTGCGCTGGGCGGCGGAGCGCGGGGCCGATGTGATCTCCATGTCGCTCGGCAGTCAGGCCCCGGATGAGTCGATCCGCGCCGCCATCCGCGATGCGGTGGGGCGGAATGTCGTTGTGGTCGTGGCGGCGGGCAACGACGGACCCGACCCCGGTTCGGTCGATTACCCCGGGCGTTGGCCCGAGGCGGTGGCGGTCGCCAGCTACAACGAGGCGGGGAGGATTTCCGACTTCTCGTCGCGCGGCGCGGAGGTCGATGTCGCGGCCCCCGGCGAACATATCACGAGCACCTATCTCAACGGCACGCTGGCGAAACTGAGCGGGACATGCTTGGCCAAGGGTTCCTATGTGTACGGACCGGGTGGTCCCAAGCGCATCGAGGATGTCAACGCCGGCGACGTAGTTTTCGCGTTCAAGGGCGGGCGGGTCGTCGAACGAGTCGTCTACGCTAACCACTATCGCGGACGGGCGGAGGTCCATCAACTTCGCGCCGGCGGGCGTGACGTGCTGGCCACCGCTACGCATCAGATGCTTGTGGTTGACGAGAAGGGGCGCGACTTAGATTGGGTTCCACTCGGCTCCCTCAAGCCGCACCACAAACTCCTTCTGCCGCGGCAACTGCCGACGCAGGTCAACCCATATTTGGACGCGACACTCTCGGAAGACCTCTGCTTTCTCTTGGGGTTCTTCGCCGGCGACGGCTGGCTCACGGAAACCAACCGCGCCCGTCGTGTCAGCTTTGCCACAGGGGACAGCACCGAGATCATCGCTCGCGTGGCGGCAATTTACGAGCGGGAATTCGGCAAGCAGATGCGGCAGGCCAAGAACGGCGGATGGCACTACGACGATTCGACCCGAGCCGCCATGATCATCGAGGCGCTCGGGCTGAACGCTCCGGCCGCAGAGAAAACCATCCCGCTGTGGGTCTGGACATTGTCTCGGGCGAAGCAACTGGCTTTCTACAAGGGCTACCGGACTGCCGACGGTCACGTCTACAAAAACCCGAGCTACCGCCGCCTGCCCGACGCCTTTGAATGTTCCTCCGGGGATTTGGTTCGTCGGTTCGCGGCCTTCGCCGATTACCATGGATGGCAGCATTCGACCGTCAGCTCGCGCACGCGAATGCAACTCGCCCCATCCTCGAAGGTGGAACGGCCGAGCACCAGCCACTGTCTGAAAGTCATCCGGGAATCGCCGGTAGGCGGGTGGAACGGCCTCCGGGGTGGTGGGTCGCCGAAGCGCAAGCCGGGCGAGCAGACGGCTCGCGAAATGGGAATCGACACGGCCGGGTTGTGGGCGGCGCACTGGCGCGTGGACGATTGTAAAGGCTTGCAGGACGTCTACGATCTCACCGTCCCGGACGCCGATTGCTTCGTCACCCAAGGTGTTATCACCCACAACAGCATGGCCACTCCGTTCGCCGCGGGGGTGATTGCGTTGCTCCTCGCGGCGCGTGCCCCCGCAAAACTCTCCGCCGCCGAAGTCCTCTCGCGCATCAAGGAAACGTCGGCGGACATCGGTTCGCCGGGGTTCGACCCGGCCAGCGGGTGGGGGCTGATCGACCCGAAGAAGCTGGTGATTGATGCGCCGGCGGCGACGCCGACTTTACCGGTGACGCACACGCTGACGTTCAGCGGGAGCTTTACCCTCGACGGGAAGGTGTATGGCTGAGAGCAGGCAGCTTGAGCACTGCGGAGTCCCCCTGACGTACCAGCACAAGACCAGCGGCGTGAGTGGCGGGACGATGGTCGTCTACTCCGCCGTCTACGAGTGTGAACGGTGTGGGGTGCGGCTGGCGGTCCCCGAGCGGTGGGTGGA
Organism: Tepidisphaeraceae bacterium; assembly: GCA_035627895.1. GTDB lineage: Bacteria > Planctomycetota > Phycisphaerae > Tepidisphaerales > Tepidisphaeraceae > DASPKW01. The sequence goes on along the minus strand of DASPKW010000440.1, from coordinate 1,694 downwards.
AGTGAAGGCGAGTAACGGAGTGAAACGGTGAGCCGTTCCCGCCCCCACCTGCCGCAGCAGCAAGCCTGGTACGACCTCGGTTACACCGAGGGCATCCAAGCCGGCATCGTCTACGGGGTGGTACTCGGGGCGCTGTTCGCGCTCATCCTGTCGCACCTCCTTCACGCCTGCTGCCAATGAGGAAGCGATGTCACGTTTTCTACCGCCCTGCCTGGCAGCGGCACTGCTGGCGGTGGCGGGGTGGGAAGGGGAAAGGGGCGGCGCGAGTGGTCCGGCGGTAGAAGTGGCCGTGCCGGTAGTTGTGCCTACAGCCCCGCCCGCGACCCAACCCCCCGAATCCGCCCCGATGCCGCGGGAGCAGCGGCTGGCGACCCCCGGTGAAGCGGTGGCGGTGGCGCTTGAGGACGCCCGTCGTATACCCCCCGCCGACCTGCCGTTCACCCGCTACGTCTTCGTCCAGTCGGGGCAGTCGGAAGACTTCCAGGCCCTCTCCCACGCCGTCCAACTCATCAGCCGGAGCGCCGTCACATCGAGGCCCGCCGTCGTCGGCGGCATCGTCGCCCGCATCGACCTGCGCTGGTACGCGCCGACGGCGGACGACCTGCAAGAGTGGCTGGATTTGTGGGAGGACTTCCAGTTTGATTCGAGCTTCAGCAAGCTACGGACCCGCGACGAGTTGGCCCTGCTGGGCGAGGCGGCGAGGCAAACCATCGTCGTCCCGACGTGGAAGCGGAGTTGGGCGAAGCGGGGTGACAAGTGGGTGCGGGCGGGGCGGGAACTGGTCGGCAAGCCGCTGGCCGACTTGAAAGACGTGGTGGTCATTCGGAGCAACACCCCCACCGCCGAAGCCGCGGGACTCTCCAAATTGCAAGCCGCGGTCGGCAGCTTGGTCCCCGTCGTGGAAGTCCGCTACTTCCTCGGGCGGGCGCTGAGCACGATCAAGGACCGGGACAAGGTAAAGGTAGACGGGAAAGACGTTGAACGCGAAAACGTTTTCAGCACCGTCTGGGGCGGGAGATATTACGAGTTCAAGGGGATCAGAAAGAGTCAGGTGAAAGGCCGCACTGACCTCGACCAGCTGCTGTTCGACCGCGGGATTCTGGAGAAGTTTGAAATCCTATTCGAGCGGCTGCGGAGCGACGGGCGGGTCATCCAGTTTATCAGCCGCGTCACCGGTAAGCCCCGCGATGTCATCTACTTCGCCCTGCCGTCCGCCCACTTGGACGAAGCGAGTCCCGTCTGTTTTATTACCCGCGACGTGCGCGACCGGGACGTTGACCACGGGGATAGGGTTTTTAAATCTGCCGTCAAAACCCGCCCCCGCGCCTACGAAGTCCTGCTCACCGACCGCAACGGGCACATCGCCTACGCCCTCTACGGGGAAGAACAGCAACTGGTGGACGAAGCGGCGTCGGAGGTCGTCGGCGACGGCACCGTCCCGCCGCCGAACACGCCGCGCCTCCAGGCGGCGCGGTCGTGCGTCAGCTGCCACGGCCCGCACGACGGCTGGCAGCCGATGGACGGGGATTTGCGGGATGTGGTGCGGGGTGCGGGGCCGGACATTTTCGGGGATTTGGCGGATAAAAACAAGCCGATCTTCGACACGGTGGATCGGCTAGCCGGCCAGGTGCGGGGGGACGCGAGCAAGGCGCTGCGTCGGGCGAGGGAAGACAACGCGGCCGTTGTGCTCAAGG
>DASPKW010000439.1:0-51756 GCA_035627895.1 Tepidisphaeraceae bacterium | reverse complement strand
ACCGACGTCGCCCCCAGCCCCGCTACGCCCCACAGCAGCGTCGCCTGGCGCCCGATCATCGGCATCACGTATCCCCAGACCACCGCCCCGATCGTGAAGATGACGCCGAAGGCGAGCTGGGCGGCCAGGCGAAGGTGCCGGGCGCCTCGGGCACGTGGAAGGGCCTGACGGAGAACGTCAACGAGCTGGCGGCGAACCTGACGACGCAGGTGCGCGCCATCGCCGCGGTGGCGACCGCGGTGACCCAGGGCGACCTGACGCGGTCGATCACGGTCGAGACGCAGGGCGAGGTGGCGGCGCTGAAGGACACCATCAACGAGATGATCCGCAACCTCAAGGACACGATCAACGAGATGATCCGAAACCTGCGTGACACCACGCAGAAGAACGCCGAGCAGGACTGGCTCAAGACCAACCTCGCCAAGTTCAGCCGGATGCTCCAGGGCCAGAAGGACCTGCTCACGGTCGGCCGCCTGATCCTGTCCGAGCTCGCCCCCGTCGTGTCCGCGCAGCAGGGCGTCTTCTACATCATGGACACCCCGTCCAAGACCGAGGACCCCCACCTCAAGCTCCTCGCCAGCTACGCGTTCAAGGACCGCAAGCACGTCGACAACAAGTTCAAGCTCGGCGAAGGCCTCGTCGGCCAGTGCGCCCTCGAGAAGGAGAAGATCCTCCTCACCAACGTCCCCGCCGACTACATCCGCATCACGTCCGGCCTCGGCGAGGCCAAGCCGCTCAACATCATCGTCCTCCCGATCGTCTTTGAGGGCGCCGTCAAGGCCGTTATGGAACTGGCCAGCTTCGACCGCTTCAGCGCCACCCACGAGACCTTCCTCGACCAGCTGACCGAGTCGATCGGCATCGTGCTCAACACGATCGAGGCGAACATGCGCACCGAGGACCTGCTCAAGCAGTCCCAGTCGCTCGCCCGCGAGCTCCAGAGCCAGCAGCAGGAGCTCCAGCAGACCAACGCCGAGCTCGAAGACAAGGCCAAGCTCCTCGCCGAGCAGAACATCGAGGTCGAACGGAAGAACCAGGAAGTGGAGCAGGCCCGCCAGGCCCTCGAAGAGAAGGCCAAGCAGCTCGCCCTCACGTCCAAGTACAAGTCCGAGTTCCTCGCGAACATGTCGCACGAGCTCCGCACCCCGCTCAACAGCCTGCTCATCCTGTCCGACCAGTTGTCCAAGAACCCCGACGGCAACTTGTCCGTCCGCCAGGTCGAGTTCGCCAAGACGATCCACAGCTCCGGCAACGACCTGCTCACCCTCATCAACGACATCCTGGACCTCTCGAAGATCGAGTCCGGCACGGTCGTCGTCGACGTCGGCGAGCTGTCGTTCCGCGACCTCCACGACTACGTCGACCGCACGTTCCGCCACGTCGCCGAGTCGAAGAAGATCGACTTCGACGTCCGCGTCGAACACACGGTCCCCCGCGCCGTCCACACCGACGCCAAGCGCCTCCAGCAGATCCTCAAGAACCTCCTGTCCAACGCGTTCAAGTTCACCGAGCGGGGCGGCGTCTCCCTCGAGGTCACCACCGCCACCGCCGGCTGGAACCCCGAGAACGACTCCCTCAACCGCGCCAAGACCGTCGTCTCCTTCTCGGTCCGCGACACCGGCATCGGCATCCCGCCCGAGAAGCAGCAGATCATCTTCGAGGCCTTCCAGCAGGCCGACGGCTCCACCAGCCGCAAGTACGGCGGCACCGGCCTGGGCCTGGCCATCTCCCGCGAGATCGCCGGCATGCTCGGCGGCGAGATCAAGCTCGTCTCCCACCCCGGCGAAGGTTCCACCTTCACCCTCTACCTCCCCCACACGTACGCCCCGCCGCGCGCCGCCCGACGTCCCGGCGACCAGCAGCACCAGTCGTCCGCCCTCGCCAAGGCGATCGCCGCCGCCGCCGCCCCCGTCGGTGAAGCCCTCGCCCGCGTCGCCCCCGGCGGCGCAGACCACCTCCCCGGCGCCGGCGCCCACGACGCCGTCCTGGCGATCGGCCCGTCACCCGAGGCCATCGCCGCCAGCGCCCCCGCCCAGCCCGCCTTCGAGGACGACGCCGCCGACATCCGCGACGGCGACCGCACCTGCCTGATCGTCGAGAACGACGCCCACTTCGCCCGCTTCCTCCTCGACACCGCCCGCGAGCACGGCTTCAAGGGCGTCGTCGCCACCCGCGGCGCCACCGCCCTCCAGGTCGTCCGCGACCTCCGCCCCGACGCGATCACCCTCGACATCAACCTCCCCGACATCGACGGCTGGCGCATCCTCAACCGCCTCAAGGACGACGCCCTCACCCGCCACATCCCCGTCCAGGTCATCACCACCGACGAGGAGGCCGAGCGCGCCCTCCGCATGGGCGCCCGCGGCGCCCTCATCAAGCCCGTCAAGACCAAGGAGTCCCTCGACGCCTGCTTCGACCGCATCACCGCCGCCGCCATGACCCCGCGCACCCACGCGATCCTCATGATCGAGGGCGACGAGGCCCGCCGCCGCGAGGCCGTCGACATGACCGCCGGCCCCGACGTCGACTTCCACGAGGCCGCCTCCGCCGACGCCGCCCTCGCCGCCGTCAAGGACAAGGCCTTCGACCTCATCGTCTGCGGCCTCGACGTCCCCGGCCGCAAGGGCTTCGACCTCGTCGACGAGATCAAGGAGAACGACGCCCTCCGCAACACCCCCGTCATCGTCTACTCCGCCCGCGAGCTCTCCCGCAAGGAGGAGATCCACCTCAAGCGCCTCACCCAGACGACCGTCCTCAAGGACGTCCGCAGCCCGCAGCGCCTCGTCGACGAGGTCGCCCTCTTCCTCCACCGCCCCGTCGACTCCCTCGCCCCCGACAAGCGAAAGATGATCGAGCACCTCCACCGCGCCGACGCCGTCATGGCCGGCAAGAAGGTCCTGATCGTCGACGACGACATCCGCAACATCTTCGCCATGACGTCCATCCTCGAGCCCCACCAGATGAACATCCTGTCCGCCGAAACGGGCAAGTCCGCCATCGAGGTCCTCCAGGACAACGCCGAGATCGACATCGTCCTCATGGACATCATGATGCCCGACATGGACGGCTACGACACGATGCGCGCCATCCGCAAGCTCGCCAAGTTCCGCAGCCTCCCCATCATCGCCCTGACCGCCAAGGCCATGAAGGGCGACCGCGAGAAATGCATCGAGGCCGGCGCCTCCGATTACATCTCCAAACCCGTCGACACCGAGCAACTCCTGGCCATGCTCCGCCTCTGGCTCTACCGCTAACCCCCCCTACCCAACCCCAATCCCGGGCGGGCGCGATCCGCAAGATCCGCACCCGCCCGGGATTGGGCGCTTGGGAACCACACCGAAGCGAGTAAGATCGCGCGACTTCTGACTTCTGACTTCTGACTTCTCCCCTCCCACCCTTGCCCGACACCAAGGTCAACATCCTGCTCGTCGACGACCGCCCGGACAAGCTCCTGGCGCTCGAGGCCGTCCTCGAAGACCTCGGCCAGAACATCGTCCGCGCCTACTCCGGCCGCGAGGCCCTCCGCCACGTCCTCACCACCGACTTCGCCGTCATCCTCCTCGACGTCAACATGCCCGGCATGGACGGCTTCGAGACCGCCGGCCTCATCCGCCAGCGCAAGAACTCCGAGCACGTCCCGATCATCTTCATCACCGCCATGGGAGACGAGATGCACGTCTCCCGCGGCTACTCCCTCGGGGCCGTCGACTACATCCTCACCCCCGTCGTGTCCGAGGTCCTCCGCAGCAAGGTCGCCGTCTTCGTCGACCTCTCCCGCAAGTCCGAACAGGTCCGCCGCCAGGCCGACAGCCTCCGCCGCCGCGCCGCCCAACTGCAGAAGCTCGCCGCCGCCTCCGTCGCCATCTCCAGCGAGATGGCCATCCCGCGCATGCTCCAGACCGTCACCGACACCGCGCGCGACACCATCGGCGCCCACCAGGCGATGACCGTCTTCATCGACCCCCGCCCCGGCCACCGCGCCCGCCGCACACAGGCCTACGCCTCCTACTCCGACAAGTACGCCGAGTGGCGCGGCCAGCCCCTCCAGCTCGACGCCATCGCCGACACCGCCGTCTTCCGCTCCTACACCGCCACCCGCCTCACCGAGGCCGAGCTCCTCGAACACCCCGACTGGGAGATCGTCCGCAACGTCCGCGTCCCCCCGATCCGCGGCGGCGTGCTCGCCGCCCCCCTCACCGGCCGCGACGGCGCCCGCCTCGGCGTCATCTACCTCTGCGACCGCGACGCCGCCGCCACCGAGGACGGTCACCCCGCCCCCGCCGGCCCCGTCGCCGCCGGCACCTTCACCGCCGACGACGAGTTCGTCGCCGTCCAGCTCGCCCAGATGGCCTCGATCGCCATCGAGAACACCCTCTTCGCCGAGGAGCGCGAGGCCAACCGCATCAAGGACGAGTTCCTCTCCACCCTCTCCCACGAGCTCCGCACCCCCCTCAACGCCATCCTCGGCTGGACCCAGATCCTCCAGATGGAGTTCGCCGAGGAAGACACCGCCGACGCCGCCCAAAACGGGAACGGCGCGGGCGAGAAAGCCCCGCCCAAGCCCGACCCCGCCGAGATCCACCACGCCCTCGAGATCATCGAGCGCAACGCCCGCGCCCAGACCAAGCTGATCGAAGACCTCCTCGACGTCTCCCGCATCACCACCGGCAAGCTCCGCCTCGCCACCAGCGTCGTCCCCGCCGCCCCCATCGTCCGCGCCGCCGCCGACGCCGTCCGCCCCCAGGCCGACGCCAAGTCCGTCACCCTCGCCTGCCGCGTCACCGACCCCGACCAGCGCATCGTCGCCGACCCCGACCGCCTCCAGCAGGTCGTCTGGAACCTCCTCGTCAACGCCGTCAAGTTCACCCCCGCCGGCGGCCGCGTCGAGGTCTCCGCCGAACTCGTCACCCTCCCCGCCCCCCCGTCCGCCGCCGGCGAGCCGGGCGAGGCCCCCGCCCCGAGCGGCGCCGCCTTCCAGATCCGCGTCACCGACACCGGCCAGGGCATCGACCCCCAGTTCCTCCCCCACGTCTTCGACCGCTTCCGGCAGGCCGACTCCTCCTCCACCCGCGCCCACGGCGGCCTCGGCATCGGCCTCGCCCTGGTCCGCCACATCGTCGAGCTCCACGGCGGAACCGTCCGCGCCGACTCCGCCGGCGACAACGCCGGCTCCACCTTCACCGTCACCCTCCCGATCCTCGCCGCCGCCACCGCCCAGATCGACGCCGCCGCCCCCGCCCCCGCCGCCACACACCCCGCCGACCCCCACGCCACCGTCGACGCCCACCGCCCCGCCAACCACCACAACGACCTCGCCGGCCTCCGCGTCCTGATCGTCGACGACGCCCCCGACGGCCGCGAGGTCCTCGCCCTCATCCTCCGCCGCGCCGGCGCCGTCGTCACCACCGCCGCCTCCGCCGAAGAGGGCCGCCGCGCCTACGCCGACCCCCGCACCCGCCCCGACGTCCTCGTCTCCGACATCGCCATGCCCGACGAGGACGGCCACGCCTTCATCCGCTCGATCCGCACCGGCCCCCCCGACCAGGCCGGCGCCACCGTCCCCGCCCTCGCCCTCACCGCCTACGCCCGCGAGGAAGACCGCCTCCGCGCCCTCAGCGCCGGCTTCGACGCCCACCTCTCCAAACCCGTCGAACCCGCCGAGTTCATCGCCCTCATCGCCCGCCTCGCCGCCGCCCCCACCCCCACCCGAAAACGCCCCCAATCCCAATCCGCCGCCGCCCGCTAACCCGCCCCGCGGAGGGCGGGGCTCCGTTCCAAGAGCGCGAAGGCTCCGCGTCCGAGCCCTGTCGTCCCGCCCACGCGCGGCCGCCTCGGGCCGCGCAGTTCGGGGAGCCTGAGGAGTCGTCGCCTATCCCATTTCGTACGCGGGCATAGAAGAGGGCGGGCGGGGCCATGGAGGCCCGCCCGCCCCAACCGAGGCGCCGGTCGCGGGGGCGGCCGTGATCGGCACGCCCGCCCCCGCGCGCACATCACGCCCGCCCGGCCGACCGGCGGCGGACCCGGCGGGTCATCAACGTCGCACCGGCGAGCCCGATCCCGGCCAGCGCGCCCGGCTCGGGCACCGAGACCAGGACGCGGAACTCGCCCGAGTCGCCGAACGCGCCGCCCTCGTCGACCAGCCTGAACTTCGCCTCGTACACGCCGGGTGCGGCCGCGCCGTCCGTCCAGAACGTGGGCGTGAACGACATCGAGGCGTCCGGCTCGCCCAGGTGCAGTTCGTCCCCCGGACCGTTCAGCCCGGAGGTCAGCGCCGTCGGCGTGCCGACGTTCAGGCCCGGCGTCAGGCTCACGAGCACGAGGTGGACGTCCGCCCCGGCCATCGCCGCGTCCCACCGCCCGCCGCTGGAGTTGAACAGGTACTGCGCGGGCGTGCCCGCCGCCGCGGTCGCCAGCGACTGGGTCGACCGCACCTCGAAGAACGAGAAGTGGTAGCCCGGGTCGTCCGGGTCCGCGTACGGCGCGCTCGCGAGCTTGCCCGCGTAGACCCCGGTGCCGGTCGCCAGCCGGACCGGGGGGATCGTCCCCTCGGGCAGGTAGTCGCTCGCCGACCACGCCTGCGCCGTCGACGCGCCGAGGTTCGGCCCCGTGTAGATCCGCGTCGCCTTCGAGTGGTAATGGCTCGACGCCGGCGACTCGGTGGACGGGTGCGCGTACAGGATCGTCAGCCGGTTGTAGTTCGGGTTCGGCAACCCCGAGTACGCGCCGGACGTGAACGCCGGCATATCGTCGACCCCGACGTAATAGGACGCGATCTCCGCGGCCCCGGCCGGCGCGACCGGCGCCAGCGCCGACAGCCCCGCCGCCGCCGCGCCCAGACTCAGGCCCACGTTCGATGACCAATTCATCCGATGCTCCTTGTGCCGCTATACTGCGGCGGTACGTGTTTCCCAGCGGCCGCCGGCGGTTCAAGCGCCGGCGGCCGCGACTCGTTCGTGATTCAATGTCAGTTCGTCCGCCGCCGCCGCCGCCCGAGCAGCCCCGCCGCCGCGAGGCCGCCGCCGGCCAGCGTCCCCGGCTCGGGTACCAGGTTCTCGTTCACGTAGTCGATCACCCGGTCGTGCTGGCGTTCCGTCAGGCCGTTGTTGAACACGAGCCAGATCGGCAGCGACCCTTGGACCGACCCGTCGCCGCTCGTCAGCTCGACCGCGAGCACGTAGACCCCCGCCGCCGGCTCGACCCCGTCGCCCGCGACGTTGTTCCCGTCCGACCCGTTCAGGAACGAGTTCAGGTGGCGGTGGATCGACCCGAAGCCGTCGACGGTGCCGATCGCGTACCCGGCCACGCCGCCGGTGCCCGCGCCGGCCGTCGCGTTCTGCGCCCCGAAGTTGAGCCGCAGCTCCTCGCCGGACGGCACGCCGGTCAGCGTGACCGGCCCGGCCCCGCCGCCCCAGTACGCAAGGTTCGCCGGCAGCCCGGACGCGGCGGTCCCGAGCACGTTGAACCTCAGCTGGCTCCCGGGCGGGAGCGACCCGGACGGCGCGTTGAACCCCGGGTCGGCCGCGAAGTACGGGTCGGCCGCCTCCTCGCCGAAGTCGAAGCCGAACACGCGAAGGCCCGGGATCGACTCCGAGGTCGCGTCCACGAACCCACTGGTTTGGATCCGCCCGCCGGCGACCTGCGGGACGATGTCGGCGTGCTGGGCGAGCGTCGCCGGCGCGGCGACGAGCAGGCAGACGAAGAGCGATGCCGCCGCGGGGGCCGCGGCAGTCGGTGCGTGTCTCATGGCGATGGTCCTTCCGTCCCCTCCTGGGGGACTCGTGTGTTTTTAGGCCCGGGGGCGTGCGCTTCGGGGGCGGCCGACGCCGGCCGCGCGGCCCGCTATTGCGCGACCGCCGGGTCGAACTTGTTCTTCTCGAACGACTCGAACACGTCGCGGAGCGTCAGGGTCTCGGCGTGCCCGTCGAGGAACCCGTACGTCGCGCGGGCCTCCCACGACTTGGGCTTGCCGCCGTGGATCGACGTGGCCAAGCGGCCCGCCGCCTGCACCGGGACGTTGCTGACGAACTGCTCGACGTGCGCGTGGTCGGTGCCCGCGTACGGCCCGTGCTCGGCGATCTCGACGAAGCAGACGGTCGCCGACGACCGGCGCACCTGCGTGATCCGCTTGTACGGCCCGCCCCACGGGCACAGGTCCCAGTCGAGGAATACGTTGATCCCGTACGTCGTCCGCCGGAACTGCGTCCCGCCGCTGCCGGGCACGGCCTCGCCGCCGGGCCAGTGCGGGCTGTCGTCGGCCGGGCACCGGAGCAAGAGCGGGGCGTCGTAGTACACCTGGAGCGCGTTGAACCAGGACACGGCCTCGTTCCCGCCGACGCCGCCGTGTGCCATGCCGCCCTGGATCAGGTAGCCCTTGTTGTCGTTGGCGTACAGGACGACGGCCATCTGCATGTTCCGCACGTTCGACAGGCACTTGGCCGCGCTCGCGGCGGCGCGCGCCTTGGACAACGACGGCAGGAGGATGCCGATCAGTAACGCGATGATGCCGATGACGACCAGCAGCTCGACGAGCGTGAACGCGCGTCGCGGCTGCCGGCCGCCACGCGGGGCGGGCGCACGACGGCCGCACGGGCGGCCGACGACGCGCCCGCGCGAGCGGGACGATCCGGGCACGGAGACCTCAGTTCGGTCAGAGGAGGAATCGGGTGGCGCGCGGGCCCGACGGTTGTCGCGAGAGCGGGAGTCGCCGGGCCAGTGCGTACACCGGCGACGGCGGTCCGCGCTCTCGCGCGGCACGTCACGGGATCGCTACCACACTGCCGCTGGCGGCGGCGGCGCGCTACAGGGGGTGGGAGGGGACGGCCGGCGGCCCACGGGCCGGGGGGAGGGGCGCAAAAGCGTGCGCGGCGGGCGCGTCGTGACGGAGGGCCGCGACCGGGTCGCCGACGTCGTCGGCCGCCAACGCCGCCGTCACGGCGACGCCGCCGACGACGATGCCGCCGATGGCGACGCAGGCGGCGCAGCCTTGGTGAGAATCGTCGCCGCCGTCGGCGGGCTTAGGCCGTCCATCCGGCTCGGCGCCGGCCGCCCGCCCCACCGGCACGTGACGCGCGACGTCGCCTTCGTCGTACGGGTCGGGGTCGCGGTCGTGGTCGTGGTGGTGACAGTGGCCGTCGTGCGCGGCCGCCGGGCCACCCGCGGCGGTGTGGGCCGCGTGCGCGTGGCCGGCCGGCCCGTGCTCCAGCCGCTCGTGCGCGAGCCGCGCGAAGCCGGTCGCCCAAGAGGCGAAGGCGAGCAGGGCCGCCCAACTGAGGATGACGCGCGGGAGTCGCATCGGGGTCGATCGGGAGCGCGGGACGACGCGGTGACGCCGCCGTCACCCGCGCCCTCCAACTTAGCGGCCGCATAGCCGCCTGTCAACGCTGATGCAATCAGATTGCATTTAGAACGGGCGCAGCGCTTGGACGGGTGAAGGGTCTGGAGGTTTCAAAGGGGCAAGTCCAAGGGGGATCAGGGACGGTTCCGCACCCCCCCGCTGCAACCGCGCCCAAACTCCGTCAGCGACTCGCCGAGAAAGCATCCCACGCCGTCTCTATCGCAACCCGACCCCGCGACTCTCCTGCTGCAACCCACGTTTACCCGTATCCCCGAAGCGGTTTGGTCACCTTCGGTGACCATGTAATCGGTGCCCGCCCCCAAATCCCACATGGCCTTCTTCGAAGAGCTCCAGCAGCGCGCCGACGCCGACGCCCAAGACCCCCTCTTCCACCTCGGCGCCATCCGCAACTCCGACGACGTCGTCCGCCGCCGCGCCAAAGCCCTCGGCTTCACCCCCCCACCCGACCAACCCTGCGGCCCCCCCAACCCAATATCCCGCCCCCCTGACCTCTGACCCCGCTCTGCCGAAACCTTTGGCGCCACCCGGCAGACGAACCACTAATCTCACGAATCAACACGAATGAGTCGGGCCGATTCGTGCCCATTCGTGCGATTCGTGGTTCATCCCCCCCGCCCCCTCTGACATCTGACTTCTGACCTCACGGCCCCCGCGCACCGTCCCGATCAACCGCCCCGTCGCGCGCAACAAATCCAGGTAAAACACCGTCCGGTCGAACTTCGCCCCCGTGAGCAGCAGCTGCGCGCTCAGCAACTGGTCCTGCGCCGTCAGCACGTCCAGCACGATCGCCAAACTGTTCGCCAGCGCCGCCTGCGCCTGCTTGAGTGCCTCGTCGGCCGCGGCAACCTGGTCTTCGAGTTCTTTCACCCGCCGCTCGGCCGTCCGCAGATTCAGAATCGCCTGCCGAACGTCATTGACCACCGACCGCCGCAAGTTCGACTCCGCCAGCGCCGCCTGCCGCAGCCGGCTCCACGCGTTCCGCACGTCCGCCTCGATGATCCCCGCCGAGAAGATCGGCACGTGCGCCGTCAGCACCGAATTCCACTTGCTCGCGTCCGAGAAAAACTCCCGGTACAAAAACCCCGTCACGTTCAGCGACACCGACGGGTAATACTGCGCCACCGCAACGTCCACCGACTCCCGCGCAACCTCGACTGCCGCCGCCGCCGCCCGCAGATCCTGCCGCCCCTCCAGCGCCGCCCGTTCCAGCTCCGCATCCCCCGGCCGCCGGTCCGGCACCACGAAATCGTCCGCCAACGGATAGTCCGCCCGGCCCAAACCCGTCAGGAAAACCAGCGTGTTCCGCGCATTCCCAACGTCGCCCTCCGCCAGCGCCAGCCGCGCCCGCGTATCCGCCGCCTGCGCCTTCGACTGCGCCACCGCCAGCTTGGTTGAAAGGCCGTTCGCCAGCCGCCCCTCCTCGTCCCTGACCCGCGCCTCCTGCAACTTCAGCCCGTTCCGCAACACCTCCACCTGCCGCTCGCTCCGCAGCACCTGGTAAAACACCTGCGCCGTGTTCAGCAGCACCGCCGACTGAACGTCCATCAGCAACTCGCGCCGCTGGCGGATCTGCGCCTCGGCCGCCTTGAGGTTCGCCGCGTCCGCCCCGCCGCGGAACAAGTTGATGCTCCCGACGACCGGCGCCTCGGTGCGGTAACTGACCCGCCCCGCATTGCGGAAGTCGCCGCTCCCGACCGTGCCCGTCGCCGTCGTGCCCGTCCCCGACCCCGTCCCACCGGCGCCGATCCCGCTCCCGCCCGGCCCGACGCCGGTCGCCCCGCCGTCGCTCGCGCGCTGCTCCAGCGTGAAGTTCGGTTGGAAGCTGACGGTCGGCAGGAAGTTGGCCACCGCCCGGTTCTTGGCGATCAGCGCCTGCACGTAGTCCTCGCCCCGCAGCGCGATCTCCTCGTTGTTCTGGCTCGTCAGCGACAGCGCGGCCGCGAGCGACAGCTTTTCACCCGGCCCCGGCTCGGCGACGCGCGGGACGCGCGCGTCCAGCAGGTCGCGGTAGAGCGCGACCTCCTTCTTCTGATCCACGGGCGCGCAACCGGTGAGCACGAGCGCACTGAGCAGCGCCGCCGGGATCACGCCGCGCCAAAGTGCACCTTCGGTGCGACCGCTAAGTAGGTTCATTTGCTGCGACAAGTGTGTTTCGAGAGGTGCGGATTACCGGGGGGATTCTTCTGCCTTGGTGAGTGCGGGTACGGCCTGCGGCGCCTCCGCCTTGCGGGGCTCGGCGGCGTTCGTGCTCGGCACGCCCGCCACCTCCACCTCCAGCCCGTCCGTCAGCCGCTCGCCCGGGTTGGCGATCACCCACTCCCCCCCGTCGAGCCCGGCCGTGACCTCCATCTCCTGCCCGAAGTCGCGGCCCGGCTGGATGTCGCGGAACGTCACCTTGCCCGCGCTCACCACCGCCACGCGCGTCCCCTTCGCGTTGTACACCAGCGCGCTGGTCGGCACGCGCACGGGCGGCTTGTCCTGCTTCACCTTCAGCCGCACCTGCCCGTACATGCCGGCGTACAGCAGCCCCTCCTTGTTCGGCACCTCGATCTCGATCCGCAGCGTGCGCGTCTGCGGGTCGATCGCGCCCGCCGTCCGCGCCACGCGCCCGGCGAACGCGCGGGCCGGACCGCCCCTGGCCATGAACGCCGCCGGCATGTCCTTCTTGATGAACATCGCGTACTGCTGCGGCACGCTCGCGTACACCCGCAGCACGTCCGTCTGCTCGATCTTCAAAAGCTCCCGCCCCGTCGAGCCCGGCGTGATCAGCGCGCCGACGTCGAAGTTCCGTCCGGTGATCGTGCCCGTGAACGGCGCCGTCACCCGCTGCCAGCTCGACAGCGCCTCGAGCCGCTTCGCGTCCGCCTCGCCCCCGCTGACCACGCCCTTCGCCGCCGCCAGCTGCGCCTTGGCCTGCGCGAACGCGCTCTGCTTCTCGTCCAGCTGCTGCTGCGTCACCCCGCCGGTCTTGGCGAAGCCAGCGTACCGGTCGAGCGTCCCCTGCGCCAGGTCAAAATCGTTCTGCGCCTTGCCCTGGTTCGCCTGGGCCTGCACCACGACCGCCCGCGCCTGCGCCAGCTGCGCATCCACCTCCGGGGTGTCGATCTCCGCCAGCAACTGCCCTTCCTTCACCACATCGCCGATGTCGACCAGCAGCTTCTTCAAATACCCGTTGGCCCGCGGGTAGATGGCCGTCGACTGGTTCGCCCGGGCATCCCCGGGCAGCGACAGGTCCGACTCGGCCTGCGACCGCTTGACGACCGACACCTGCACGACGGGCTTGGCCTCGCGGTCCTCCTCGGCCTCGCGCGCCAGCCGCGCCGTCCGCTCGCGGTACGGCAGGTATCCGAGCAAAAACAACCCACCCAAAACTGCGACGATCACGAACGCGATCACCGCGACGGTGCCGGTGCCGACTTTGGGGAGATCCGTCGGGATCGCGTCGTGGTCGAGCGGCGTAGTCGCTTGTGGTGTATTCGGTGAGGAACTCATCGTGTGCTCTGGGCTGTCGGACATCGATTCTAGGTCATTCCCGGTCAGTGACGGCAAACGGCTCGGACGGAGCCTCGCCCTCCCCTGCTCACGCCAGCGCCGGTGCGCCGGGCGTCGCCGCGCGCTCCTCCGGCTCCATCAACTCCGGCTCGACGTGCGTCTGCGGGGCCCGCTTCCGCAGGGCGCTGTACACGACCGGGACGAACAGGAGCGTCGCGAACGTCGCGACGAGCAGGCCGCCGATGACGGCGCGGCCGAGCGGCGCGTTTTGCTCGCCGCCCTCGCCCAGGCCCAGCGACATCGGCAGCATGCCGATGATCATCGCCAGGGCCGTCATGCAGACCGGCCGGAGTCGCGTCAGGCCGGCCGTCAGCGCCGCGTCGTGGGCGTTCATGCCGAGTTTGCGCTGGTCGTTGGCGAACGTGATGACCAGGATGCTGTTCGCCGTCGCCACGCCGACCGCCATGATCGCGCCCATGAGGGCCGGCACGCTCACGGTCGTCCCGGTCGCCAGGAGCATCCAGAGGATGCCCGCCGCCGCCCCGGGCAGCGCCATCAGGATGATCAGCGGGTCGACCCAACTCTGGAAGTTAACGACCATCAGCAGGTAAACCAGCAGCACGGCGAACACGAGTCCGGCGGCGAGCCCGCTGTAGGATGCCGACATGCTCTCGACCTGCCCGCGGATGGCGATCTTGCTGCCCTTGGGGAGTTGCTTCTCATAATCCGCCACGACTTGCCGCACGCGGTCGGCGACGGACCCGAGGTCGCCCTCCGACACGTCGAGTTGCACGTTGAACGTCTGGACGATGTTGTTGTGCGTGATGTTCGTCGCCGAGGCACCTCGGCCGACCGTTGCGAGGTTGCCCAAGAGCTGCGTGCGCGACGGATCGCCCGGGGCCGTGCCCGTGCCCGTGCCCGAGCCGGGTACGATCGGCGTGTTCTCCAAATCGTTCAGCGACGTGATCTCGTACTGCGGCGTCTGGATCAACACGTTGTAGTTCACGCCGTTGACCGGGTTGAGCCAGTAGTTCGGCGCGACCTGGTTCGACGACGAGAGCGAGATGAGCAGGTCGCCGGCCACGTCGCGCTGCGTCACGCCGACTTGGTCGGCGAGCGTGCGGTCGACGTCCACGCGGATGTCGGGCGTCTGCGTGACCTGCGCCAGCCGCGCGTCGGCCGCACCCGGGATGTTCCGCACGTCGTCCAGCAGCCGCTGGGCGAGCTTGCGGTTGGCGTCCAAATTCGGCAGCGGACCGCTCACCTGGATGTCGATCGGGGCGCTCAGCCCGAAGTTCAGCACCTGCGTCGAGATGTCCGAAGCCGCGAAGAAGAACACGCAGTCCGGGAACTTCTTCGGCAGCGCCTTCCGCAGCTTGTTCACGTAGTCCGCGGTCGGCCCGTGATGCTCCTTGAGCGCGATCATGATCTCACCGTCGGCCGGGCCGATCAGCGTGCCGTCGCTGAGCGATAGGTTGATGCCGCTGTTCGGGATGCCCATGTTGTCGAGCAGGACGCTGACCTCGTGGGCCGGGATGACCTTGCGGATCTCCTCGGACACCTGGGCGAAGTACCGCTCGGTCTCCTCGATGCGCGTGCCGGCCGGGGCGCGCACGTGCAGGCGGATCTGCCCCGCGTCCACGCGCGGGAAGAAGTCGTTGCCGATGAACGGGTAAATCGCCGCCGACACGCCCACGAGCAGGACGAACGCGACGGTGACGGCTAGGCGGTGCGACAGGGCCCAGGCGAGCAGCCCGCCGTACCCGCGGCGCATCGTCTCGAACTTCCGGTTGAACGCGTGGTGCGTGCGCCAGATCAGGTCGAACCGCGCGATGAGCCACAGCAGGCATATGCCCGCCGCGATGCCCACGACCCAGCCCGCCGCGGCGAGCGGGTGCGTCACGGCCCACGCCCACACGCCGGTGAGCCAACCGCGCACCCCGGGCACGTAGGTCCCGAGACCCGTGCCGGTGATCGCGAACACGGCCGCGGCGAGCAGCGCCGCCAAACCGACGGCGACCGCGCGGAACGCGACGGCCGAGTACCACGGCCGGTGCGCCGCCTGCCACGCCGCCTCGCCGCGGTGCCGCTTGGCCTCGAGCGCCGCCTTGGCGTGCGGGTCGTTCGGGTCCAACTGCCCCCCGTACATCTCGACCTCGCTCGCCAGCAGGTAGTGCACCATCGTGGGCACGAGCGTCCGGCTCAGGAGGTAGCTGGTCATCATCGCGAACACGACCGCCAGCGCGAGCGGCGTGAACAAAAACTTGGCCGCCCCTGCGATGAACACGACCGGCACGAACACGATGCAGATGCACAGCGTCGCGACGAACGCCGGCACGGCGATCTGCTGCGCCCCGTCCAGGATCGCTCGCACCAGCCGCTTGCGCTGGTGCAGATTTCGATGGATGTTCTCGATCTCCACCGTCGCGTCGTCGACGAGGATGCCGACCGCCAGCGCCATCCCGCCGAGCGTCATCGTGTTCAGCGTGTGCCCCATCGCGCTGAGCACGATGATCGACACCAAAATCGACAGCGGGATCGAGATCACGACGATCAGCGTGCTCCGCCAGCTGCCGAGGAAGAGCAGGATCATCAGGGCGGTCAGCCCCGCGGCGATGAGCGCCTCGTGCACGACGCCGGTCACGCTGGCGCGGACGAACACCGATTGGTCGAACAGCGGCGTGATCTTCAGGTCGGCCGGCAGCGTCTGCTGGATGATCGGCAGCCGCCGCTTGACCTCGGCCACCACGTCCAGTGTCGACCCGCCGCCCGTCTTCAAAATCGACAGCAGCACCGCGCGCTTGCCGTCGGCGTGCGCGATGTTCGTCTGCACCGCGAATCCATCCCGCACGTGCGCCACGTCCCGCACGTGCACCGTCGTCCCGTTGATCGTCTTGATCGGCAAATCGTTCAGTGCCGCCACGTTGTCCGGGCTCGAGTTCAGGCGGACCGGATACTCCTGCGTTCCCACCTTCACGCTGCCCGCGGGCAGAATCAGGTTCTGGTTGTTCACCGCCGCGCTCACGTCGCTCGGCGAGATCCCCCACGCGTACAGCTTGGCCGGGTCGAGGTCGACCACCACCTGCCGCTGCTTACCCCCGTAGGGGTACGGGATCATGATGTTCGGGATCGTGATCAACTGCGGGCGCAGCTGGTTGATCGTGATGTCGAACAGCCGGTTCTCCGGGATCGTGTCGGAGCTCATCGACAGCTGCAGGATGGGCACGTCGCTCGCGCTGTACCGGATGATTAGCGGGGGCTGGCTGCCCGGCGGCATCTGGCGGATGGCCGTCTGCGCGACGGCCGTCACCTGCGCCGTGGCCGCCTCGATCTTCGCGCCGGGCTGGAAGTACACCTTCACGACCGCGTTGCCGTTGAGCGAGAGGCTCTCCACCCGCTCCACGTCGTTCACGGTCGTGATCAGGAACCGCTCGAACGGCGTGACCACCCGCTTTTCCATCTCGTCGGGGCTGATCCCGTCGTACCGGAACACGCACGAGATGACCGGGATGTCCACCGACGGGAAGATGTCCGTCGGCATCCGGCGAATGGTGACCACGCCCAGGATCGCCACCAGCATCGCGGCGACGACGAACGTGTAAGGCCTGCGGAGCGCGAGTCGAACGATCCACATACGACTTGTCTCAAGAGGGAGGTGACGATGCGATAAGCGATCAGCGGTACGGGAACCGCGCTCGCGATGGTTCCGGGGAACCCACGGAACGAGTTCCGTGGGCTTTCGGAGGCGCGTTTACCGCTTTCAGGAGTCGGGCGCCGCGGGCTTTGCGAATACCCTGCCGAGCACGTCCATTGCCGCCGCGAGGGTCTTGCGCTCCGGTTCGCCGAGTTGCTCGAGTTTTTCTGCCACCGCGTCGCGCGTCGCCGCCTGGGCCGTGTCGAGGACCGACTCACCCCGCGCCGTCAACGCCAACGTCACCTGCCGGCGGTCGTCGGCCCGCCCCTTGCGCGTCAGCAGCCCCTTGCCGACCAGCCCGGTCACGAGCCGCGACGCCGTCGGCATCGACGACCCCAAATGTTCGGCCACCAGCGACAGCGACGCCCCGGGGTACCGCCGCAGCAGCACGAGCGTCCGGAACTGCGGCACCGACAGCCCCCGCGTCCGGTGCCGCCGCATGTGGCACCGGACGAACCACATTACGCCCGGGACGGCGTCGAGGACGGCCCCGGCGCAGTCGCGCGCCGACACCCCCCCGCCCCGCCGCGCACCGGTTGCGTCCGACAATAGTTGCATGGTGCAACTATATCCTCGCCCGCCCCGCGGGGGCAACCGCAAATCCCGGAGACCGCGGCCCGCGCGGCCGAACGCGGCGCCCACGTCGAGCACTACGCCGGAGTTGCGCGGCGGCCCCACGGCTCGAAAATGGAGCACGGGCCGGAGACTCGCGTCCCGGCCCGTGCCCGTGTTGATCGTCCGGCCCGTACACCTCGGTCGGCCTGCTCGTCTTGTGCCCGCGCCGCCTTACAGCAAGAGCTGGAACTGCGCCCGGATCAGGAACTGGTCTTCGCCCTCGTTCCCGAGCACGCCGATGCCCGTCTGGTTGCTCGGCGACCCGTTCGGCAGCCACGAGAAGTCGACCGTGACCTTGGCCGAGTGGCCCTTGAGGTAGTAGTTCACGCCGACCGTCAGGTCGCAGAACTCGTTGTCGCCGTCGGTGAAGTTGTCGTCGAGGTGGGTCATCGACCACCGCCCGAAGATTTCGTACTGGCTGTTCAACATGTACCCGGCTTGGGCCAGGAAGCCCCAGTCGTACGCGTCGTTGTCGTTCAGGCCGCCGACGCCGCGCGTCCACCGCCCGTAGTACCCGGCCAGCGCCGACCACGCGCCCGACTCCCACTGCGCGTCGACGACGTGCCGGACCACGTCCGTGTCGCCGTTCTGGCTCCAGTCGAACCCGGCCCCGACGACCAGCAGGTCGCCCTTGCCCATCGACGTCATGTCCGAGTAGCTCTTCCAGTCGCCGCCGAACACCTTGTAGTTCACGCGCCCGTACACGCCGAAGTCGAACGCGTTCGCCGGCGGGTCCTGGAAGTTCGTGTTCCGGCTGTTGTAGCCGTCGCTGAACCCGAGCGAGGCCTGGACGTTCCCGCGCGGGCCGTTGTCGTAATTCAGCTCGATGCCCTGGATGTAGCTCTCGCCGCTGTTCAGCAGCTCGTTCAGCAGCGACCGGTCGACCGCCAGCAGCCGCTTGTACGACGTGCTCGACTCCTGCCAGATCATCTCCTTGTACTGGCCGACCTTGACGGCCCAGTTCGTGGCGAACTGGTACCGGGCGTACGCCTCCTCGAGCACGAGGTCGCCGCTGTTCCGGTCCGTCGCCCAGACGAAGTTGTAGTACAGCGCCTTCGAGAACGCGTTCCCGTCGAGCCCGAACTTGAGCCGGCGGACCTCGAACCCGTTGTCGACGTTGTCGCGCCCGCCGGACTTCCCGTTGTCCTGCATGTTCGTGACCGACCGGAACTGGAACCCGACGCTCGGGCTCATCGAGAAGTTCCCGTCCGCGCTGCGGATCGAGAACTTGTCGTCGATGTACCCCCCGTAGAACGTGCTCGTCTCGGCCAGGAGGCTGGGCCGCTTGTCCGCGTCACGCAGGACCGAGTCGACCGCGGCCTCCACGTCCTTCTGCGTGTACGCCGGCCCGTCGGCCTTGCTCGCCTTGAGTTGGGCGATCTCGGCCTTCAGGGCGTCGAGCTGCCGCTGCATGTCGACCGGCGACGGCTGATCCGCCATGGCGCACGTCGCCCCCAGTCCGAACGTGGCCGCCAACAGCGCGGGAATGGTCCGACGCTTGGTCATCTCGATGCTCCTTTCGTGGCGCCGCGCCGTTTCCGGCGGACGCCGGTGGGTTCCCTGGGCTCGCGCGGGCGACCAACCCGCCGGCCCGTTACGTGCAGCAACAACCCGGCCGACCGGCCGGCGCACGCACCTGTGTCTGTCACGACATCCGTGATCGATTTGAAGTTCGCGTGCCCCCCCGCGTCACGCATGCGGTCCCCGCAAATGCTCCGTCCGGGTCGGCGTCCCTGCCGCGCCCGTGCGCCCCGGCGTGCGACCGTTCACCGAACGCCCGCACCGCCTTAACGCCCTGCCAATGTCGGCACGCCCCTCGCGACGAATGCAGTTTTTCCGGGCGATTATCAGCCCCGCCGGGCCGCCCGATAATGTCCCCCTTCACACCGCCGTGCCGGGCGCCGTATCGGGCGTCTCCCCACGAAAACGACGAGACGCGGGCCGGTGACAAGTCACCGGCCCGCGTCGTCAGATCGATCGGAATGTCCGCCGTCCGTCAAGCGATTACAGCAACAGCTGGAACTGCACGCGGACGTAGACCTGGTCTTCGCCCGAGCCCGAGAGGATGTCGGCGCTCGTGAAGTTGGCGGGCGAGCCGTTCGGCAGCCAGCCGACGTCGAGCTGCACCTTGGCCGAGTGGCCGCGGAGGTAGTAGTTCACGCCCGCGGTGATCTCGCAGAACTCGGTGTCGCCGGTCGTGCCCTCCTCGTCGAAGCAGAGCATCGACCACCGGCCGAAGACCTCCCACTGCGGGTTCACCAGGTACCCGACCTGGGCGAGGGCGCCGAGGTCGTGGATCTCCGAGTCGGCGGCCCGGTTGTTCGTGTACCGCCCGGTGATCGCGACGACGGCCGAGAGCCGGCCCGACTCGTACTGGGCGTCGGCCGCCCACCGGATCACGTCCTGGTCGCCGTTCTGGCTCCAGTCGGCGCCCACGCCGATGACGAGCAGGTCCTTCTTGTTGTTCAGCGCGCTGTGGTCCGTGTACGACTTCCAGTCGCCGAACACCTTGTAGTTCAACCGGCCGTAGACGCCGAAGTCGAACGGGTTGGTCGACGGGTCGCGGAAGTCGGTGTTCCGGCTGGCGTACCCATCCGAGAAGCCGAGGACGGCCTGGACGTTGCCCTCCTTGCCGTTGTCGTAGTTCAGCTCGATCACCTGCGAGTAGGCGTCGCCGCCGAACAGCGCCTCGGCGACCAGCGACCGCTCGACCGCCTGGAGGCGCTTGGAGCTCGTCTGCGTTTCGACGAACACGAGCTGCTTGACCGAGCCGGCCCGGACGGCGAACTGGTCGGCGAACTGGTACCGCACCCACGCCTCTTCGAGAACCAGCGACCCGCCGGTCGCGACGGTCCCGTTCTCCCCGCCGATCGTCGTCGAGCTGTCGGCCCGGTTTGTGGCCCAGACGAACCCGTACGTGACCTTCTTCGAGAACGCGTGGCCCTCGAGGCCGAACTTGAGCCGGCGGACCTCGAACCCGCTCTGGGTGTTGTCGGTCTCCTGCGACTTCTGCCGGTCGCGCCAGTTGGTCGCGTAGCGGAACTGGAACTGGACGTTGGGGCTGAGTGAGAAGTTCCCGTCCGCGCTGCGGATCTGGAACTTGTCGTCGATGTACCCGCCGTAGAACGTGCCGGTCTCGGCGAGCAGGTTGGTGCGCCGGTCGGCGTCGCGGAGGACCGAGTCCACCGCGGTCTCGACGTCGGCCTGCGTGAAGGTGGGCTCCGCCGCCTTCCGCTGTTCGAGCTGTTCGACCTTGGCCTTGAGGGCCTCGATCTGGGCCTGCATGTCGGCCGCCGTCGGGTCGGCCGCGTGCGCGGCGCCCGTCGCGCTCAGGCCGACCGCGGCCGCGAGCAGCGCGGGAATGGTCCGTCGCTTGGTCATCTCAGACTCTCCTTATCCCGGGGCGCCCGGCTCGCGGACGCCCACTTGTGTCTGCCATCACGAATGGCGTTGGTTGCGTGTTCGGGGAATACGAGTCACGCAGGATAGGCCGCCGCGCTAACGCGAGACGATGCTCGCGTTAAGAACGGATGAGGCCGATGTGAGGGCGGGTCATGCGCGTGCGACACCGCTCGCGATCCTGCGGGATGCGACGGGTGAGGTCTGAGATGAGGGAATCAGAACAGTGCTTGGCGAGCTACGCGCGACCCGCACGGGCTGCGATTACAGCGTCGCCCGCCGGCGCGCCCGCCGGCTGAAGAGGGACGGCCCCGCGACGCCGATCAGCGCCAACACGCCCGGCTCGGGCGCCGGCGTCGGGGCGATCGCCTGGATGCCGCCGAGCCACGCTGCCGCGATCAAATCGTGCCCGGCCTGCGTCGGGTGCATCTTGTCCGTGCCCAGGTACATGTACGGCGACGGGTCCGGCTGGAACGGCCCGTACATGTCGACCCACGTCAAATTCGGCCCCGTGAGCACGGGCAGGATGTCGGCGTTGAACTTGCGCACGCGCTCGTCGCGCCCGTCGCGCAGATTCGGGATGATCGTCCCGACGATGATGTGGGCCAGAGGCGCGTACCCGCGGACGGCCTCGATCAGCCGATTCATCCGGTACCGCACCTGGTGCTCGCCGAGCAGAAAGTTCTTCTCGACGTCGTTCACGCCCACGTTGAGCAGGATGTACGTGTTGGCCGAGTTGACGCCCGGCGTGTCCATGATCGTCGGGAGGTTTTCGTACAGCCCCGCCGCCGGCGAGCCGACGTTGGTCCCGTCGATCAGGTACCCGGGGTACCCCTTCACCGCCAGCGTCGTCGGCGCGTACCCGGCCGCGGTCAGGCCGGCCGTGAGCGGGGCGACCTGCATGGCCTGGTACGTGATCGAATCGCCGAGCAAGAACAGCTTGACCGGCGGCGGGGTCGTCGTCGCCGCACGCGCGGCCGGGGCCGACATCACCAGCGCGCAGAGGCAGAGGCCTACGGAGAACTTCACCCAGCTCATCACACACCCGCTTTCGATCACATTTTGAGGAGAATCAGGCCCACCGACGGGCCGCAGTCGGGTGGAATTGTAGCGTCCGGCTGGCTCAGGCGGAAGCGAAAACGGGAATCCCGTTTAGCCGTGACCCGGAGAACGAACTTCGAGCGAGTTCGCAGGCGAGCGCGTCGGCGCGGTTCACCCCCGACGCGCTCCCCTTCGGGCGGCGCTGTCGCTTGCCCTCCGGGTCGCGGCTAAACGTGGACTGCGGTGCGGTTTAGCGCCCGAGCGCGGCGCTCGCGGGAGTTGCGGTCGCCGGCACCGCATTCGTGCCCGACGGCGGCCCCCCCGTCACCGCGGCCTCGATCAGCGTCGCGCTCTTGGCCCGGGCCCCCAGCAACTCGACCGCCGGCGGCACCATGCCGAGCATCAACACCCCGCCCACGCTCAGCGCGACCGCGAGCAAAATCGGGAGCGGCCCGCGCTCCGCGCCCGGCGGGTACGGGTGGGCCTCGAGGATGTGCGGCCCGCCCAGCAGGCCGCCCGCGTGCGGGTGCGTCTCGGGGTGTTCGTGCACCGCGTGGGCGCCGGCCGGCTCGACGATCGCGTGCCCGCCGGTCAGGTGGACGTCCTCCCCGCGCAGGAACAGGTGGGCGACGATCTTCAGGTAGTAAGCCGCGGATATGGCCGCGTTCAGGACCGTGATCGCCACTAGCCAGGTCATCGCGGTCGCCGCCGCCCCGCCCCCGGTCGCGGCGCCGAGCGCCGGCTTGATCAGCAAGACCTTGCCGATGAACCCGACGGTCAGCGGCAGGCCGATCAGGCTGAAGCAGCAGATCGACATCGCCAGCGCGAGCGGGACGTGGCGGCGGCCGTGACCGGCGATGTCCTCGAACGTCTCGGCCGAGTCCTTCCCGTTACGCCCGGGCAACAGCATCAGCACGCCGAACGCGCCGACGTTCATCACCCCGTACGCCGCCAGGTAGAACAGCACGGCCATCAGCGCGTCGCCGCGCCGCTCGGCCGGGCCGACGCCCAGCGCCGCCAGCGCCACGAGCATGTACCCCGTGTGGGCGACCGAGCTGTAAGCGAGCGTGCGCTTGACGTTGTACTGCAGCAGGCCGAGCACGTTCCCGACCGTCATCGTGATGATCGCGAGCACGAACAGCAGCCCGGTGCCGTTGGCCTTCACGAGCGGCTCGGGCAGCGCCCACGCCGACCCGCCCAGCGCGAACAGCAGCTTGACCAGCGCGATGAACCCGGTCGCCTTGGGGACGAACGACAAAAACGCCGTCACCGGCGTCGCCGCCCCCTGGTACACGTCGCCCGCGTAGAAGTGCAGCGGGGCCGCCGCCATCTTGAACGCGAACCCGGCGACCAGCATGAGCACGGCCAGCGTCTGCCACGGGTTGAGCACCGGGGCCTCGGTCACCCCGACGCCGGCCCGGATCTTCTGGCCGATCTCGTACAAGTTGGTCGACCCGGTCGTCCCGTACAGGTAGCTGAACCCGAACAGCATGACGGCGGCCGCCATCGCGCCCAGGAAGAAGTACTTGACCCCCGCCTCCTGCGCCACCGGCGCCCGGCGCGACAAACTGACCATCACGTACGTCGGGATCGACGCGAGCTCGATCCCCAGGAACAGCAGCATGATGTCGTTCGCCCCGGCGACCAGCGACGCGCCCGCGAGCGACAGCAGCATCAGCCCGAAGAACTCGCCCGCGTCCTGCTCGAACTGCAGCGCGGTGTTGCCGGTCGCGTCGCGGTTGGTCGGCCAGGCGAGCAGGACGAGCATCGCCCCGACGCCGGCGACGATCAGCTTGACGTACTCGGCGAACTCGAACGCGCGGATCGTGCCGTACGCCGCCCCGGCGGTCGTGCCCGCGGGGAACCCGCCGAGCGAGTCGTACTGCGTGCCGGCCGTCCCCCCCTCGCGCACGCCCACGCGCGACCACTGGATCACGAACACCACCAGCAGCGCGGCCATCGCCACCCACGGCGCCGCGCGCCGGGCCCCGGCCTTGTTCGACAGCCCGACCATGAACAGCAGCGCCGCCGCCACGATCAGCACCAACTCCGGCAGCAGCAGGGATACGAGTGAGGTCATGGGAGTGCGGTTGACGAACGATCTTTCGCGAACTGAAAGCGAAAAACGAAAAGACGTAAAAGCGCTCAACCTGCTTTACGTTTTTCGTCTTTTCGTTTTCCTCTCTCTCAGGCGGACGTTTACAACAAAACGATCAGCAAGATGACCACGATCCCGAACACCATCGACGCGGCATAGCCCTGGAGGAAGCCGCGCTGCGTGGTCAGCTTGAGCGTGAACCCGCCGAACTGCGGGACGAACCCGATCAGCCAGAGGATCCCGTCGATCACCAATCGGTCGATCGCGTAGAAGAACCGGCCCAGCGCCTTGAGCGGCTCGACGAACAGCGCGGCGTACACCTCGTCGACCCAGTACTTGTTCTCGACCGCCCGCGTGACACCCGGCATCGCGGCCGCGAGTCGATCCGCCGCCCGGCGGTTCTTCAAATGCATGTAGTACGCCAGCCCGATCCCCGCCAGCGCGATGATCCCGCTGGCGATCGCCATCCACAGGTGGTGCGCGTGCTCGCGCTCGATCACGTCCGGGTCGCGGCGCACCTGGTGCTGGCCGAGGTTCACGGGGTTGACCGGGTGCGCCGCCGCGGCCGCGGTGCCGGCAGGCTCGGGCGCGATCGTCGACGTCGACGGCGCGACCGCCGCGGGTGAGGCCGGCGTCGCCTTATGAGCCGCGACCGTGTACGCCTGCGACAGCGACGGACTCCGGCCCAGGAACCCGCCGAGCGTGTCCCCGCGCGCCAGCAGGAAGCCCACGACCACCGACCCCACCGCCAGCACGACCAGCGGCATGATCATGATGCCCGGCTCGTGGTCGTGGTGGCCGTGGTCGTCGTGCCCGTGCGTCTGCGCCTGATGTGACGCCGTCGCCAGGTGCTCGTCGACACCCGAGTGCTTCGTATCCCCCGCGTGAACGGCCGCCGCGGACGCCGTGGCGTGCGCGTCGTCCTCGATGATGTCCGGGTGCGCGTCGTCCGGCGCCGCCGGCACCACCGTCGGCCCCTCGAACACGCGGAAGTACAGCCGGAACGTGTAGTACGCCGTCAGGAACGCCGTCAGCAGCAGCACCCCGCCGAGCAACTTGGAATGCTCCCACGCGGCCGCCAGGATCATGTCCTTCGAGTAGAACCCCGACAAAAACGGGAACCCCGCCAGCGCCGCGCACCCGATCAGCATCAGCCAGCGCGTCTTGGGCAGCACGCGCTTCAGCCCCGACATCTTGCGCATGTCGAGCTCGCCCATCATCGCGTGCATGACCACGCCGCTCGACAGGAACAACAGCGCCTTGAAGAAGGCGTGGGTGACCAGGTGGAACGCCCCGGCGACCGGCGCGAGCACGCCGACCGCCACGAACATGAACCCGAGCTGGCTGACCGTGGAGTACGCGAAGACCTTCTTGAGGTCGAACTGCCGCATCGCGATCGTCGCCGCGAGCAGCGCCGTGACCGCGCCGACGACCGCGACCGTCACCAGGCTCACCGGCGTCGCGACGAACAGCACCGAGCACCGGGCGATCATGTACACGCCCGCCGTCACCATCGTCGCCGCGTGGATCAGCGCGCTGACCGGCGTCGGGCCCTCCATCGCGTCCGGGAGCCAGACGTACAGCGGGAACTGCGCGCTCTTGCCGATCGCCCCCAGCAGCAGGCAGAACGGGATCCAGTCCAGCGCCTGCCGCTGGAACACGGTCAGGCCCGCGGGCGCGTTGCCCGTGAGCGAGGCGCTAACGATGTCGAGCACGCCCGGGCTCCCGGCCTCGCCGAAGTAATTGACCGTCCCGAACGCCATGTAGATCAGCATGATGCCGATCCCGAACCCGAGGTCGCCGACGCGGTTGGCCAGGAACGCCTTCTTGGCCGCGTCGCGGGCGGCCGGGCGCTCGTAGTAGTAGCCGATCAGCAGGTACGAGCAGAGCCCGACGCCCTCCCACCCCAGGTAGAGCATCACGAAGTTGTTCCCCAGGACCAGGCACGTCATCATGAAGATGAACAGCCCGAGGAACGCGAAGAACCGCCAGTACCCCGCCTCGCCCTTCATGTAACCGGCGGCGAACACCGTGATGAAGAACCCGATCCCCGTGACGACCACGAGCATCACTGCCGTCAGCGGGTCGATCCAGGCCCCCGCGTCAACCTTGAACCGGCCGGCCTCGATCCAGGTGAACCAACTCGTCAGGTGGCCGATCGCGCCGGTCTTCGCCTCCGCCTCGTGGACGACGGCGACCAGCAGCCCGACCGAGAACAGTGCCGCCGCGCCGACGCCAAGCCAGATCGGCCAGTGCGACTGCCCGCGCAAGTGCCGCGCGCCCCAGAACCCCGCGATCGCCGCCCCGATCAGGGGCAGCAGCGGGATCAGCCACGAGTATCCGACGTATTGATCGAGGCCCATGGTGGAGGAGTTGCGAGTTACGAGTTGCGAGCGGCCGTCCAGGTCAGCGAGTCGTTCGCCGCGATTTCACTCGCGACTCACAACTCGCAACTAACAACTACCCCTTGAGTTCCCGCCACGCGTCCGCGTCCAGCGTGTTCTTCTGGCGGAACAACAGCACGACCAGGCCGAGCGCCAGACTCGCCTCGGCCGCCGCGATCACCAGCAGGTAGATCGTGAACGCCTGCCCGCCCGGGTCGTTGTTCATGAACCGCCCGAACGCGACGAGGTTGATCGCCACGCCCTGGAACATCAGTTCCGTGCACAGGAAGATCACGATCAGGTTCCGCCGGGTGATGAACCCGATCAGCCCGATCGCGAACAAGATCCCTCCGACGGCCAGGTAATGTTGGAGCGCGAGTTGCGTCATGTGGGGCGAATGATCTAAGTCTCCGGGTACGCCTTCGCCCGCGGGTTGTCCGTGCCGTACACGGGGACCGATGCCGGGCTCGAATCCACCCGCCCGCCCAGGTCCGGCTTGAGTTCCCGCACGGGCCCGCCGACGGCCGGCTTGACCACCGCGACGCGCCGCCGCGCGATCAGGATCGCCCCGACCATCGCGATCGTCAGGATCAGGCCGGAGAGTTCCAGGTTCACCAACTGCGTCTTGAACAGGTACGTGCCCAGCGCCTGGGGGCTGCCCGGCGTGTACGTCGGTACGGGGCGAACGGCGGGGGGTGCCGCCGTCATCACCGGCGCGTCGCCGGGAGGGGCCACCGCGGGAGAGCCCGTCCAAGCCGGGGCAGAGGGCACGGGCTCTGCCCGAACCGCCGCCCCGGATGCCCCCGCGTACTTATCCAACACCCCCCCCGGCGCCTTTTCGAAGATCACAAACAGCAACACCCCCATGATCGTGAACCCCAGTGCGCTGGCGACCAGCGGCTCGCGGCTCACGCGGTCGTACTCGGCGATCGCGCCCACCTCGCCCGCGCTGCTCGCCGCCGCGTCCCCCGCGCTCTGCGACTGCGTCGCCAGCATGATCACGAACACGTACGTCACCAAAATCGCGCCGGCGTAGATGATCACCAGCGCCGCCGCCATGAACTCGGCCCACAGCAGCACGAACAACCCCGCCGTCGCCAACACGCTCAGCACGAAGTAGAGCGCCGAGTACACCGGCCGCGCGTGCGTCACGACCCGCACCGCGCAGAACACCGTGATCGCCGAGAACACCCAGAAGAAGACGCTCATCCCCCCCTGCACCGCCCCGGCGACCGCGCGGATCAGCGTCGCCCCGAAAATCAGGCCTGCGGCGAGCAAAATCACGCCCCCGATCTTCCGCACCGCCCCCTCGCGCCGCGACGGCAAAAGCAGGTACGTCCCCACTCCCGCGACCACGCACAACACCAGGATCAACACCGGCGACAGCACCCCCGACGACACCCCGGTTGAGACCGCGGGGCCCGCGCCGTTTCCCGCCGCCCCGAGGACCAGCGACGGCGCGAACGGCCCGGCGGCAAATGCGGAAACTTCGCCCATAAATGAACGGGCAGTCTAGGGATGGCCCTAGGCCTTTGCAAGGTACGTCGTGACGCTTTTCACAAACCCCGCGCGAGCCCCGCGCCCACACCTCCGCCCTTCCTCTCCTCACCCCCTCATCTCGCCCGTCACCTCGTGGTACGATACGCGCGAACCCATGCGCCTCCTCGCCACCATCCTCGCCGCGATCTCGCTCGTGCTCTGCCTGGCCGCCTGCTTCTTCTGGGTGCGGAGCTATGGCGCGTACGAGGGCGTCGTCCGGTTCACCGCGCCCGTCGCCCCCGTGCAGGTCACGGTCGTCGACACGACCAAGGCCGGCGGCACCCGCACCGGCCAGACCGACCTCGACGCGCGCCTCCGCGGGTTCGTCTCGCACAACGGGCAACTGACCTACGCCTCGATCGCCGACCCGCGCCCCCTGTTCGTCGCGCTCGGCCAGCCCGCGCCCGCGCCATGGGAGACGTGGCGCGTCTCCGCCGGCGACCCGGTCGCCGGGCCCGCTGCCCTGCTCGACCCGGCCCGCGCGCAAACCGGCGTCAAGTTCGGCGCCGGCGTCAACGACAAGGTCGTCAGCCCCGGCCTGCGACTGCTCTGGAACTTGCCGTTCACCTACGTGACCTGCCCGTACTGGCTGCTCGTCCTGGCGCTCGCGCTCGCCCCGTACCTCTGGTGGTCTAACTACCGCGTCCTCGCCAAGCGCGAGCGCGAGGGCCGGTGCCTCAAGTGCGGCACGCCCCTCGGCGGCGCCGACACGTGCCCGAACTGCGAAGCCAAGGCTTCCTGATCGTCCCCCGACGCCGGACTCCTGTGGAGTCGGATTCGCACCTCAGGTGCGAGTCTTGCTGACGACTCTCCGCCCGATTGAAACCAAAACGCCCGGCGCGACACGTCGCGCCGGGCGTTCTCAATTCGATTCCGAAACCCACCTTCACACCGCGCGGTTCCGCGTCGTCCCCCGGTCCACCCACTGCGGCGCCAGCCACACCTGCGCCGGCCGCGCCGTGTTGCCCGACGCGACCACGTCGATCACCGCCGTCGCCACGTCCCGGCTGTCGCACAGGTAGCCGCTCAGCGGGTACGTCTCGTCCGCGCACCCGATCGCGCCGACCGACACGTCCTGACCGATGCGCACGCCCGCCGCCGTCAACGTCGCGTGCACCTCTTTGCCGACCATCGTCGTGTCGCACACGATCGCGGTCGCGCCGCTCTCGACCGCCCGCATCGTGTCCGCCTTGGCCCACACCTGCACGGTCGCGTCCGGCGCGTACCGCTGGGCCGCCAGCCCGACCGTCCGCCCGACCTGCGCCCGCGGCATCGACTCGATCACCGCCAGCCGCCGGTGCCCGCCCTGCACCAGGTCGCGGGCCAGATTCCACGCCCCCAGCGAGCGGTCCGTCCCGACCGTGTTCACCGAGTACAGGCCCGACTCGCGGTTCACCGACACGACCGGAATGTTGCGCACGACCAGGTCCTTCAGGAACGTGTCGGGCGTCGTCGTGCAAAAGTCGATCACGGCCTCGAACTGCCGCGTAAAGCTCGGGCGGGCCGTGAACACCTCGTGCACGACCGTCGCCGTCGGGCACGCCTCGCGCAGGTGCCGCACCAGCGCCGTGTCCGCCCGGACGTAGTCGCACACGATCAGCCACTTGGCCGTCTTGAGGTGGTCGGCCGGCGCGCTGCCCTTGACGTAGGTCCCCCGGCCGATGCTGCGGTCCAGTAACCCCTCGGCCGCCAAATCGGTCAGCGCTTTGCTGAGCGTCTTGGCGTTGACTTGGTAGCGGCGGGCCAGGGCTCGTTCCCCGGGAAGCTTGCCGGCCAGTTCGCCATCACTGACGGCCTGCCGGAGCCGTTCTCGCAGGCGCTGAAACTTGTAAGAGAGCCCATCCGTGCGACGACGAGGCTGCGGCGTTCCTACGCCGAACGATTCCATCTGCATGTGATCCTCACATGGCGCGGGCAGTCATCGCCGAGCGCCAGCAACGTGATTCCTGTGCCTACGCCCCTCGATCTTGATAAGGCCGGGGGCAACTTCGCGGAATATAATGCTCCGCATTTCTTGCAGCAACTATTTCTTGACGATCACTTGGCCGAATTTTTAGCGGAAACGTCCGGATTCTTTCGCAAATTGAGGCGGCACCAATGTTTCAGTGGCACGACGACCTCAGTATTTCCGGAACGAAAATATTCATTGACAGTAAAATTTGCCGTCCGCTCTGCTTCGTCTCCCACGGCCACTCCGACCACATCGCGCAGCACGAGCACGCGGTCTGCACACCCGAAACCGCCGCCTTGGCTGAGTATCGCGTCGGCGTGCAAAGGGTGACGGAAATCCGCTACGGCCAGACGATTTCTGTTGGCGAATTGGACCCCCACGTCAGCCTGACCGCCCTCCCCGCCGGCCACGTGCTCGGCTCGGCCATGCTCCTCGCCCGCCGGGACGACGGCCAATCCCTCCTCTACACCGGCGACTATAAGTTACGCCACTGCCTCACCGTACCGCCCGCCGAGCTGGCCCAGGCCGACGTGCTCGTGATGGAGTCGACCTACGGCCTGCCGTTCTTCCGCTTCCCCCCGCGCGAGTCGAGCGAGGCCCAACTGCTCGACTTGGTCGAATCGGCCTTCTGCGCCAACCGCCAACCCATCGTCATGGGCTACAGCCTCGGCAAGGCTCAGGAGGCCGTGCGGATGCTCACCGCGGCCGGCCACGCCGTCACCTGCCACGGCGCAGTGCACGCCATGTGCAAGATCTACAACGACTTCGGCGTCGATTTGGGCGCCTATCGCCGCTACCGCTTCGAAGACTTCCACGGCCCCGCCGCCCTCGACCTCCGCGAGCGCGGCGTCCTGGTCGCCCCGCCCAACTGCGCCCGCGCCGGCTTCGCCACCCGCTTCGAAAACCCCTGCCGGATCGTCATGACCGGCTGGGCCCTCCTGAAAGGTGCGACCTACCGCTACGGCGTCGAGCACGCCGTGCCCATTTCCGACCACGCCGATTTCGACGAGCTCATCGAAACCGTCGAGCGCGTCGCCCCCAAAAAGGTCTACACCCACCACGGCTATCCGGAATTCGCCGACACCCTCCGGGCCCGAGGCATCGACGCGACGCTCGCCCGACCGGACCCGCAAATGTTGCTGTTCGGGGAGTGATCCCACGTTCGCGAGCGACCTGCGCGTCACCGAAGTGAGCAGACTCAGGGGAATGACCGATAAAAGACGTGGGGCGCGCCGCGCGCGCCGGTCACGCTTTTTGCCCGCGGAGGCTACTTTGCCCGACGTCTCGGATTGGCCGCTCGACTATACTGCCGGGTTCATGGACCACGAGATGAACTTCCCCAACCCGGTCGTGCGGACCGACCTGCCGACCAGGCGGCGGCGCTGGCCCAAGCTCCTGGCGGCGATGTTCGTCCTCCTGGCGCTCGCCGTCGTCTTCCTGCCCCAGATCCTCTCGACCAAGGTGGGCCGCCGCCTCGTCGTCGCCTACCTCGTCCGCCAGACCGGCAGCCGCGACATCGTCCTCGACAGCTTCAAGACCAGCTGGTTCGGCGGGACCGAGATCAAGACCCTCTGGGTCAAGGACGCGCTCAAGCGCCGCAACGGGTTCGAATCGCTCAAGTGCGACGCGTCCCTCTGGAACCTGATCCGCGGCAACTACAAGCTCGGCGAGGCGACCGTCGTCGGCATGCACATCGACTACGTCGTCAACGACGGCCGGGGCGGGGACAGCCGAAACCTCTGGGGCCTGCGCCGCGGCCCGGACGGCGCGTTCGCCGGCGGGCTCCTCCCGAAGATCTCGGGCAACATCAAGATCGTCAACGGCCGGCTCGCCCTCTGGCGCGGCTCCGTGCAGCAGCGCCTGTACGACGTGAAGTGGCAGGCCGCCGAGTTCCGCAACATCAACGGCCAGCTCGCCATCGCGTCCCTCGACCAGCCCTGGACCTACGAGCTGACCGCCGACACCGTCGACGACGAGGACCGCACCTCCGGTCCCGTCGCGTCCGCCGGCACCGTCGACCTGGGCGCCGGCGGAATCATGGACCCGCGCCAGATGAAGCTCGACCTGACCGTCGCCGCCACCCGCATCCGCACCGCCGCGCTCGCGCCCGTGCTCATCCCCGGCACCACGCACGACGACGCCGCCCAACTCCTGGGCCCGTCGATCGACAAGCTGGACGTCAAGGTCAAGGCCGACGGCGGCAAGGTCGCGTTCGAGCAGTTCGACGCGATCGGCCCGGTCGTCAAAGTAAACGCGCCGTTCACGCTCGACGTGTCCGGCCCGATCACCACGATGATGGTCGGCCCCGCACCGAAGGACCTCGCCACCGCGACGACCGCACCCGCGCCCTCGACCATCACGCTCGGCGTCACCAAGCGCCTCGCCGCCGGCTGGCTCGCCTACCTCAGCCCGTTCTTCCGCGACGCCGCCGGCGGCGGCACCGTCACCGTTTCCGTTGACGCCCTCCGCGCCCCCCTGTCCGACAAGACCTGGCGCGCCGGGATGACCGCCAAAGGCCGGTTCACCGCGGCCAACGTCACGCTCGCCCGGCTCGACGAGATCACCGGCAGCGACGCGTTCCCGAAGAACCTCGCGTCGCAGCTCGCCCTGCTCACCGGCGACGAAGACAAGACCTCGACCCTGTCGGCCGAAGGCCCCTTCTCGGTCTCCGACGGCAAGGTCGCCGCTGCGACCAAGACGACCGTCGGCACGGTCACCATGGCGATCGAGGGCACCGCCGACCTCGAGACCACCGCGATCGCCGAAACGGCGCAGGTCAGCGTGCCCCCCGCGGCCGGGCCGGGGCTCGCCGGCGCATCCTTCGCCGTCCCGCTGACCGGCGAGTTGGCGGCCGTCCAGATCGGCCTGCTCGCCCCCCGCGGCCAGCTCGACAACGCGACCGTCAAAGCCCTGGGCGACCGCGTCAACCAACAGGTCTCGCGCATGCGCGAAAAGGAAACCCAGCGCCTCATGAACAAGGCCCAGGCCGAAGTGCAATCCGTCATGCGCCCGTTCCAAGGCCTGGAAAAGATGGCCAAGCCGGACACCGCCGCGCCGCCGAAGGACCCCGACCGGACGACCGACCTGCCGCGGTGAGGGCGCCGTGATTCGCATTTCATTGCCGAGCGTCCGCCACCAGCACGTCGTATTGTTGTTCGTCGTCATCCTGAATCGCACGTGGGCCGAATGCGCGCTCGCCGCCACGGGGCCGACGACCGCCATTTCCCAATCGACCGACAGCGCGACCACCGCACCCACCCGTGAATGGACGCGCCCGCCACCGCGAACGGGATGGGACTTCATCGCCCGCGACGTGCTCGAAGATCTGCTTTTCAAATGGCGGATATTCTTCGTGATGCTGTTCGCCCCGTTCTGGCTCCCGGCGGTCGGTTGGTGGCTGCGGGTGCGGACGGCCGAGGGATTGCGAGAGTGGTGTGGGTATTTCGCGATCGCGTCGGCGTTCTTCATGCTGCTGAACTGCGGCGACCGCAGCCCGCTCCAGTGGACCTCGGCGTCCATCCTGATGGGTAGCCTGACGCTCTATGGCGGTGCGAGATTGAACCACCTCATCACCCGTGACCTCGCCGATCGACGGCGCAGGCGGGCCGCTTCCGAACGCGGCGCAGATGCCGAGCATTGAACCGACGACGAGTCGCCCGGCGCACCGTTTCTTGCCTTCCCCACCCCCCTTCCGTACCCTACGCCCCAACCCGCCACCCGCGCGCCCGCGACGTCCGCACACACATCCCATGCTCACCCAACCGACCACCCGGGTAGAACCCGCGTCGGCGACCGACCTCCTCGCGCTCGTGGCGCTCATCGGGGAGCTGTTCGCCATCGAGAAGGACTTCAACCCCGACCCGCGCCGCCAGGAGTGCGGCCTCCGCGCCCTGCTCAACATGCGCGACACCGCCGCCGTCTACGTCGCCCGCGGGCCGACCGGCGACGTCGTCGGCATGGTCACCGCCCAACTCGTCATCTCCACCTCCGAGGGCGCCCCGTCCGCGTGGGTCGAAGACCTGGTCGTCCGCACCGAGTACCGCCGGACCGGCGTCGCCCGCGAGCTCACCCGCCAGATCCTCGACTGGGCCCGCTCCCGCGGCGCCACCCGCGCCCAGCTCGTCTACGACCTCGACAACGACGCCGCCATCCGCTTCTACGAGCACACCGGCTGGTCGCGCACGCACCTGGGCGTGCGCCGGCAGGTGCTGTGACGCGCCTCTACCGCAGCCCACCCCCCTCCGCCTTCCCGTTCGTCGTCAGCACGTGCACCTCGTGTACGCCCCCGCGCCGGCCCGATGTGTACGTCCACACGACCTTCCGCTCCGGCGTGACCTCGAGCAGCTTCACCTCGTCCGCCCCACCCGCGCCGTAGCTCGCGATCACAGTATTTCCATTCGCCAGCCGCTGCGCGCCGCACGGGTCTTTCAGCAGCGGCGCGCCCAGATCCTGATTCGTCACCCGCCACAGCTCTTTCCCGTCCTGGTCCACCTCGATCACCATGTTCCCGTGCGTGCACGTGACCAGCGTGTTGCCGTTCTCGAGCCGGATCGCGGTGAACGGCCAACTTTCCTTCGGCTCGTCCGGCGTCCTGAACTCCCACACCGTCTTGCCCGCCTTGTCGTACTCGCGCACGACCCGGTCGAGCAAGTGCGGCACGAGGTAGTTCCCACTCACGAGCTTCCGCGCCATGCGCGTCTGCATGTGGAAGCTTTTCGTCTGACATTGGAGCCCAAACTCGACCGCGACCTTCCCCTCGCGCGTGACTTCCATCAGCCGCGGCTTGGGGCCCGATTCGGTGAGCAGCACGTTCCCCCCCGCCAGCGGCTGGACGGCGTCGACCTCGCTCTGCGTGCCCTTGAATTCCCACACGGTCTTCCCGGCCTTGTCCACCTCGACGACCGCGCCCGCCGGATACGCCTTCGATTTGCCCGCGGCCAGCAGCACGTTGCCGTTGGCCAGCACCCACCCGTCCCGCGTCGCTCCGGGCCACCGCCAGGTCTCCTTGCCGTCCTCGCCCACGACGAACGTCTGCCCGCCAGTCGCGAGAAAGGAGTGCGTGATGCCGCCGGCGGATTGCTGACCGACAAGCGGCGCGTCGGCGGCGAGCGTGTTTAGGCCCCACAGCATTCCGACGCACACGCCGACCGCGCGGTTGATTCGCATACCCACGATACGCGCAGGACGATCGCTCGTTCAGTCAGCGCGGGGTGCCATGCTCAGACCCGCCGGGAAGGATCTCGATCGCGCCCGTCGCGTGACCGGCGGGGATGAGCATGCCGAACGTCGAACGGGCATCGCGCGTCCCCGCATGCTCATCCCGCCGAGCGCGCTCGTGCGCGGTTTACAACTCCGGGCGGCGGTCTGAGCGTGGCACCCGGAAGGAGCGACCCGGACGCTCATTTCACGTTCGAAAGCGCGCCCCACCGCTACCCCAGCGCCGCCCCGATCCGCACCACTTCCCCCGCCAGCTCGTCCAGCCGCCGCACCACCTCCGCGTCCGCGACCGCCCCGTTCGCGAACGCCTCCCGCGTCGCGTACACGAACCGCGGCACCACCACGCACCGGTGGTCCAGCATCAGCCAGTTCGCCGCCTGCATCACCGCCATGTAGCTCCCCGGCCCCCCCGCCGAGCACGCGAACCCCACCACCTTCCCCTCCCACGCCTTGTCCGTCAGCTCGATGAAGTTCTTCAGCCCCGCGTTCACCGTGTAGTTGTAGATCGGCGTGCACACGACGACGCCCGTCGCCGCCGACACGCGCTCCGCCAGCGCCTTGGTCGTCCCGTCCTGATAACAATTCACCCCGTCGCACCACGGCATCGTCACGCCCGCCAAATCGAGCAGGTCGGCGGCCTGACCGAGCTGCGCAATCGCCCCCGCCACGTGCCGGGCCATCAGCAGCGTCGAGCTGTCCGGGCGCAAGGTGGAACTGACGACGAGATACGCCATGCGAGAGCATATACCGCCAACCCACCGGGAGGGCGAGGCTCCGTCCGAGCCGCGTGAGGCGAAGAGACAAGGGGAGGGGGAGACAAGCTGACAAGGAGACAGAAGGCGCGCGCAAACTTGAGACGTAGAGACGTTTCTGATTTCTCACCCTCCTTGTCTCCTTGTCTCCTTGTCTCCTTGTCTCCTTCGCCTAACTCAGCACCGGCACCGGCGCCCGCGCCGGGTCGTGCAGCTCGCGGTAGTGCGCCAAATGCGCCTTCGCCGACGCGTCCCACGAAAACCGCGAGCTCAGCGCGAGCCCCGCGGCGCGCAGATGGTCGTACACCGCCGGGTCCGTCACCCACGCCATCGCCCCCGCGATCGCCCCCGCGTCCTGCGAATCGACCAGGATCGCGTCCGACCGGTCCAGGTACTCGATGAACGGCGGCGCCGCCGGCGCGATCACCGGCGTCCCGCACGCCATCGCCTCCAGCACAGCCAGCCCGAACCCCTCCTTCGCCGACGGGAACACCAGCGCGTCCGCCAAACGAAAAACGGACGGCATCGCGCCGTCCGGAAGGGTGCCCGCGAGGATGACCGCCCGCCGGGTTTGTTCGTCCGCCCCGGCGAGCACCTGCTCGAACTGCTCGCGGTACGCCGAGTGATCCAGCAGGCTCGAGCCCCCGGCGATCAACAACTGCGCGTGCGGGAACTCCGCCCGCACCGCCAAGAACGCCTCCAGCGTCTTGACCGTATTCTTCCGCGGCTCGACCCCGCCCAGCGCCAGAAACACCGGCCCCGGACCCAGGTCCAACCGCGCCCGCCACACCTCATCCTCGGCCGACCGGTCGGCCGAGAATCGCGCCGCGCTCACGCCGCTCGGCACGACCGCCGCGTCCACCCCGTACGTCTGCATCAGCTTCCGCTGCCACAGCTTGCTCACGCACAGACACCGCGCCGCCGACACGACCGACCGGTCCTGACACGCGACCAGGTACGCGTCGTTCAGGTCGTCGAGGTGGTGAACGGTGCGGAGGAAACTCGGGATGACGCCGCGCGCCACCAGCACGGCTAGCGCGTTGGCGCTGATGCCGTCCTGCGCGTGGTACACGTCGAACTCGGGCGCGTGCCGTTCGAGGAAGTCGATGTACGCTGCGATCCGCGTCCGGTGCACGTCGGCGACGGACCCGGTCGCCGCCGGCGTCGGCACGAGCCGCACGTGGCAGCGCACCTCCCGGAAGAAGCCATGGCCGGTCGAGTCCGGCGCGTGCACGGTCACGTCGTGGCCCAGGTCGGTCAGCGCCTCGGCCAAGGCGAGGGCGTAGACCACCCCGCCGATTGGCTGGGTCGAATGCGTGAACAGCGCGACGCGCAACGGGCGGGTGTAGGGCATGGCGTACGACGGGTAAGCGACGGCCGGGGCGCGAACGAAACGAACCACCCCGGACGACGTGTACTGCTGAAAAACAGGTACGAAACGGCGGGCGGTGACAGGTGACGCGGCAATGTGCAAACGTTGTGCCGGGTTGGTCCAGTGACCGGCCGCACGCAACTCCGCCCCATTTTCCCGGCGTTTGTTGAAGGTATCAGCGCGACGTGCCCGAGACGGTACGCGCCGGGACTGGGCAACCGCCCCTCAAGCGTCTGCGAAATGCGCATTCGCTGGGAACGCGCGTCGGGAGCCGCTAACCGCTGGACGAGAGAGCGACCGAAAGCCCGCGGAACTTGTTCCATGGTGGGTCGGTCATACACGTTGCCGCTACACAGTGCTCACTCGTCCCGAGCGACCGGACCCGCGCACCCACTGATCGCATACCTCTGATAAGGGTTTTCCCAAGTTCCCGCGCACCGCGCCCCCGCGTTACACCGCTTACTCGACACTCGATCGACAACCGACAAGGGCGAAGCAGGAGAGCGACCATGATCTCGGTAGCGGCCGACGGCGCGGTGCGGTTCGTGTTCTTTCGCAAGGGCGTCCAGAACGTCAGCGTGGCCGGCACGTTCAACGGGTGGCGGCCCGGCGACGTCAAGATGTGCCCGGCCGGCAACGGCTGGTGGGAAGTCGAGGCGCACCTCCCGCCCGGCGAGCACCGCTTCCGCTATGTCGCCGACGACCAGTGGTTCGCCGACTACGCCGCCCACGGCGTCGAGCTCGGGAAAAACGGATGGGACAGCATCCTCGTCGTCCGCAAGGGCGCGGCGACGCTCCCGGCCGCGCCGGCCGGCGTGTCCGTCGATTTGCCGGTCGTGCGCCCCACTGCCGCCGTCGCCGCAGTCGCATAACCGGGTCCCACGCCGACTCCTGTGGAGTCGGATTCGCACCGCAGGTGCGTGTGCAACATCCGAAACGCGTTGAGCCCACGGAACTTCCCCGTGGGCTGCTTCTTGCGCACGCCCTCCCGAGACCCGCCTTTCGCCGGCCGCTGTTACGGCAAATCCTGACTCGGCGTCGGCTCGCTGTTTGCCGGCCGTTCGGGCGGAGCACACCCTATGCACTATCAGAAGACAGACGCCGGCGGGACTGTGGTGGACCCCCGGCAAATCGTCGATCACGATCCGTCGCAGAAGACGAACCCGGACAACGGGCCGACTCACGGCCGGCAGCGCCGCGAGGCCCACCGCGTCAAGCGGCGGTGCGGCGCGATCCCGCTCGCCGGCGACGCCGTGCGGTTCCGCGCCTGGGCCCCGCTCGCCAAGCGCGTCGAGCTGCTGTTGTTCACGGCCGACGGGGCCCGGCTCGACCGCCGCATCACCCTGCCGCCCGAGGGCGACGGACACTTCTCCCTCGCCCTCGAGTCGATTCCCGACGGCCAGCGGTACGCCCTGAGTCTCGACGGCGGCGAACCCCGGCCCGACCCCGCCTCCCTCTGGCAGCCCGACGGCGTGTCCGGCCCGTCCGCCGTCTACCGCCCGGCGCGCTTCGCCTGGACCGACGACGCGTGGCCCGGCGTCCCGCGCGAAGACCTGGTCTTCTACGAACTCCACGTCGGCACCTTCACGCCCGAGGGCACGTTCGACGCAATCATCCCGCGCCTGCCGCACCTAAAAGACCTCGGCGTCACCGCCATCGAGCTGATGCCGGTCAACCAGTTCCCCGGCGGGCGAAACTGGGGCTACGACGGCGTCCTTCCGTACGCCGCCCAGAACACCTACGGCGGCCCGGCCGGCCTCCAGCGCCTCGTCGACGCCGCCCACCGCGCCGGCCTCGCCGTCGTCCTCGACGTCGTCTACAACCACTTCGGCCCCGAGGGCAATTACCTCCACGAGTTCGGCCCCTACTTCACCGACAAGTACAAGACGCCGTGGGGCAAGGCCGTTAACTTCGACGACCGCGGGAGCGACGCCGTCCGCGCGTACGTCGTCGACAACGCCCGCATGTGGCTCGAGGAGTTTCGCCTCGACGGCCTCCGCCTCGACGCCGTCCACGCGATCTACGACGCCGGCGCCAAGCACGTCCTGGCCGACATCGCCGACGCCTGCGCCGAGGCGACGATCCACACCGGCCGCCGACACCACGTCGTCGCCGAGAGCGATCTGAACGACCCGCGCGTCATCCTCCCCGGCGACCGCGGCGGGCACGGCCTCGACGCCCAGTGGGCCGACGACTTCCACCACGCCGTCCACGCCCTGCTGACCGGCGAGACGCGCGGGTACTACGCCGACTACGGCGCCATCCACCACGTCGCCCGCGCGATGGAGTCGCCGTTCGTCTACGCCGGCCAGTTCAGCCCCCACCGCGGCCGCGCCCACGGCGCGCCCGTGCCCACCGACCTCGCCGGTGACCGCTTCGTCGTCTGCGTCCAGAACCACGACCAAATCGGCAACCGCGCCGCCGGCGACCGCCTCTCGACCCTCCTCGACGACCCCGCCAGGCGCCGCCTCGCCCCGTGCCTCATGCTCCTCTCCCCCTACCTCCCCCTGCTGTTCATGGGCGAAGAGTACGGCGAGCGCCACCCCTTCCCCTTCTTCTGCTCCTTCAGCGGCCCGGACCTGATTGAGGCCGTCCGCCAGGGACGCAAGCGCGAGTTCGCCGACTTCGTCACCGCCGCCGACGCCGTCCCCGACCCCCACGCCTGCGCCACCTTCGAGTCGGCCAAGCTCACCTGGGCCTGGCCCGACGGCACCGAGGCCGCGCACACCCGCGCGCTCTACCGCGACCTGCTCGCCGCCCGCCGCGAGTGGCCCGCCCTGCGCGAGCCCCGTCACCCCACCGTGCGCCTCACCCCCGACCCCGACCACGGCCCCCTGCTCGAACTGTCCCGCGGCACTGCGTCGGCGGCGCCCCTGCGCATCGCGTTCAACCTGTCCGACCAACCCGCGGCGCTCGCCGACGCCCCGGCCGACGCGCTCGCGTTTACGTCGGAGTCACCGCGCTACGGTGGTCGGCGCCGCGAGCCCAGCGCACCGGTGCGCGAACTGTTGCCGTGGGAGTGCGTCGTGTGGCGCAGCCACTGAGGACCGGATAACCCACAGCGAGAGGTCACGCCGGAGGCGGAGCCCCAGGCGACGCCCCGGATCCGATCTCTCAGCAAACCCGGTCGACCCTACCACCCTCCGCACGCAATCGTTCCCGCACAAACCACAAGCGAACGCGACCGCAATATTTCCACCATTCGCGATATTTCTCCGTTGCCCCGTCGGAAGAACCTTATCAGGATTCTCCTGATTCGGGGCAGCCGCGCCCCAACGAACCGAGGTCCCGTGGGTAGGTCGCCGGCTCGGGACAGCCGGCGGGTGCCGGGACGCGCACGGAGGTGTCGCATGTCAGTCGTCGTCATCGTCGAACCGTCCGCCCTCGAACGCGAAGCCCTGGAGATGAAACTGCGGAGAGAAGGGTACGACACGCTATCGACGCAGAACGGGCGCGACGCGATCGCCCTCCTGCCCGAGGCCATTCCCGACGTCATCCTGCTCGACGCGTCCACCCCGTGGCAGCACGGGGCCGAGGCCAGCGCCCGACCGGCGTCCGGCCTCGACACCCTCGAGCGCATGCGCCACGACCCGCGCTGGCGGTCCATCCCCGTCGTCGTGCTCGGCGACGCCGCCGACCCCAGCGACCTGCGCCGCGCCGCCGACCTCCACGCCGCCGACTTCCTCCTCAAGTCCGGCCTGACCTGGGCCGACCTCCTGTCGCGCGTCCGCTACTACGCCGGCCCCCACGCGAGCCCCGCCCACGCGCACCCGCGCCCGCACGGCGCCAGAGAACACGCGTCCCGCTTCGCCCACGACGGCCCCGACGACGACGACAGTCCGCGCCCGCCGACCAACTAAGCCGCCACGCACGCGGGCACACATCTAGGTCGCCCCGACTCACGCGCTCGTCCTCGACGGCAGGGCCGCTTCAGCAACCCTGTAGCCAAGCGCACGTACGTGTTCTGATTCGCCAGGGTCCGCCCCGCGGCGATCCGGATACGATCGTTTCCATATTGCGCCGGCACCCCCGCCGGTCGCATCGAACCTCCAAAATGTGTGTACCCTTTCGGAATCGGGACGAAACTCTCGGGAGGGGGATTTCGCGCGCACCGGTCGTCGGTTGGCCGGGCGCGCGGCGGCACGCGGGGCATGTGGCGCGCCGGGACCGATGGTCGTCAGGATGCGGGAGAGACATGCCGCCAGCCGCTGCAGCGCTCGGGTGCGTCGTCTTGTTGGTCGAGGACGACCGCGTCAGCCGAGAGGCCCTCGCCGGGATCCTGCGCGTCAAAAAATTCCAGGTCGAGGCCGCCGCCTCCCTCGGCGAGGCGCTCGACAGCCTCGACGCGGGCCTGCCCGACGCCATCCTCCTCGACCTCATGCTCCCCGACGGCACCGGCCTCGACGTGCTCCGCCGCGTCAAGGCCGCCGGCAAGGCCGCCGTCCCCGTCGCCGTGATCAGCGGCTCGGCCGAGCAGATGATCGACCAGGCCGTCGCCCTCGGCGCCGACCACGTCTTCCGCAAACCCCTCAGCGCCACCAAAGTCCTCGCCTGGCTCGAGCAAGCCTGACCGCCCCGGACAAACAGAAGCGGCGAACCATGAGCTTCCGCCCGCGCCTATCAAAGGCGTCTTTCCGTCCCCGTGTCTCCTTGTCTCCTTGTCTCCTCATCCCCCCCCTCTCCTCACCCCCCCTACGGCGCCGTCCACCCGAAACTCTTCGGCGCACCCGGGAACGGGTTGGCATCCCAATCCCGCTCCGTCGCCGGCTTCTTGTTGAAGAACACCTGGTCCGCGAAGTCCAGCAGCACCTTGAAGTCGTCGAGGTTGTGCGCGTGCCCGCCCTCCCGGTACGCGATCGCGCACTTGTCCG
Source organism: Tepidisphaeraceae bacterium (assembly GCA_035627895.1). Taxonomy (GTDB): domain Bacteria; phylum Planctomycetota; class Phycisphaerae; order Tepidisphaerales; family Tepidisphaeraceae; genus DASPKW01. Next base: position 9,976 of record DASPKW010000439.1, on the reverse strand, counting down.
CCGCCCTCAGAAACTTGAACACTTCCTTCGCCGCCGAGTGCGTCACCCGCGACCCCTCCGGATTGGCCCACAGGTCCGCCAGCGCCTCGGTCGACAGATACGCCCGCGGCGCCACCAGCGCTTTGACGAAGTGCTGGTCCAGCGGCAGCTTCTCCTGCTTCCCGGCGAACTCCTTGAACACCGGCGTAAACCAGAACGGGAAGTTCTTCGTGATCGCCGCGATGTCCTCGCTCTTGGCCGCCTGGTGCTTGAACGACCCCGCCCCGCCGCACCCCGAATTGTTCGGCGCCGTGATCGCGATCCGCGGGTCCGTCGCCCCCGCGAGGATCACCGCCTTCCCGCCCCGCGAGTGCCCGGTCACGACGATTCGGTCCTTGGCGACGAAGTCCATCGTCTGCAGCGCGTCGACCGCGCGGTGGAAGCCCCACGCCCACGCGGCCACCGCCCCGTAGTCGCCGTCCGGGTAGCTCAAATAAATGCCCGTCTCGCGCGACTTGTTGTCCGCCGCAATCTCCACCCGGTTGAAGTCGACCATCACGTACCCGCGCCGGATCACCTCAACCAGGATCTCGTCGCTCGTCGCGCGCCAGCCCCAGTCCCCCCGCACGATCGCCGGGAACGGCCCCTTCCCCTTCGGGATCGTCACGTCCAGCAGGAACTGCACCGGCTGCCGCTCCGGCCCGCACACCACCCGGTACTGCTTGTGCTGCGCCGCCTCCTCGATCCGCTTCACCCCGCCCGACACCAGCTCGAACACCCGCGTGTTCTTCGGGTCCGGGGGCAAGTGCCCGTACTCGTACGCCTGCACGACCTCCAAAATCTCTGCCCGCCGCCGCTCCCAATCCTCCTTCGACTTCACGCGCGACCCGTCCTCAAACTTGAACGGGTCCGGCAGCCCCGCCACCGCCGGCAACTGATCCGGCGGCAGCGGCGGGGCCGCGAACACGGCGACGGACATCAGGGCCAGCACGACCGACGCGGCGACGAGATGGACGCTCATAAGCTCCCGGGTTGGATGTGACCCGCAAAAGATACCGCGGCCCGCCCGAACGTGGGAGGGCGCGGCCCCGGCCCCGACGTTTCCCGCCCCGGAAAACAAATAAGGCCCGCGGGAACAACTCCCGCGGGCCTTCGCACCTTCACGATTCAGCTCGACGACCTCACTGCGGCGTCGGCACCGTGTACACCGCCGGCGTCCGCGGCGAGCCCGCCTTCGTCATGGACATCTTGCTCCGGTCGATGATGAACGACAGCCGACGCTTCGCGACCAGCGTCGCGCTCGGCGTGCCCGCGTTCCGCCAGCCCTCGACGATCAGGTACGCCGTGTACGTGTCCGACCGCAGCGTGATCAGGTTCGAGATGCGGGTCAGCGCCAGGTACTTCTCCTCGTAGTTCAACCGCAGCCCGTCGTGCGGCGTCGTGCCGACCGACAGCGGGGAGATGTCCCCCTGGGCCGAGGTCGGGTCCGTCCCGCCCGGTACGTCGAACGGGATCGGCACCGTGGCCAGCTTCCCGCCCCACGCGAACCCCGGGACCAGGTTCAGTTCCAGGATCGACCGGAACGGCCCCCACGGCTTCCCCGTGCCCGAGTCGACGTCGCGGAAGTACGCGATCGCCCGCGCCACCTTCGCGCTCTCGTCCGGGTTGACCGTCCCGTCGCTGTTGATCACCAGCGGCAGCGACGCCAGCACGCGCCAGTTCGCCGTGTTGATGTTGATCAGCCCTTCGACCGGCACGTCGTCCTCGGTCGGCGTCGTCGGGCTCGCCGACAACCCCTCCCGGTTCGGCTTGCGGCCGTCGTTCACGTTCTTCAGCGCCGCCGGCTTGGGCGTGTAAACCAGCGGGTCGGCGCTCGGCGAGTAGTCGTCGGCCGGGGCCGCGATCGTCGTGAAGTAATCGAACAGGTCGCTGCTCCACCCGTACCGCACGTACTCGAGCTGGTACGCCGTCCCGTCCGGCACCGCCGGGCTGAACGCCGACTCGACCGTGAACTCGCCCGCCTTGGAGTTGGTCACCTTACGCCGCTGCTTGGTGCCGTCGGCGTTGAACACGACGCAATCGAAGCCCGCGAAGTAATCGACCTTCGACTCGGTCCGGCCGGCGTCCTTGATCGTCGTGCCCGTGCTCGACTGGACGACGCCGGTCACCGACCGGAGCTTCACCTCCAGCGGCAGCGGGGCGAACCGCCCGACGTCCTCCGGGAACATGCCCAGCGACGCGTCGAACTTGTCGTCGTACTGGTCCGTGTCCTCGGCGAACACCGCGTCCATCGTGACCCCGTTGACCTCGACGAACGTGTCGGCGGCGGCCCCGGAAGCGCTCAGCTTGTACGAGCCGATGTACGGCACGTGCATCACGTCGCCCACCCGCGCGAACCCGCCGAACGGGAAGGCGGCCTTCCCGCCCAACCCGCCGCTCCCCGCCTTGAAGGGCCCGGGCATGCCGGCGCCGAACATCGGGATCACGAACGTGGACAGGCCGGGCGACGTCTCGCGGCTCGCCTTTTCCTCGGTCGCGCCGAACGCCATCGGCGGGGCGGTCGCCGCGTCCTTCCCGCCCGGGCCCCAGGCGTCCAGGTCCTTCGCCGGGTCCCACGACGTGGTCAGCGTCCCCTGGTGCCGCGCCTTGGCCAGCGACCCGTCGTACCGGCCCGGGTAGACGCACGTCCACGGGCTGCCGGTGAGCCCGGCCGCCGCCGTCTGGCGGCTGTAGTACCACGCCTCGACGTTCACCTTCGTCGATTCGCCGTCCGGCGGGGTCGGCAGTTTCTCGATCCCCGTCGCGTCGAACGAGTCGACCGGCATCTCGCCCGACGGCGTCGTCCGCGTGAGCACGACCTCCTTGTTGAACAGGGTGGACAGGCCCTTCATCAGCCGGTGGATCGAGACCGCGTCGTTGGTCGTGAACTTCTTCTGACGGTCCGGGAAGTTGGGGTCGCCGAGCGGGCCGGGCAGGTACTGGGCGTAGTCGTCGTCCGTCGAGCCCTCGGAGAAGTTGTGCAGGACGACGAACCCGCCCGCCGGGATCACGATGTCCGTCGGCAGGTCGACGTTGCTCCCGTCCGCCGCCTTCAGCGGCTCGAACGTGAGGTTCGGCCACTTCGTACGGTCGACCACCCGGAGGTGATACTGGTTCTGCAGTTTCAGCTCGATATTGTGCGGGTTGTGCAGTTCGATCGCGACGAACCCCGTCTTGTTCTGCTTCTGCGTCGTCGGCGCTGGCGGGGCGGGGTCGTCCGGCGCGGCCGGGGGCGGGGTCGCCGGGGTCGCCTTCGGCGGGTACTTGTCCGGGTTGTTGTACAGGTAGACCTCGGTCAGGTACGGTTGCCGGCCGACGCCCGCCACCGTGGCGGTGAACGCGACCGTACCCGTCACCGCCGGATCCGCCACCGCCGGAATCAGGAACTGCCGGGTGACCGGGACGTCCGTGTCCTTATCCCCCCCGCGCAGGGTCTGCGCGTTCACCGCCGCCAGCCCGGCGCGGAGCATCAGCACTTGTGCGGGGTGCATCCGCGTCGCCCCGACGCCGGCCGCACCGGACGGGCGCACCGGCGACCGGAACATCCGGGCCGGGTGGTCCGCGTAGATCGGCGTGAAGTCCGGGCCGAACTTCTGCCCGACGTACGGGTCATTCGTGATCGTCGTGTCGGTCCACGCCGTCACGTCGTCGAACGGCGTCGAGCCGGGCTTGAGCGGGTCGGTCATCACGTCGTAGAACGACCGGTACAGTTCGTCGAACGCCGCCGTGTTGACGTTCGTCTTCGACGAGTAAATCCCGCCGCTCGCCCCCGGCCGCACGACGTAGTTCCGCACCGGGTTGTACCCCGTCAGGTACGGCCGGGCGTTCCGCGCCCCGACCGCGAAGTTGTCGTTGAACCAGGCGTTGTACCGGTCGGCCGTGTACGGCAGGTACGGCGCGTACCACACCGTCGACAGCTTCAGCACGTCCTCGACCGTCGAGTCCTTCGACGTCTCGTCGAACCGCACGTACCCCCGCGCCAGCGCGATCGAGTCCGACAGCGAGAACGGCCGCGAGCCCTTGCCGAACACGAGCGCGGTCGGCGGGTTCCCCGTCTTGACCGACCCCACCGTCCCCGGCGCGTCGAGCCGCCGACCCAATTGGTGCCACAGCAGGTCGCCCAGCGTCGCGAACGTGAAGTCGGTCCGGTTCTCCGGTTCCGACCACTTCGCGTCCAGCACCGTCTTGTTGTTCGAGTCCCCGTAGAACCGCCGGCCGTTCAGCCGCTCCAGCTCCGTGTAGCTCGGCGTCGACGACTTCGTCGGATCGCCGTCGGGGCCGAACGACTTCGCCATGTCGATCAGCGGGAACGTCGTCGTGCTCGCCGACTTGCTCCAGTACAGCGCGGCGCTCGACGGGAACCACCCGGCGATCGAGGCCGTCCCCCCGGGCCCGCTCAACTGCTCCACGTCCGGGTCCCCCGCCGTGTTCAGGTTCAGCTTCGAGTTGTGGTCGACCACCCGCGTCGCCCCGTACCACGTCACCCCGTTGATCGGGCTCACCGGGAGCTTGAAGTAGAACGCGTCGGCGATCCCGTCGTAGTCCGTGTCCGCCGCGATCATCGGCTGGCCGACCGGCGCACCCGTGTTCGGGTTGATCTCCCGGAGGGCCGGGTAAAAGTCCAGGCCGATCTTGATCGAGTCGACCGCCCACGCTTGCTTCGCCAGCGTCATCCCGAACGCGTTCGGCGAACCGGCCGTCGCCACGTACGGCAGGTCCATCGGCCAAGCGTCGCCCGACTGCAGCGGCGGGTACGAGATGTTCCGCCAGATGACGGTGCCGCTGGCCACGACCGGGTCGTACGGGTCGGGCGCGCCGGGGTTGGACGTCGGCACGCCCGAGCTGTTCAGCGTGAACAGCGGCCGGAGGAACAGTTCCGGCGTCGGCGACCCGAGGAACGCGTCGTGCGGGCTCGGCTTCGCGTCCGTCGGGTCCGACCCGGGCGAGTCGGTCCGGCTGCCGAACGGCGGGGCGTACAGGTCCCGCTGCACCGCCGCGATCAGCAACTGCTTGACGCCCTCGGCCAGCATCTCGATCTGCACGTTCACCACGTGCTGCCGGCTCGCCTCGCGGTCCACCCGCGCCGTCGACATCGCCGCCGTCCCGATCAGGGCCAGCAGCACCAGCAGCGACACGACCATGATCAGCACCGACCCCGGCCGGGCGCGGCGGAACCGCCGCTGCACGGCGTCGAGCATTCGGGCGATCGGGCGGGTAAGCAATCGAGTCATGACAACCTCGCGGGGAAAATTCAATCGGTGTATTGTTCGTGGCGTCCCGCGTGGCACGGGCACGGCTCTGAAGCGATACCCCGTCTGCCGCGGTCGCGCCCGACCGCCCCGTCAGACCTTCATAGCCGCCGGCGGAAGCCTGCGGTCGCGTGGCGAACCAATCGCTCGAGCCGCGCGCCATACGCGCGCGCCCTACCGGCTCAACACGTACTCGTACCACTGCCCCTCGGTCAGCCGCTGGTTCGAGTCCACGACCTTCATCGTCACCCGGATCAGCGGCGGCGAATCGTTGTGCCAGGCGCACACGTACCGGAACGTGCTCGCGTTGTTCGCCCCGTCGTTCGCCGCGATGCCGAGGGTCGCTTCGAAGTTCAGGTAATTGTTGTCCTGCACGCGCGTCCCGTCCTCGCTGTACAGCGCGACCCCGCCCGGCGACGACTTGGGCACCGGTGCGAAATACGTCCGGAGCATCCCCGGCCACTCGACCTCCCAGGGGGCGCGGCGGAACGCGTCTTTCACCGGCGTGAACTTGCCCCGGTCCGCCATCGCGAACACCACGTCCCGGAACGGCACGACGTCGCGCTCGTCGATCCGCACCGACCCGCTGGGCTCCGCCCCGGTCACCTCGCGCGGCATCCCGTACCACCGGATCCGCCGGCTCCACTGCTCCTTCTTCGCCGGGTCGAGCTTGCCCGACGCAAGGCGCGGGCCGTCGACGATGTAGTCGACCACGCCGTCGGTCGGCAGGCCCGCCCCGCCGCCGTACTGGATCGCGTCGGGGTTCGAGCGGTCCACCCACTGGCCGACGTTGGTGATGAACCCTTCCTCGTCCTGGTTCGTGAAGTCGCCCGCGTACTCGACGACGAACTGCACGCAGTTCGGCACGAACACCGGCGCCGCCAGCGCCATGCCGTTGGGGGTGATCGGGCGGCTCGGCGTCGGGTCGCACAGCGCGCGGAAGATGTTGTCCGCCCCGCGCGTGTCCAGCGACCGGTGCCACGTCATCGTCGACGATGCATAGCTGCCCGGGCCCCCGATCTGATTCTGGGCGCCTAGGTAGACCTCGTTCGCCACCTGGCGGAACTTCTCTACCGTCGTCCCGGCCAGGTCGTACCGCCCGGGCCACAGGTGTTGCCGCTGGTTCTCATAACCGAGCGGGGCCAGCGGGTACGTGTTGCGCTGCGACTCCGGCACGTCGGCGTAATACCCCGACGGCCGCACCTTCGCGTCCATGGTCTTGATGTACTCGTTGTCCTTCACCAGGAACGCCATCCGCCCGAGCACCCGCTCCGACGCGAACTGGTCGTTCGGCTGCAGCGGCGTCGTCGTGCTCGAGCCGTGCAACTTCGGGTGGGTCGTGTGCCCGATCCAGACGAACGCCTCGTTCGACGTCACCGAGCTGTATGCCTTGTCCACGTCCGACGTCTGCCGCCGGTACATCCCCCGCGCAAAAAAGCCCAGCCGGTCCAGCCGCGGGATGCGGTCCGAACCGTCCGCCAGCCCCACCCGGTACTGGCTCCCGTTGATCGTGTACGTCCGGGGGTCCCCGTCCTCGTCAAGCCGCGCCTCCTCGGCGTTCAGGAACCCGCCCATCTGTCCGCGAAACTTCGTCAGGCCGTCGTACGTGATCTGCTTGCCCGTCCCCTCGAACGCCACCCGGCTCGAAATCAAGAAGATCGGCGAGTCCGCCACGCAGTTGCGGAAGTCCTCCCCCAGCGTCGCGGCCGTCGACCGGTTGTCGCGCACCATCGCCGCCACCGCCTGGTTCGCCCCGATCGCCTCGCTCGTCAGCTTGAACACCCGCGCCACCCCGTAGATCACCATCAGCACCAGCGCCACCGAGATCATCACCTCGACCAGCGTAAACGCGCCGCGGCGGGCCGAACGAGACGACCGAGATTGAATAGTCGTGCGGGTCATAACAGTCCGTAAAACAGCCGACTCGAATCCACCATCACACCCCCCACTCCCCCTTCCACCACCACGGGCCATCGCCCACGCCCTCGGCCTCAATTCGCCGGCGGCGCGTCCACCCGGATAAACGTCGTGTACACCCCAATGTCCTGCGCCGGCCCGGAGTACGTGTAATCGTTCGCCCCCGGATTCGTGTAACCGCGCCCGACGATGTACGCCGTCGCGTTGTTCAGGTCGGGGTCCTGCTTCCCACCCCCCAGATCCTGATCGCTGCCCGGGACCAATTCGTACTTGCCCGTCGACTCGTCGATCGGGTTACCGACCAGGTAGATCCGGCCATTCAACAGACCCGCGTTCGCCCCCGACAAGCCGTCGTTCCCGATGACCACGTACGTGCCGGGTGCGACAATAATTTCCACGCCGCTCGGCGACTTAAACTCGATCTCGCTCGCCGTGAGGTTCCACTTGACCGCCACCTTCACCTCGCGCGGCTCCAGCGTCGCATACGGCTGCCCCGCCGGCCTCGCCAAATCGTTCACCCCCAGCGGGTCGAACGAGTACGCCGCCCGGTTCCGGTTCTGGAGCGCGATCACGAACACCTGCGCGTACGGCGCGTCCCCCGTGTCCAGCGTCGGCCGCTTGTACAGCGCCACCCACCCGTACCGCGGGTTCTGCGCCGAGATCGCGTTGCCCCGGCTGTAATGCTGCGCGAACTTCGCCGGGCTCAGCGGCATCACCGCGGCCTTGTCGCCCGTGCCCGTCGTCGGGAACGTGTCTTCGTTCGCCACCGACTGGATCGCCTGCACCGCCCCCTTCACCAAATTCGCGGCCGCCGCCTCCTCCATGTTCGTCGCCGTCTGCCGGATCGTCACCGGGAACATCGCCGCCACCATGATGAACCCCAGCCCCAGGATCATCACCGCGAACATCACCTCGGTGAAGTTGAACCCCCGCCGACGCCCGCGCGCCACCAGGCCCGCCCGCCCCAGGCGTCCCGCACCGGCCACAACTCGTTTCGTCTCTTGGTTCATCTCAACGTTCCCACAGTCTGACCTCTGACCTCTGACTTCTGACCTCTCGCCGCCCCCCTACTCCGCCCGGAACGCCGTCCCGTTGTACCGGTTGAACAAGATCGCCAGCCCGTTCTCAGAGACCCACTTGGGCTGGTCGCCGTCGAACTTGAGCGTCTCGGCGGGCTTGTTCGCCGACGTCGTCCCGTCGCCGAACGCCCGCCGCTCGTAGAACGTCATCGCGACCGAGCTGTACAGCGCTTCGTTCGAGTTCGGGGCCGGGATCGAAATCGTCCCCCCGTCCAGCTCGGCGCGCTTGGCCAGGAACGTGTCCTTCCGGATCGTGAACTCCAACTGCTCCAGCCGCCCGTACGCGTCGAACACGATCAGCCCGAGCGGCCGAAACGTCAGCGGCGTGCCCGACGCATTGTTGTAGTCCCGACCCATGAACGCCACGCCCACCCCGCTCGGCAGCGGCTCGGTGTCCGACGTCTGCTGCCCGGACGGGTCCAACTCCAGTTCGACCACCGGCACGGGAACGTTGGCCCGGTTGACCAGCACCACCGTCACCATCGCCGCGTTCCCCGTCGCCGGGTCCGTGAACACGAACAGCCCGCGCCGCTCCTGCATCCCGATCGCCCGCGACCGCGCCCGCTGCAGCGCCGCCGACAGCACGTTCTCCGCCCCGTCCACGCTCCGGCTCGCCGAGAACACGTTGAACAGCGGCACCGCCATCGCCAGCACCACCACGATCACCGCGATGATCACCAGCACCTCGGTCAGCGTAAACGCGCGCCGCCCGCGGAGGCCGTTAACACTGTGATTTTGAACGCGATCGGTATACATGGGCGTCAGGCGTTTCGTCATTCGACCTTCGAACTTCGTCATTGATTCGAGCTTCCGATTTCAACCTTCGTCATTTACAGAGCTCACAGGCCCCACGAGTAAATGTTGTCCTCGCCCGTCGAGTAATCCCCGTCCGGGCCCGCCGACATCCAGTACGGCCGCCCCACCTCGTTCGGCGGCGTGCCCGTCCTGTCCGGCGACAGCAACGGGTCCGGCGCATCCTTGATGCCCGTCGCCCCCACCCCCGGCACGTACAAGATCGGGTTGCCCCACCCGTCGATCACCGGCAGCGGCAGATTCGGGTTCGGGTCCGCCAGCCGGTTTTCGTTCAGCGTCTTCCCGCCCAAATCGACCCGCATCTCCCGCGGCAGGTCCGCCAGGTGCTTCGCGTTCGCCGGCACCCCGGCGAGCAACCGCAGCGCGTCGCGCGTCCGCTTCACCTTGTCGTTCGCCAACTTCCCCTTCGCGTCGTCCGGCAGCACCCCCGGCACCGCCAGCTTTGTGTTCGCGTTCCCGTACGCCGCCGTGTCCGTCTTCAGCGGGTCCACCCCGTTCTCGACCATCAGCGATTGCAGCGCCTTCATCGCCGTCTCGGTCGACCGCTTCTTAGTCCCCGAGCTCAGGTGCCGAAACCCCAGCACCGACAGCGACATCAACACCGCCAAAATCCCGACCGCCGTCAGGATCTCGACCAGGGTAAAGCCACGTCCGCGGCGGCGACGGTCAACAAATACGGCTGGGGCGGTCGTCACGATCTGTACTCCTCTCGCAGTGCCTCGAAAACGGCACGTCGTCGGCTTGCGGGCCATTGTTCGCCCTGTCCTCCCCACCCCGGGACTAGACGCCACGATCCCGAACGAAATCACCCCCAAATCCCGAACACCGGTCACCCCAAACGACTCACTGGCAATTACTTACAACACCCTCGCCCCGGCGCCCGTGCCCCCCTGCCCCCCC